>NZ_VFQC01000001.1:1932613-2255170 GCF_006717075.1 Haloactinospora alba
GCGGGCCGCGGAGAATCCCGAGTTGTCGGACCTGCTCGACGCGCGGGAGCGGGCGAGGCGGGAGCGTTTCCGGTTCCAGGACGACCGGGACCGCTACACCGTGGCCCACTCCCTGGCGCGGCTCGTGGTCGCACGCTTCTCCGGCCGCGCTCCCGACACCGTGGAGTTCTCCCGGTACTGCGCCAACTGCGCGTCCGGGCAGGAGACGCCGACTGGCAGCCGGGAGCCGCACGGGAAACCGTATCCCCTCGGGGCCGCTTCCGGTGTGGAACTCTCGATCAGCCATTCGGGCGAGCGGGTCGTGGTCGCCGCGGCCCGGGAGGTCCCGCTCGGGGTGGACGTGGAACGGGTCTCCTCGGAACGCGACCTCGCGGGGCTGGCTGGGTACGCGCTCACGGAGGCGGAACGGCACGCGCTTTCGGGGCTTCCCCCCGACTTCCGGACGGAGGGGTTCTTCACGTACTGGGCCCGCAAGGAGGCCTCTCTCAAGGCGACCGGAGAGGGCTTGGGCGGAGGGCTCGCGTCCGTGGAGGTGAGCGGCGCTGACGCGGCCGCCGCTGTCGTCTCCTGGACGGGCCCCCGCCCGCCCCGCGACGTCCGGTTACTCGACCTCGACGCCGGTTCCGGTTACCGCTCCGCTCTGGCCGCCCTCACCCCCGAACCGCTTCACAGCGTCTCGTACGACGCCGGATCCCTCCTCGCCCGGGGGCGGAGGCACGGCTAGGTGCTCCGCCCTAGGCTGCCAGTGCCAGCGCGATCCCGAACGCGGTCAGTGTGATACCGCTCGTCAGCTCGATCCCCTGCCGTACCCGGCGACGACGCATCAGGTCCGCCAACCGCGCTATCGCCAGCACGTACACCAGCCACCAGGTCGCGGCCATCGCCACGACGATCCCGCCCAGGAGGGCGGTCTGGGCGGTCGCCTCGGGGCCGGGCGTGACGAACTGCGGCAACAGGGTGACGAAGAACGCGAGCGCCTTGGGGTTGAGCGCGTTGTTCATCACCCCCTGCCAGAACGGTGCCCCGCCCCGCTGGTCCGGTTCCGTGCGCTCCGCGGCGGGAGCCGGCGCGCGGTGGGCGCGCCACACTCCCACGAGCGCGCTCACCCCCAGGTAGCTCAGGTAGCAGGCTCCGGCCACGCGCAGCACGAGCAGAGCGGTCCCGCTGGAGGCGATGAGCACTGTCAGTCCGGCCACGGCGAGTGTCGCGTATCCCGCGAGCGCCGTCGTCGTACCGGCGGCCGTCGCCAGGCCGGCGGCCTTCCCCCGGGCGAGCGTGTTGCGAGTGACGAGGACGAAGTCGGGTCCCGGGATGACGAGGACCAGAGCCAGGGTGGTGACGAACAGGTACAGGTGCTCCGGCACGGGCATAGGTCCCCTCACACGAATACGTACGGATACTCCACAACGACACGCAGGCTTGGCCCGGCCATCAAACGGCTCATGCACTATAATTATGTATTTAAAACGACAAAAAAAGCAAATCACCGAATGAAATTTTTCAAACCATGGAAAATACGCAATTAGATTCGAAAGATTTGGAAATCCTGCGGGTGCTGCAGAACGATGCACGGATGACCAACCGGGATCTCGCCGCGGCGGTGGGGATCGCACCCTCCACATGCCTGGACCGGGTCGCACGGCTACGCGACGCGGGAGTGATCACGGGACACGCGCTCCGCGTCTCTCCCCAGGCACTGGGGCGTCCGATCCAGGCCTTCCTCTCGCTGGAGGTCCAGCACAGCAGTGAATCGATGGTGTCGCTGGTGGAGCACATCCGCGCGCAACCGGAGACGCGGGCCCTGTACCACCTGGCCGGACCGGACGACTTCCTCGTCCTGGTCGCCGCGGCGGACGTCGCCGACCTGCAGCGCCTCGTGGTCGAGGAGTTCACGTCCCTGACCGAGGTCACTCAGGTACGGACGATGCTGGTCTTCCAGGAGTGGGACGCGGGACCGCTCCTCCCTCCCCAGCGCTGAGTATCGCCCTCACTCCGAAGTGAGACGCACCTGTCGTCGGGTAAGGAAGAACTGCCTTGTGCGGTGCCACGAGGCATGTGAAGGATATGGACCGTGCGTAACCACACGAAGATCCGGTCCCCCCACAACGGCAGCCGACGCGTCGTTCGCATGTGAGTATGGCCTCCGCAGGCTCCGGGACCCAGTGTTCCCATGGCCGTCCGACAGCTCCCCCCACTGCGGGGACACAGCACGGAACCAGTGCCCCCGACCCGTACCGGTGGCTCGAGGAGCCCGACTCCGTGGCAACCCGGGAGTGGCTGCGTCAGCGACACAGCGAGTTCGCGGCGGCCGCTTCCGACTGGCCCCTGCGCACGGCTCTGGCCGCCGAGATCCGGGACCTGGTGGACACCGAGCTGTGGTCCGCGCCGGAACACCGCGCCGGCTGGCTGTTCGCCACCCGGCGCGAGGCCGGGGCGAACCACCCCCGTCTCCTGGCGATCGCGGAGGGACGGGAACGAACGCTCTTCGATCCGGAGGTCCTCGACCCCAGCGGTCGTACCACCCTGGACGGCTGGAGCCCCGGACCCGGCGGAGAGCTGGTCGCCGTGCAGAGCTCGACGGGAGGCACGGAACGGGGCGAGCTCCGTGTCCTGTCCACCCGCTCCGGGCTTCCCGTGGAACCTCCCGTCCGGGGGCTGCGGTACTCCCACATAGCCTGGCTCTCCGACACCGAGGCGCCGGCCTTCTACTACGTCCGCCGGGACAGTGGCAGTGGCGAGCGCGGAATATGGTTGCACCGCGTCTGCTCCGACGAACCCGACGTTCTGGTGCGCTCCTGTGCCGAACCGGGCAGCGTTCCCGGTGTTCGCCTGCTGGGGCAACGGTGGTTGCTGGCCACCGAGAGCCACGGCACCGGCCACAGAACCGACCTGTGGCTCGCGGACATCGGCGCTTCCGGCGGCAACGCGGCCGAGCCGCGTTGGACGACCGTGCACGAGGGACGTGACATCGTCTCCGACGCCGAGCTCGGAACGGACGACCGGCTGTACTTCCGTACGACGTTCGGAGCCGAACGGCGCCGGATATGCGTTGCCTCCCCGCACAGTCCGGACACCGCGCACTGGCGTGAGGTCGTCCCCGAGTCCCCGGACGCGACCCTGGAAGAGTTCACCGTCCTCGGCGCGGGGAAGGACACCGAGCTGCTGGTCACCCGCACCCGTCTGGGCGTCAGTGACCTCACCGTGCACGATCCCCGCGACGGGCGGACACGGCGCCGCGTCACGCTTCCGGGGGCGGGTATGGCGAACGGGCTGACCTCGGCCCCCCAGGGGCGCGCCTACATCCACTATGCCGACGTCACCCGCCAACAGACCGTCCTCGCTCTCGGCGCAGGTGGGTACGAGCCGCACCCGTGGCCGGACAGCTCCCGTGTTCCGCACGGGGAGCCGTTCGAACACCGGGTGTTCTGGTGCCGTTCGGCAGACGGCACCCGCGTTCCGGTCTCCGTGTTCACCCTGTCCTCCCGCGGGGACCCCCGGTCCGGACGACCCACCGTCCTGCACGCCTACGGAGGGTTCGGGCGGCCCCGCCAGTTCGGGTTCAGCGCCACCGTCCTCGCGTGGTTGCGTGCGGGGGGCTCCTACGCCGTCGCTCACGTACGGGGAGGCGGGGAGGGAGGACGCGGGTGGCACGTCGCGGGAGCCCGGCGCAACAAACCCCGCTCGGTACAGGACCTGGTGGCCGCTGCGGACGCCCTGGTGGCCGGCGGTTACTGCGCGCGCGAGCAACTGTGCCTCTCCGGGGGGTCGGCCGGCGGCCTCCTCGTCCTCACCGCCGCCACGTCACGTCCCGACGTGTGCTCGGCCGTCATCGCGCTGGCCCCCCTCGCCGACATGCTCCGCTTCGAACGTCTCGGTCTGGGCAGGATGTGGACGCGGGAGTTCGGCACCGTTGCCGATCCCCAGGACCTCACCGCCCTGTTGTCGTACTCCCCCTACCACCGGGCGTTGGCAGCGGGCGAACGTCGCTATCCCGCCGTCCTCATCAACGGTTTCCACGGGGACACCCGCACCGACGCCGCACACGCGCGCAAGATGTGCGCCGCTCTGCAGCGGGTCGGGTACGGCGGACCGATCCTGTTGCGCTACGAACACGGTGTGGGCCACGGACAGCGTTCTGTCGCCCGGGCTGTCGAACTCGCGGCGGACGCCCACGCGTTCGCCGCGGCACGAACGGGGCTGTCGCCGGACCGGTAGCCGATGCGTGCGGCAGCTCACGCAGATGGGAAGAGAGGTGAGAACAGCAATGGACCAGATCGAGATCGAGGTCGAGGACCTCAGCGAGGTCACGTCGCGGGACATCACCGCGGGCGGCGACAACGACGGCACGGACTCCAGCTCCGATTTCATCTGAGGTTCCCGACTCCCGGCGGCGTGTGGCTGGCGGCATCGCCAGTCACACGCCCGGTACGTGTCCCCCCTCGGAAGGTTTGTGCGTGACCGACCACCTGTTCACTGAGACACTGCGCGCGGCTGTCGGAGACGACCTCCTCACCCGACGACTCTCGGAGGAGGTCGTCTTCGCTGACCTGGGGGCGGAGACCGTGCGCCCGTTGCTGGACTTCACCGCCCTGAGCGACCTACTCACCACGCATACGTTGGAGCCCCCACGGTTGCGGCTGCACAGCGCCGGCTCCCCCGTCCCCGCGGAGCGCTACACGGAACCGGGCACGGCCTCGCCCGCCGGCCGGGGAACGATCCGCCCGGAAGCGCTGTACCGGGAGCTGCGGGACGGCGCCAGCCTCGTTCTGGACAGCGTCGACCGGCTGCATCCACCGGTTCGCGCGGCGGCCGACGACCTCATGCGTATGGTGCGCGAACGGGCCCAGGCGAACCTCTACCTGATCTGGGGAGACTCCTACGGTTTCGACACCCACTGGGACGACCACGACACGTTCGTCGTACAGCTCGCCGGAACGAAATCGTGGCAGGTGCACGGCCAGGGAGACCGCCGCAATCCGATGAAGGAGGACACGGACCATCGCCACGGTCCGCCCGGGGGAACCGTGTGGGAGGGAACCCTGCGTCCCGGCCACGTCCTGCACGTTCCCCGTGGGTGGTGGCACACGGTGAGCGGGACCGGCGACGTCAGTATGCACCTCACCTTCGGTTTCACCCGCACCACCGGGATCGACTGGGTCGCCTCCGTTCTCGAACGGTTGCACGAGGACGAGTTCCTGCGTGCGGACATCCCGCGGTTCTCCTCCGCACAGGAGCGTCACGAGCACCACCGGGAGCTCCTGCGCCGCCTCACGGAGACTGCCGAGCGGCACGGTATCGACGGGTTGCTCAACGAACGTGCCGCGCGTTTCCCGCGCCGGCAGTCGTTCGCGCTGCCGTGGGCGGTGGACGGATCCGAGCCGGAGGAGCACACCGTGGCGGAGTTCGTTCCGGTGGTGTGTCCGCCGCTGGAACGGGGCGGGACGAGTGTCGCCCTCTCCGTGTCCGGACGCCGCTACCGCTTCCCCGCGCGTGTCGAGCCGGTGCTGTCCGAACTCGTCGAACAACGGTCGCTGACGGCGGGGGAACTCGCCGAACGCTCCGGATGCTCGCTGGACACGACCGCGGAGGTCCTGCGTGTCCTGGTGCGCAACCACCTGGTGCTGCTTCGGTGACCTGTCCGGTAACGAAGAGCGACTCCGTGTCCCGTCACCCGGGTGACGGGACACGGAGTCGCTCCGGGAGCGCCGGTCACACGGCCAGCTTGACGTCCCGGGGTTTCGGCTCCGCCATCAGACCGCGAAGCTTGCCCAGGAAGAACATCATGGCGATCCCGCCCAGTACCGCAACACCACCAAGCAGCAGGTAGTAGTCCCCTCCCAGCAGGGGTTGCAGGCGGCTCACCTGGCCACCGACCGCGTCTCCGGCGGAGATGGACAGGAAGAACAGCCCCATCATCTGGGCGTGGAAGGCCTTCGGGGCGAGTTTGGAGGTCATGGACAGTCCGACCGGGCTCAGGCACAGTTCCGCGATCGTCTGCAGGAAGTACACCCCCACCAGCCACATCAGACTCACCTGGACCGAACCGCCCTGCGTGGCGAGGGTAGCCGCGTACATCAGCACGAACGAGAGACCGCACAGCACGAGCGCCACGCTGAATTTCGCGCCGGTCCCCACCCGGTCGCCGAGTTTGCTCCAGACGAAGGCGAACACGCCCGCGAAGACGATCACCATGACGGGATTGATCGCCTGGGTCCATCCGGCTGGTATCGCGAACCCGCCGACGGTCAGGTCAGTGCTGTTCTTCGCGAACAGCGTGAGTGGACCGGCGGCCTGGTCGAATATCATCCAGAAAACGGCCGAGGCGATGAAGAGCCACACGAACGCCTTGAGTTTCACCCGTTCCTCGCCGGTCATGTCGCCGCTTCGGAACACGAACATATAGACGAAGTAGCAGACGGGAACGACGAGGGCGAGCGCGGTCAGGGCATAGGTCACGTTGTCCACCGTCAGCGTCCCGGTGGCAAACGCGACGATCCCGATAACGAGGACCGCTGCGACAACTGCGGTGACACGGGGCTTCAGCGCGGACTTCTCCGCTTCGGAAAGCGGGTTTCCGGGCCGTTCTCCCGCCTTTCCGAGGTTCCCTCTCCCCAGGACGTACTGGATCAGTCCCAGTGCCATCGCCACAGCGGTAATTCCGAACCCGAAGTGCCAGGAAACGTTCTCACCGACCCAGCCGACGAGGAACAGACCGATCGCCGAACCGAGGTTGATCCCCATGTAGAAGAGAGAGTATCCGGCGTCCCGGCGGGACGCGGATTCCGACTCCCCCTCCTCGTCGTACAGTTTTCCGACCATGGCGGAAACGTTGGGCTTGAGCATCCCCGTTCCGGCGCACACCAGCGCCAGTCCCGCCCACACGAAGAACGACCCGAGCTGTATGGCCAGGGATATGTGCCCCAGCATGATAACGATTCCGCCCACGAGGACGGCGTTCCGCTCACCCAGGACACGGTCGGCGATCCAACCTCCGGGAAGGGCCGTGAAGTAGCTCATCGACAGGTAGATACCGACGATGGCGGTAGCAGCCCCCTCTGCTATTCCCATTCCTCCTTGACCCACCGATGCGACAAGGAAGAGAACGAGGATCGCACGCATTCCGTAAAACGAAATGCGCTCATTCATCTCAGTTCCAGCAAGGGTGATCAACCCTCTTGGATGTCCGCGCACGAAAGAACCAACCTTTTCGCGACCTGCTCTTGTGGAGCACAAAAAACACGCGTATTCCGCCGGCTGTGGCCGGCTTGGAAAAGCTCACGTTCCTCGGTTACCGGAATTCCGGATCCGGGAGAGGGCCGGTATTGCCCGACGCCGCGCACAGAAGCCGGACAACCCGAAATAAACCGTACCACAAAAATGTGAGACTCAGTACGTTATATCTCATGTTCCGCGGAAGCCGGGCACCGGAAACGGGAACGCCCGCGACGCGGGGAAACCGGAACGCGCCGCTTCCGCCGCACCCCGGGCAGGCCACCCCACTGGCCAGGAAGATCATTGCTTCGCACCACGACATTAGGGTAGCCTCATCTAACAGGCGGGGACGCAGTGCCGTACCGCATCGTGACGCGTCCCGTCGTCTCACCACTCCGTCCAGGAAGGTTGATGCGTGCATGGCCACGAACCAGCATCCGCTGCAAGCGGTGGTCGATGCCTGCACGCCGTTGAAGTTCGCTCCCCTCCCGGACATCCGCACTCCCGGATTCCCAGCGAACCATGACCAGCCCACCACTCAACGCTGGTACCGCGCCGACCTGATGGCCGCCGAGGGTGCCGTGGGAGAACTGTTCGACCGCACGGCCCAGCGGAACGGTCAGCACAAGCTCCCCGCCGCCACCCGCTTCCTCCGCGCACTGCTGCGCGAACCGATCTTCCTCGTCTCGGCGGGCCTATACCGCACCGGCCGCGCACCGCTGGTCGACGCCCAGCACCTGTGGTTCCCGTGGACGTCGGACGCGACCTTCGGTACCCCTACCGTGACCAGCGCAGCGATAGCGGTACTCGCGGACGACCCCGCTGCCGAGCATCCGGACGCGCTCGTCGTGGGCGGAGAGAGCGCCGCGTTGGAGCAGGCGGCAGCGCAGCACATGGTCAACGCCTTCTCCCCGATCATCGACGCCGTGCACGCCCACACCCGGGTGGGGATGCGCACCCTGTGGGGGTGGGTACTGGACACCACGCACTTCTACATGCTCAACCCCGCCCGCTACCTCTGCCATGACGCGGAGGAAGCATGGGAGCGGGCACACCGCCTGGGCGAGGAACTGATCCGCGCCGGCGCCCGGACCCGTTCCCGGCCGCGCCTGTTCCCCTTCTGCGAGAACCACCCACAGGGCACGTGGGCGGTACGCGGAACCTGCTGCTTCGCCTACAAGGACGACGCGGAACACGGCGTCTGCACCACGTGTCCGCTCAAACCGGACTCCGACCGGCGTGCCGAGCTCCAGGAGTGGATCCGCGATCCAGCCCTCGCTCCCTGACGACCCACGCCCTCGCGGGCACACCGCCGCCCGCTGCCAAGCGAGAGAGGGGGACATTCCGGCGGTGGCACCCTCCGCCGTGGAGCGGCCGCGCCCGCGGTGACCGGACCGTACGGGTGGACGCCCGCAGCGGTCTCCGTCCCGTCGCCCCCGTCCCTATCCGAAGCGAGGGCTCAGGCCCGACGGTGGGTTCCCTGACCGCAGAGGGCGGAACAGGGTGTCACATAATGTACCAATGAAGTTCACACACTTACGTCCGGACAACCGGACATCCGCGGCACGCCTGTTGCGACTTCCGAACCATAGCCTCTCGTGGCGCATCCCGTGGGGGCTTCTCGCCCTCGCGCTCACGATCGGAGTCGGTTCGGGACTCGGAGCGGTGGCGTTCCGCTGGCTCATCGACACGTTCACCCTGCTGTTCTCCGGACACGAGGATTACGCAGCCGCCGGACACGCGGCCCACCCCTACGTTCCCCAGCTGGGCATGTGGTTCCTGCTCCTCGTCCCGCCACTGGGCGGACTGCTCTACGGCCCCCTGATCGAGAAGTTCGCCAACGAAGCCCGCGGCCACGGCGTTCCCGAGGTCATGGCATCGGTAACCCACGACGGGGGGCGGATCGCTCCCCGGGTCGTCCTGGTGAAATCGCTGGCTTCCGCGCTGTGTATCGGTTCCGGGGGTTCGGTGGGCAAGGAGGGGCCGATCGTGCAGATCGGCTCCGCGCTCGGCTCGGTGTTCGGCCGCCTCGCCCGCATGGACGGATCCCGTCTGCGCCTTCTCGTCGCGTGCGGAGCCGCCGGTGGTATCGCAGCCACGTTCAACGCGCCACTGGCCGGTGTCTTCTTCGCCATGGAGCTGATCCTGGGAGAGTTCACCGTCCGGACGTTCGGGCTGCTCGTCCTGTCGAGCGCTACCGCCAGTGTCCTCAGCCGTGTGCTGGTCGGCGGTGAGCTGTTCCTGACACTCCCCCCGTTCGATGTGGACCATCCGGCCGAGTACCTTCTCTTCGCTGGCGTCGGTGTCGCCGCCGGTGCTGTGGGGGCGGGGTTCGCACGCCTGCTGTATCTGGTCGAGGACACGGTCGCGCGGATCTGGCGCGGCCCCGAGTGGTTGCGTCCCGCCGCTGGCGGACTGCTGCTCGGCGCGCTGCTGCTGGCGCTGCCGCAGCTGTACGGGGTCGGTTACCCGGCGCTGCGGAACGCCATCGAGGGACAGTACGTGCTCTGGTTCCTTCTGGCCCTGCTCGTCGGGAAGATGCTGGCTACCAGCCTGACGCTCGGCATCGGCGGATCGGGCGGCGTCTTCGCTCCCAGCCTCTTCCTCGGAGCCGTGTTCGGTACGGCGTGCGGCATGCTCATGCATTCGGTGGCTCCCGCGCTCGCCGGGCCCGCGGGAGCTTACGGGGTCGTCGGGATGGGTGCGGTGTTCGCCGGTGCCACCCGCGCTCCCATCACGGCGACGATCGTTATCGTGGAGCTGACCGGGGAGTACGCGCTCCTGTTGCCGCTCATGCTGGCAGTGGTGCTGGCTACCGGGGTGAGCCGCCTGCTGTCCGCCGAAACGATCTACACCATGAAACTGCGCCGGCGGGAGGCGGAACCGGACCTCTCCCCGCTTCCCGCGGCCAGAGGGTGACCGTCGGCCCGCCCGGTCAGTGGAACGGATCGGGCGGGACCCCGGTTCTCCCGCTCACACGCGTTCGGCGCCGGAACGCAGTCCCGATCCGGGAACCGGTTCCGCGGGGTCCGCCCCCACGCCGACGATCCGGTTGTCGGCATCGACGTGGACGACCCGCTGCCCGTGGCGGGCGCGTTCGGCCTCCTCGAGCACGACGAACGACATGATGATGACCAGGTCCCCCGGTGCCACCAGGTGGGCAGCGGCTCCGTTGATCCCGATCACGCCGCTGCCGCGCTCACCCGTGATGGCGTAGGTCACCAACCGGTTCCCGTTGTCGATGTCGACGACGTGCACCTGCTCCCCGTCGACGATGTCGGCTTCTTCCATGAGGTCGGCGTCAATGGTGATGGAGCCGACGTAGTGCAGGTCAGCCTGCGTGACTGTTGCACGGTGGATCTTTCCGTTGATCAGAGTACGCTGCACGGTTCTGTCCTTCGTTTCGCCGCCCGGCAAGGTACCGGCCCCACAGCGTCCTGTGGCCCTCCAACATGATGCCGACCGCGTGGCGTCCGCGTGCGATCGGGTGGGGCCAGTCCATCGAACGCATCACGGCCGCCCACTGTTCCCTGCCCGCCCCACCGGCCGGATCCTCCCGCCCGGAGCACGTACGGTGCCGAACGGGAAGCCTGTCGTGCATAGCCGTCCAGGGTTTGTGCATAACACAACATTGCCGGTGCGCTCTTCAACCGGTGCGCACGGGTTACCTACATTCGTGGCTCATCAGGATCCGACGCGGTCGGAGCCCGCGCTCCGGCCCCGACCGCACGCTCCCCCATTCCCCAAGGAGATCCGATGCGAGCCACCCGCGCTGTGGGAATACTCGGATTAGTCGCCCTCCTGGCCTCGTGCGCGCCTGCACAGACGGACAACGACGCCTCCGGGGCCGACAAGATGACCGGCACCCTGCGGGTCTGGTTGTTCTCCGAGGTCGACCAGGAGCCCAAGGAGGACGTCGTCAACCAGGCGGTAGACGAGTTCGAGGCGCAACACGACGACGTGACCGTCGATGTCCAGTACATCCCGGTCGACACACGGGCGGAGCGGTTCCACGCCGCGTTCAACGACCCCTCCAGCGCTCCCGACGTAGCCGAGTACGGCAACACCGACCTGGCGGGCTACGTGGAGTCCGGTGGCTTCGCCGACATCAGCGGGGAACTCGCCGACTGGGACCAGTACGACGGCATCGCCGAGGACGTTGCCGACACCGCACGCGTCGGTGACGGCACCTACGGCGTTCCCTGGTTCCTGGGGACGCGCGCGTTGTACTACCGGACCGACGTCCTCGAGGAACTGGACCGCGAGCCTCCCGAGACCCTGGAGGAGGTCGTCGACACCGGTCGTGCGATACGGGAGGAGAACCCGGACATGCTCGGTATGTCCGCCGGCGGCGACTACACCTACGGCTTCCTGCCGTTCATCTGGGCGCACGGCGGGGACATCGCGGTCGAGAACGGCGACGGTTACACCTCGGCGATCGACTCCGCCGAGGCCAGGGACGGGATCAGGCAGTACTCCGAGGTTCTCTCACCGGATGTCTGCCCCCCGCAGACGTGCGCCCAGATGGACGGCAACGCCAGCGTCCAGAACTTCATCGCCGGCGAAGCCGGTATGACGATCGGGGGGAACTTCAACCTCAACGCGGTCGACGACAGCGACATATCCGATGACTACTCTGTCGTCCCGCTCCCCGGGACAGAGCCGGGCTCCATCGCGCCGCCGTTCGCCGGCGGGAACAACCTGGGGGTGCTCTCCGGAACCGAACGCCGCACCCTGTCCGTGGAGTTCACCAAGCTCCTGGCCGGCAAGAAGTACCAACGCGAGATGTACGAGGCGATGGGGAACCTTCCCACACTCACCGGCGTCCAGGAGGAGATCGCCGAATCGGACGGGCGGATGGAGCCGTTCATCGCCTCACTCGACTCCGGCTCCCGGTTCGTTCCCGCCACCAGTGCCTGGGCCACGATCGACTCCGGCGCGGTACTCCCCTCGATGATGCAGCGGATCGCCTCCGGCGACGCCTCCGTGGACGAGTCCGCGAGCGAGGCCGCGAACGAGCTCGACGACGCTTTCGCCGAGGGCTAGATGAGCTCCCGCACCCAGCGCCCGCGGCGGGCGACGACACCGCGCCGCCGCGGGCTCGAACCATGGTTGTACCTCGCCCCGGCGTTGCTCGTTCTCGCCGCGATGCTCGCCTACCCGCTGTACCAGCTCGTCCTCGTCTCGTTCTACGACTACCGGCAGCCGCAGGTCAGCGGGGTGGAACCCCTCCGGTTCGTCGGACTGGACAACTACACGGAGCTGTTCGGGGACAGTGAGTTCTGGGGTGTTCTGGCGAACACGATCGGGTTCGCCGCTGCCTGTGTGCTGGCGACGCTGTTCGTCGGGGGCGCCTTGGCGGTGTTGGCCACACGGCTGTCGCGGTGGGTACGCACGGCGCTGTTCCTGTCGGCGCTCGCCGCGTGGGCAACGCCGGCCGTGACCGGAAGCGCCGTGTGGCTGTTCCTGTTCGACCCCTCGCTGGGTCCGGTCAACCAGGCGCTTTCCGGACTGGGGCTGGAGGGTTTCGAGGGCCACTCGTGGACGTACGGCAAATGGTCGGCGTTCGGTCTCGTCGGCGCTCAGGTCGTGTGGTGCTCCTTCCCGTTCGTCATGGTCACCTTGTATGCCGGAATTCGCGCCATTCCCGAGGAAGTGATCGAAGCGGCCCGGCTGGACGGGGCGTCCACCCCGCGGTTGGCTGTGGGGATTCTGCTACCGATGCTGCGTCCGGCCATGACGGTGGTAACGATCCAGTCGATCATCTGGGACGTGAAGATATTCACCCAGATCTACATCATGACCAGCGGCGGCGGTATCGGGGGACAGAACCTGGTTCTCAACGTGTACGCCTACCAGAAGGCGTTCGCCTCCAGTCAGTACGCGTTGGGGTCGGCGATCGGTGTGATCACCACTCTCCTGCTGCTCGGCATCACCGTCGTCTACCTGCGTTCGCTGCGCCGTAACGGGGAGGGACTGTGAGGACACGACACCTGCGCAGGGCACGCGTCGACCTGGCCGGCGCGCTGATCACGGTCGCGGTCGCGTTTCCCCTCTACTGGATGGTGCTGTCCGCGCTCAGGCCCCGTTCCGCGCTGGAGGCGGGGGAGGCCAGCCCCATCACTCTGCAGCCGAGCCTGGAGTCCTTCCGGCGCGTACTGTACGTGGACGGGTTGGGGCAGTATCTGGCCAACAGCCTCGTCGTCGCGGCCGCCGTCGTCGTGGGGTCGACAGCCTGCGCCTTCTTCGCCGCGGTCGCGTTGGCCCGTTACCGGTTCCGTACCCGCACGACACTGCTGATCATGGTGCTCGTGGCACAGATGGTTCCGGTGGAGGCTCTGACCATCCCGCTGTTCTTCCTCATGCGCAACATCGGCGACGCCGTCCCCGTGTTGGGCCTCAACCACCTGGGATCGCTGATCCTGGTCCACACCGCGTTCGCGATCCCGCTCGCGATCTGGATGCTTCGCGGGTTCGTGGCAGCGGTACCACGCGAGCTGGAGGAGTCGGCCTACCTGGACGGGGCCAGCAGTTTCACGTTCGTCACCCGGATCCTCTTCCCGATGGTCGCACCGGGCATGGTGGCGACGAGCACCTTCGCGTTCATCCTCGCGTGGAACGACTTCCTCTTCGCCAAAACGTTCATCATCTCCGCACAGGAGAACCAGACGCTCCCCCTGGCGCTGCTCTCGTTCTTCAAACCCGACGAGAACGACTGGGGCGGCATCATGGCGGGGTCCGTCCTGATGACGGTGCCGGTGCTGATCTTCTTCATGCTGGTACAACGGCGGTTGGTCTCCGGACTCGGTGGGGCGGTGAAAGGGTGACCACCTCCCAGCCCAGCGGTGCGCGGCGCAACGCCTCGGTGTCGTTGCGCCGCGCCCTGACGATCCTGGAACACGTGCGTTTCCTCCCCGTCGAGAGCGGCGGCGCCACTCTCACCCAGCTCGCCGTTGCCCTGGAGGTGAACAAGAGCACGGTGCTGCGACTCGCCACACCGTTGTTGGAGTTCGGGCTGTTGATGCGCGACCGCGACACGGGCAGGTTCCGTCTGGGTGCGGCCGCCCTCGCGCTCGGACAGGCGTATCTGGACCAGCTCGATCTGCGTTCCGTGGCTGCGACGCACCTGCGGGAGCTGATGCGCCGCACGGGGCACACGTGTCACCTCGTCGTTCTGGAGGGCAGCGACGTCGTCTACGCGGACAAGGTGGAGAACACCGCCACGGTGCGGATGGGCTCACGGATCGGGGCGCGGATGCCGGCCTACCGCACCGCGGTCGGTAAGGCGATCCTGGCGTACAGTCCCCCCGACCTCGTCACCGATGTCCTGAACGCCGGCCTCGACCCGGCCACCCGCACGACCATCACCGACCCCGAGGTGTTCCGTGGCGAGCTCTCCCGGGTACGGGAACGGGGGTACGCGATAGACGACCGGGAGAACGAGCCGGAGGTGCGGTGCGTAGCGGCACCGGTGTTCGACCACAACAGCGACCCGGTCGCGGCGATCAGTGTGTCCTCGCTGGCGAGCCGGCTCCCCGCCGCACGGGTGCGCGAGCTCGGCCCGCACGTCGCCAGCGTCGCTGCCCGGGTGTCGGCTGTGCTGCGCGCGCCGAACAGCGAGGGCGCTCCCTGAGGAACCTACTCGTAGGGATCGGGGGGATCCGTGACACGCGTCATCTCCGCGACCGCGAAGCGGTGGTCACGCACGCTCTGGAGATCCCCGTCCGGTTCCTCCCATGTCCCGCGAACCGTCCACCACGTGTCCTCCTCCGGTGCGGGCTGGCCAGTGACCAGCACCCGGTTCACGACGGCGTCGGCCGCGCAGCACGCCATCTCCAACCGCGCCAGGTACCACTCCTCGTTCTCCGGACCCGCCACGGCGAAGCCGGTGAGTTCTATGGTCCGTCCCGCCATCTCCCGGTCCGTGTCGGTCCAGGCCCGGGACACGAACTCGCTCAGCTCCATTTCCACGGGGCCGTCGGTGTCCCCGCTTCCGAGGTCGTCGAAGTCGTCCGCCTCGTTGGACACGGGGGACGCGGGCTCGCTGCTCTCCGCCGTGTACGCCCCCAGCGCGGGTGGTGCGACAACGACCACCGACACCACGGGCAGGAGCAGGAGCCACGCCACGCGCGGCGCGTGCCCGTGGTCACCGCACCCCGCCTCTCCGCCGGCAGTGTGCGGGTCGTCGGCCGTTCCGCCCGGCCGCAGAGCGGTACGTACGTCGGCGGTGATGACCCACGCCGCCAACGCGAGCAGCACCACCCCGGCAGCGACCAGGAAAGGCTTCAGCAGCCCCTGCACGTAGTTGAGGTAGAGGTCGGAGAACACGGTGGCGCTGAGTACGCTCGTTCCCAACAGGGCCAGCACCAGCCCCTGCGCGATCCGGTTCACAGCAGCACCTCCCCCAGGACGAAACTGAACAGCAGCGCCGCGCCCAGCGTCAACGGAACGAACCGGCGCACGAAGGACCATCCGAAGGTCCCGCCCTGCAACGCGATCAGTTTGAGGTCGACCATCGGCCCCACCACGAGGAAAGCCAACTGGGCTGTTCCGGAGAATCCGGTGAGACTGGCGGCGACGAAGGCGTCCGCCTCGGAGCAGATCGACAGCAGGATCGCGAGCAGCGCCAGAACCAGCACCGACACCACGGGCCTCTCGGCCACGGCGGTAACCCATTCCCGTGGGAGGGCGACGTTCAGTGTCGCAGCCGCGGCCCCGCCCACGACGAGGAATCCGCCGGCGTGCAGCAGGTCGTGCAGTATCGACTCCCGGAAGACGCGCGCCGGGGGTGCCGCGGGATCATGGGAGTTCCGGGAGGGGCGCAGCCACGCGGCGTTGCCGAACCTCGCCCACAACCAGCCCACCACGACCGCGGCCCCCAGGGAGGCGACGAAGCGTGCCGCCACCATCTCGGGCTGTCCGGGGAACGCGACCGCCGTCGCCACCAGGACGACGGGGTTGATCGCTGGCGCGGCGAGCAGGAACGTCAGCGCGGCGGCCTGGGCCACACCGCGCTTCATGAGTCCTCCGGCGATGGGAACCGACGCGCACTCGCACCCTGGCAGTACCGCACCGGCAGCACCCGCCACCGGGACGGCCGCCGCGGAGTTGGCGGGGATGGCGCGGCGGTAGAACGAGGTGGGGACGAACGCGGTGAGCACCGCCGACAGCACGACACCGAAGACGAGGAACGGCAGCGCCTGCAGGCTGATGGCGGTGAAGATGGTCGCCCAGGCGAGGAACGCTTCGCCGCCCGTTTCCTCGGACCACCATTCCTGGGCCACGAGCAGCCCGACGACGAGCAGGGCGAAGAGCCACACGGTGGCCGTGCGGCGGGGACCGCGTGGCTTTCCCCAGTCGGCCGGCGGTAACTCCTCGTCCGGACGGTCCCAGCCCGTTGCCAGGGAGTCACCGAGAGAGGGGGGAGCCTCGTGAGCCCGCTGGTTCGGCACAGTATTTCCTCGCGGTCGGAGACGGATTCCGCGGTATAGTACCGGGAATCGTTATCGTTATCGACCGCGGAAGCGGATCCTGTGCACGGCACCGACCGCGGAAACACCACGGCTCGCTACTCTTCGCACACGCCAGTGGACAGCGTACCCGGCGACGGGCCGTTATCCACCGCACTCCGGGCCCGGGGCGCGCCCGCACCCGCGTGTGAGAACACGCCGGAAGCGCCCCTGCGCGCCGGACAGGCACACTGCCAGCGGCGTCGGAGCCCCCTACACCGACCCACGCGCCGACGACGGCACGGGGCCGCCCCCTCGTTGGGACGGGACCGCTTCGCGGGGTCCTAACGACCGGGGCCACACAGCGCACTGTGTCCCCGGTGACGGTGGTGACACGCCCTTCCGCCCGTCCGGGGCGCCCGCCTCCGGCGACCGCGCGGGCATCGTCTCCGGCGGCGCCGCCGTTGTGTCCCCGGCGTGGGACCGCCGGATCCCGAGCGCCCCGGACGGAGGGATCCCATCGGTACGGGAAGCGCTGAGCGGGTGGGGACCCGTGCGCGGTCCGCCCTCCGCCTCTCCTGTGTCGCGGACGCGGTGGGGACTCACAGGCCTCCCGTGGAGGCCCAGGGGCTCGGCGACGACGTCGCGGGCGGGGCACCCGAACCAGGGGTGCCCCGCCCGCGACGTTAACCAATGCTGTGCCCTAGGGGGCCGGGGAGGACGCGGTCAGTACCGCCTCACCCACGTGCGGGGCCGGACCCGCGTTTCCCGCCGCGGTGCTGCTTGTTCCCGCCCCTGCCGGTTGCGGAGTTGTCCCGCGAGGAGCGGCGTTCCGTGTCGAACCGCCGGTCGCGACGCTGTGCCTGGTCTCCGCGGCGCTCGCCGCTCTCCCCGCGCCGTTCGCCGCGCTCCCCGTTCGGTCGCCGGTCGTTGCGGGGCCGGTTCTGGTTGTTGCGCCGGGGCCGCTGACGTCCGCGTCCACGACGGGCGGGCTCGGGTTCGGGCGGCTCCACCCACGGCTCCCAGGAGGGCTCCTGGGCTCCGGTGACGGTGCTCAGCAGCTCGTCACCCGGATTGACCAGGTGCTGCTTGGCCTCCACTCCCGCGTCCCCGAGCAGCCTCCGTGCCAGACGGCGCTGGTTGGGAGAGACCAAGGAGACCACGCACCCGGACTCCCCGGCACGTGCGGTACGGCCCCCGCGGTGCAGGTACTCCTTGTGCCCGGTCGGCAGGTCCACGTTGACCACCATGTCGATCCCGTCGACGTGGATACCGCGCGCTGCCACGTCGGTGGCGACCAGGGTCTGGATGCGGCCCTCGCGGAACTTCGTCAGCGTCTTGGTGCGTACGCTCTGGGTCTTTCCACCGTGCAGGGAGGCTGAGGGCACCCCGGCGTTGACGAGTTGCTCGCTGATGCTGTCGGCACGGTACTTGCTGCGGACGAACAACAGGGTGCGGCCGTCCCGCGCGGCGATCTGGGTGACGATGTGGTTCTTGTCCCGCGGCAGCACCTTCAGCAGGTGGTGCTCCATCGTGCTGACCTGGGACGTGGGGGAGTCCACCGAGTGGGTCTCGGGCTCGTGCATGTAGGTACGCACCAGCTTGTCCACGTCACCGTCCAGGGTGGCGGAGAACAGCAACGTCTGCGCACCCGAGGGGACCTGTTCCAACAGTTCGGTGACCTGGGGCATGAAGCCCATGTCGCACATCTGGTCGGCCTCGTCCAGGACGCACATGCCAACGTCGTCCAGTTCACAGGCGCCCTGGGAGATCAGGTCACTCAACCGTCCCGGGGTGGCGACGAGGACATCGACGCCCCGCCGCAGCTCGTTGATCTGGCGGCTGTAGGAGCTCCCGCCGACGACGTCCCCGACACGCGCGCCGACAGCGCGGGCGTACGGCAGGAGAGCGTCGCGCAACTGGTGCGCGAGCTCACGGGTGGGAACCAGCACCAACCCGCGCGGACGGCGCGCGGCGGCACGGCGCTCGCTGGCCCGTATCAGCAGCGGAAGACCGAAGGCCAGGGTCTTTCCCGATCCGGTACGGCCGCAGCCGAGGACGTCGCGACCGGCGAGTGCCGCGGGGATGGTCGCTGTCTGGATCGGGAACGGGCTGGTGACGCCGTTGCGGGTGAGTATGTCGGTGATCGATTCCGGCAGCCCAAGGTCGGAGAAGACCGGGTCTGCGGCATTGTTCGCTTCCGTCACGTGACGTAAAACCTTCCTCGTAGAGCGGCAGCGTTTCGAGGAAGGCCCCGCGGCTGCACGGCCGCAATCACACAAAACGCGCCGGGAAACGCGGCACGGAGGGCTCCTGGAGCTTCCTCCGGCGCTGGGCGGTCCGGCGCGCCGGGTGCGCGCAGTACGGGTGAGACCGCCTCCAGTAGGGTACTAGAGAGCCCGTGCCGGCAGACACAGCGGGAACCGTTCTTCCGGGGTGATTCGTACCTCCTCGGTGGGCCGGCCCCGGTCAACCGGCTCCCCGGAAGCCGTCCGTCCCGGACACGACTTGCGACCCGACCGCCCTCGGCCGGCCCGGGTACTACGCGGACTGCTGCCGGGCGAGGTCGGTGAGGCGACCGATCTGCGCCCGCCGCTCAGCCGCCGCCTGCTCCGCCAGGCTGTTGTCCGGTGCCTGCAGTAGGAGCTCCTTCGTGGCCCGCGCCGCCTCGGCGGGGGTAGTGAGCACGGCGGCCGCGAGGTCGGATACGGCGCCCTCCAGCTCGTCGCCGCCGACGACGAGCTCGGCGAGCCCGAGCTCCCGGGCCTCGGTAGCGGGAATCCGGCGGGCGGTCAGGCACAGTTCCAGGGCACGGTTCGGTCCGACCAGGTCCACGAGGGGTTTGGTTCCCGTGAGGTCGGGGACGAGCCCCAGCGCTGGTTCCTTCATGCACAGCTGCGCGTTGTCGGCGAGTATGCGCAGGTCACAGGAGAGAGCGAGCTGGAACCCCGCCCCTATGGCATGGCCGTGGACTGCGGCTATGGAGACGAGGTCCGGCCTGCGCAGCCAACGGAAACCCTCCTGGTAGCCAGCTATCGTCGCGTCCAGCTCCGCGGGGTCGGGGACCTTCCCACTGGCGAGAGGGGAACTCTCGCCCTCGGGCCCGCCGGGTTCGAACATGGTGAGATCGATACCGGAGGAGAAGGAGGCCCCATCCCCGGCTAGCACCACGATTCGGACGGACTCGGGGAGGTTCTGGCCGATACTGGCCAACGCGCTCCACGTGCGCCCTGTCATGGCGTTGCGACGCTCCGGGCGGGCCAGGGTGACTCTCGCGATCTCCCCGTCGATCTCCAGTCGCAGACCGGCCTCGTCCAGCTCCTGGTCCGTGATCACCTGGTCAGCCATGCGCACCTCCGCGATTCGGGCTATCCGCCGCAACCGGCGGGTCTGTTCGGCCGGGAACGGGGGCCAACCCTACTCGGCACGGGAGGAGGAGCGACCGCACGGGTCACGAACGGCCGGTGACCCCGCCCCGTCCACGCAGCGTTGCACCGGCCTCGGTGAGCAGGCGGCGCACGAAACCGTAGGAGCGGCCGGTGGCCGCGGCCAGCGAGCGTATGCTCTCCCCCTGCTCGTAGCGCTCCCGGAGTTCGGTCGCGAGCTCCGAGCGTTCAGTGCCTGTCACCCGCGCGCCTCTCTGCAGCGACTCGGACACGGCGTCCTCCCACTCTCCGTCGGTGATCATGGCCACAGTCGCTGCCAATGATCAGCCATGCCCGCGGCTGTGGCTACCGGTGGGACACGACGGGCGCGGCACTACAACCGCGCCTCGGGGTTTCGGACACGACACTTCGGGGGCCGAAACCGGGTCCCCGGCCGGCCACCGTTCAGGCGAGCGACACGAGTTCGGCGTACTCGGGGCTCCACATGTCCTCCCCGCCGTCGGGCAGCATGATGACCCGCTCCGGCTGCAGTGCCTCGACCGCTCCCTCGTCGTGGGTGACGAGCACGATCGCGCCCTTGTAGTTGCGCAGCGCGTTGAGGATCTCCTCGCGGCTGGCCGGATCAAGGTTGTTGGTGGGTTCGTCCAGCAACAGCACATTGGCGCTGGAGACCACGAGTCTGGCCAGGGCCAGTCGTGTCTTCTCCCCGCCCGAGAGCACCCCCGCGGGTTTCTCGACGTCATCACCGCTGAATAGGAACGATCCGAGAGTGCGTCTGGCCTCGACGTCAGGCAGGTCGGGAGCGGTGTCCATCATGTTCTCCAGGACGGAGCGCTCCGTGTCCAGGGTCTCGTGCTCCTGTGCGTAGTAGCCGAGCTGTAGCCCGTGGCCGGGTATCACCTCTCCGGTGTCGGGTTGTTCCACTCCCGCCATGAGGCGCAGCAGTGTCGTCTTGCCGGCGCCGTTCAGACCGAGGATGACCACCCTGCTGCCGCGGTCGATGGCCAGGTCCACCCCGGAGAAGATCTCCAGGGAGCCGTAGGACTTGGACAGGCCCTTGGCGGTCAGCGGTGTTCGCCCGCACGGAGCGGGGTCGGGGAACCGCAGTTTGGCGACCTTGTCCGCGCTGCGCTGGCCCTCCACGGAGTTGAGAAGCCGTTCGGCGCGGTTGTCCATCTGGTGCGCGGCTCTCGCCTTGGTGGCTTTGGCCCGGAACCGGTCGGCCTGTTTCCGTAGCGCCGACGCCTGCTTCTCCGCGTTGTCCTGCTCCCGTTTGCGCCTGCGCTCGTCGGCCTCCCGCTGGGCCTGGTAGGCCTTCCAGCCCATGTTGTACATGTCCAGTACGCACCTGTTGGCGTCCAGGTAGAAGACCTTGTTCACGACGTGTTCGACCAGGTCGACATCGTGGCTGATGACGATCAGCCCACCCTGGTGGGACTTCAGGAAGTCGCGCAGCCAGATGATGGAGTCACCGTCGAGGTGGTTGGTCGGTTCGTCGAGCAGCAGGGTGTCGGCTCCGCTGAACAGGATGCGCGCCAGCTCGATGCGGCGGCGCTGTCCACCGGACAGGGTCCCCAACGGTTGGGAGAGGATGCGCTCCTCCAGCCCCAGGCTGGAGGCGATGGACGCCGCCTCGGCCTCGGCCGCGTAACCACCCATCAGGTGCAACCGTTCCTCGGCGTGGGCGTAGGCACGGGACCCCTGGTCGCGCACTTTGGGATCGTCGCTTCCCATCCGCTCCTCGGCGGCCCGCATCTGCCGCACAGCCTCGTCGATACCGCGCGCGGAGAGGATCCGTTCCCGAGCGATCTCCGAGAGGTCGCTCGCCCGGGGATCCTGCGGGAGGTACCCGATACTTCCGTTGTTGGTGACCTGGCCGGAGCTCGGCGTCCCCTCCCCTGCCAGCACTTTGGTCAGGGTCGTCTTACCGGCGCCGTTACGGCCTACCAGTCCGATCCGGTCACCGTTGTTGACACGGAAGGAGGCGGACTCCAGCAGCAGGCGGGAGCCCACACGCAGTTCAAGATCAGAAGCGATCAGCATGAAGGCAAACTTTCTCACGGGAGAGTGCGCACGGAGATATCCGGCAGGAGCTCGGCGGATGGAACAGGCGCTGAACGCCCTCAACGAGGCTCAGTCCGGCATCGCGCACACTCGCTCCAGGATAGGGGCACCAGCCGGAGGTGCGTCCGGCCCCGTTCTCTCGTCGACACGGTGTTGGGGACCCGTTCGGTGGGTGCCTGTCCCGCTGAGTGCCGCCCCAGCACCGCCCGGCCGCGTTCCCGTCGGTCGACGGAGCCCGCTCCGCCTCCCTGCGCGGCCGCGCAGGGGCGGCACTGGAGTACGCCGCTCGCGACGAACAGCCTCCACCGAACGGGAACCTAGGCGGCTCCCGGATCCCGGCCGGAGCCGGCCCCTGGACCCGCGGCGGGGACGGCGGCACCCTCACCAGCGGAAACGGTGGCGAACGGGCGGTTGCGCAACAGGGCGGCGACCACGGCCGCGATCGGTGTGGCCAAAAACATCCCGAGTACACCGGCGATGATGCTTCCCACCGCGATCACCAGCAGGACCACCGGGGACGGCAGTTCCAGCGCCCGCCCGTAAACGCGTGGCGCGAAGACGTGGCTCTCCAGCTGCTGCACCACCAGGACCACCGCCACCACGAGCACCGCGACGATCCATCCCTCGGTGACGAACGCGACCAGGGCCGCCAGTAATCCCGTGAGGAACGCGCCCACCACCGGCAGGAAGGCACCGACGAATGTCAGTACGATCAGCGGAATCGCCAGTGCGGGGTCGATCAGGAAGATCAGGAAGACGCCGATGCCGACCGCGTCGATCAGGCCCACGAGCGCCACGCCGCGCACGTAGCGTCCCATGACGTCGTAGGCGAGGTCGCCGGCGGCCTTCAGCGCCGGCCGGGAGGGAGAGGGGAACAGGGTCCGGACCCACTCCATGAGCCTGTCGCCGGAGTGGACGAAGTACACGGCCAGCACCAGCACGAGGACCAGTCCGACCAGAACCTCCAGCACCGCCGTGCCGGCGGTCCACACACCGCTGACGATGTCCGAGCCCCTCTCCTGCAGTACGCTGCGGAGTTCCTCCTCGGCGCTGGTGATGGTCTGGTCGAGCAGGTCCGGGTCCAGTCCGACAGCGGCGAGGAGCCCCCGTATGGAGTCCAGCCCTTCGCCGACGCTGCGGACCAGTCCCCCGAATCCGGAGATGGCGGGCTGTACGACCAGCGTGACGACCGCGCCCAACGCGAGCAGGGCCCCGACGAACGTGAGGGCTGTCGAGAGGCCACGGCCGAGCCCTCTGCGGCGCAGCCAGTTGGTCGGCGGGGACAGGAGCGCGGTTATGAACACCGCGAGGATGAGGGGAACGACCACCACGCGCAGGTAGGAGATCCCCCACAGCAACAGCCCGATGACCACACCGAGGATCAGCAGCCGAAGCGCGATGTCGCTCGCCCGACGCAACGCGTCGACGGTGCCGACCTCGTCGTGGTGCGCCGGCTCGGGTTCGACAGAACGCTCCGGTGGGGGTGGATCAGCGCTCTTCTCGCGCGATGCCCGCCACCGGTTCACCAACGGCCATTCGCTCGGCCGCTTCACCCGCACATTCGCCCCTTGGGATCGGATACGTCAGAACTGCCAGTGTGCGTGCTCCCGTGTAATCCCATGATGCACCGTCGTCGACGGATTCACGTTCCTGCCGCGCTGGCTTCCGCAGCACGGACGGTCAGAATTGCCATGGCTCACGAGCGTCCTCACTGCTCACGATCTCGTTTCCGAACGGTGCCAGCGCCACCGGAATCATCTTCAGTGTGGCCCACGCCATGGGGATACCGATAACGGTCACGGCGAGGCCGGCCGCGGCGACGATGTGACCGACAACCAGCCACCATCCCGCGACGAGCACCCAGACGACATTCAGCAGCGTACTGCCGCTTCCGGAGCCACTCTTGCTCGCCATCTCCCTCCCGAACGGCCAGAGCGCGTAATTCGCCATTCTCATGGCGGCGACACCGAACGGAATGGTCACCACCAGAACGAAACAGATCATGCCGGCGATCGCGTAGCCGACAGCGAGCCACAATCCAGCCACGAGCAGCCAGATAATGTTACAAACGAGCCTTATCAGGGCCACAGTCGCCCTTCCTGTTCAGTGTTCTCGGCCGTGGGCGCGGGTTCTCGGTCCCTACTCCGGTTCGGACGGCGCTGGAGCGCGTTTCGTTCCCTCCCACCCGGGATCCGTGGATCTGCTCTGTTGCCGGCGGCGTCCTCCGGAGGGCTGGTACGGCCGCGGGGCCGCTCGGCGGTTTTCCTCCCAGTGGGAATCCTCCCGGTTCGTCCCCCATCGCCGACGGAAAACCGCCATCCGGCCTCGCGCCGTGGGCGGGGTGGCGGCGTTCCCTCCTCCCGCGACCGCGACACACCGCGGTTGGCAGGGGCGTTCTCGCGCTTCGGGGACAGCGGTGGCATGGTTGGCAGCACCCCGCGCTGTCACGTGCGCCGCTGGGTACCCGGCTCGGACCGGCTGGCCGCGTCGGGACGGCGAGAACGCGGTCAGGCGTGCTGGGGCGCCGCGTGCCGGGAGAAGCGTCCACCGCAACAGGGCCTGACGGTCGTTGCCTCAGGGTCGTGCGGTCCTCGGCGGTCTCATCCCGCGCACGGGAGGAGACCGGTACAGGCCCCGGGTTCCTCGGCTCCCGCAGCGCCGTCGGAGTGGGCGCGCTCCCCGGACCGGGCGAAGCTCTGGCCCAGGCCGTGCTGACAGGAACGAAGGCAAGCAACGCGGCATCCCGTCGCCGGATCGGCTACCGGGACAGGAGGGTGCCCGTACCGAGGATGGAACGGAGAACGGCATGCGGATCACGAAACACGGACACTCCTGCGTACGTGCGGAGAAGGGGGACGCGACCCTCGTCATCGATCCCGGTGGGTTCAGCGAACCAGAGGTCGCGGTGGGCGCGGACGCGATCGCCATCACCCACGAGCATCCGGATCATTTCGACATGGACCAGTTGAACGCTGCCGTACGGGCGAATCCGGAACTGGAGATCTACACGCACGCGGGTATAGCGGCCCGGCTGGAAGAGCTGGGGGCGCGGGTCCACGAGGTGGAACACGGGGACGCGTTGCGGATAGCCGGTTTCGACGTGCACGTGTACGGGGAGCGCCACGCGGTTATCCACCCCGACATTCCGGTAATCACCAACGTCGGGTTCCGTATCGCCACGGAGGGGGGAGCCGTCTTCCACCCGGGGGACGCGCTGACCGTACCGGAGGACCCCGTGAGCACACTGCTGCTCCCGATCCACGCCCCCTGGTCAAAGATCTCCGAGGTCATCGACTACGCGCGGGAGGTGCGCCCCAACGGGGCGCTGGCGATACACGACGGTCTGCTCAACGAGAACGGCGCCGGAGTGTACGCGGCGAACCTGAAACCCCAGCTACCGCACGTCGACTACGAGCGCTTGCTTCCCGGCCAGGAGCGCGATGTCTGACCGGACGGGCGGTTCTACCCGCCCAACGACTCGGACATTCCGGTCTAGACCGGAATGTGATCCGCGCATCAGGGCCACCCCCTAGGCAGAAGCCCAAAATCGCCATACGATGTTTGGTGTCCGGCGAACACGTCGGAACTTGCGAATCAGCACGAAATCCGGACAGACGACCAAAGGTCAGTCGCTCCGTGTCAGGTTTCGGTAACGGTTGAGCGAGTAATTTCCCCACCCCCCGTGCACGAACGGGCTCAGGGGTGGCATGATTACATACCGGCTTGCGGGGAGCAGCTCTCTCCCCCCGGCCGTCTACGTGAGCGCCCCTCGCCATCGGCGGGTCCGGGCCGCCATGGTCTCTGCCACACCGGGAACACCGAAGCGTTACACGGCGTTCGCGTTGTGTCGGGGCGACTCGCGTCGCTTGCCCGTTTTTGTGCGGAACTTTTAGCTATCCAACAGCTTACTAGCGATTCAGTAGAGGTGGTTCAAGCATGTCTCAGGTACGTCGGCAGTCCGCGATGCGCCCCCGCCCGAGCTGGGGGTGGCAGGACCGTGCCGCGTGCCGGGGAGAAGACCTTGTGCTCTTCTTCGGTCCGGATGGCGAGCGCCAGCCGGAACGCGAGATCCGGGAGCGCAAGGCCAAGGAGATCTGCGCCCAGTGCCCGGTCAAGACCGAGTGTCTCGACTACGCCATCTCCCGTCCAGAGAAGTACGGCACGTGGGGCGGTCTCAACGAGGACGAGCGCGCGTCCGAGCGTCGGCGTCGCATGCGCCGCGCCAACGCGGCCTGAGTCAATCGCCCGTACCGGGCAGAAACGCGACGATCTTCATGCTCGTGACACCAGTTCCGGTAGCGGCCCCGGCCACGCGCACCCGTGGCGCCCCGACCCTCCACGGTCGAGGGCGCCCGGGTTCTCCCACCCCAGGCAACCAACCCCGCGTCACATCCGCGACGTGAACCATTCGGCAGCTGAGTCGGCAACCGCTCGCCACTCACGCGTCGTAGCCAGCAACTGCTCCGCCCCTGCCACCGTGCGCAGCTCGCAGGGAGCACCCAACCGGCTCACCACCCACTCCGCCAGCTCACGCACGAACGAGTCCTCTCCCTCGACAAGCACCAGTACCGGCGCGCGCACCCGGGCCAGACTGCCTTCCGCGGCATCGATCCGCCCCCCGTGCACCACCACTGCGGCGATCTCGTCCGGATGGGCTGCTGCGGCGACGAGCGCTGCCGGAGCTCCCGGACCGGAGCCGAACACCCCGATCCGCTGGGGGGACACCTCCGCTGTCTCCCGCAGCCACGCAGCGGCCCGCCCGAGCTTTCTGCCACGTTCGGCGGGCTCCTCCCCACCGGTCTCACTCTCCGCTCCCTCGCGCGGATGCGACGGGTCCACGATGAGGGTGGCATAGCCGGAGTCCCGCATCGCCGCGGTGAACGCCTGACGGCGGGGCCCGTCCTCCCCACGTCCCAGCGCCACCACGACCCCGCCCCGAACGTCGGGGGGCATGGTGAGTTCACCTTCCAGCTCCGCCGTCCCCACCGGGACGTGTACGGTGCGCGCGTCACTGCCGGTGGCCGGGGCCAACCCGCGCAGCTCCGTCAGCGTACGTGTCACGTCATCGTCGGAGAGCTGACCGAAATCGCGGTACCACTCCCCCACCGCGCGGAAGTTCTCCGGCGCGGTCAGCACGACGACATGGTCGGCCTCCGGGCGCAGTGACTCCACCGCGGACTGCGCCCCTACCGGAATCGCCGCCACGACGCGCGCCGGTTGCTGCCGACGGACCATGCGCAGTGCCGCCCGCGCCGTTCCTCCGGTGGCTATCCCGTCGTCCACGACCAGAACGTCGCGTCCGGCGATCCTGGGAGCCGGACTGTGTCCCCGGTACGCCTCGAGGCGGCGTCCGAGTTCGGCGCGTTCGGCCTCGACCGTCGCCCTCAGCTGGTCCCGGGAAACATGGAGTCGGGCGAGGGCGTTGTCGTCGAAACACACCTGCCCGTCCTCGGTCACGGCGCCGACCCCCATCTCGGAGTGTCCGGGCAGGCCGAGCTTCCGCACCATGAGCACGTCCAAGGGGGCGCCGAGGGCACGGGCGAGCTCGGCACCCACCGGGACTCCGCCCCGGGGCAGAGCGAGCACGATGGGGTCGGTAACCGCATAGTCCCGCACCCGCTCAGCGAGCCGGCTCCCGGCTTCGGAACGGTCGGTGAATGGTAATGACACAGGTAGCGGACTCATCGCACACATCCGGCACCGCTTCCCCAACAGCCAGGAACCGCGGCACCGCTCCTCCATCGGCTGATCGGGCTCAGAGTGGTAGCGGGATACCCACTGGAGCGACCGAATCAACCTCACGAGGAGAGTGTCGTCCGACCTTTTCCACAGGACAGGGGGAAGTCCCTGTCCTTTTTCCGCTAGTGCCTCCGCGCCGACAGCGCGTGCACCCGTTCAGCTCCCGTCCTCCGCCGGGAAGACACGGGTACGGAACTCGCTCTCCAAAGCCGACATGATCAGGGCGTCATGCCGCCGTCCCTCCCACAGCAGAGCGTCACGTAACCGTCCTTCGACGCTGAAACCGCACGCGCGGTACACGGCGATGGCCCGCATGTTGAACGCGTAGACGTGCAGCCATACACGGTGCAACCCGAGTTTGCCGAACGCGTACTGGAGCGTGAGCCATGTTGCCTCCTTCCCTAACCCCTGTCCGGCGAACTCGATGGCGGAGAGCGCGATTCGGTAAGCGGCGCTCTCGTTCTCCGCGTCCACGTCGTTCAGGGCGAGCTCACCCACGAAACGTCCCGTCTGCTGTTCGATGATCGCCAGATCCAGGCGGTCGGACTGGTTCGGCCGGCTCCGACACCACTCCAGGACGTGTTCGTAGTCGAACGTGGTGTGTGTACCGGTGAGTCTGCGTATCTCGATGTCCTGGGTCGCGGCGTACAGGGCGTCAGCGTGCTCCAGTGAGAGCGGAACCAGACGCACGCGGTCGCCGGTCAGGGTCGGTTTGGAACGCAGGGCGCTCAACTCGATCATCGGTTACGGCTCCGGATCGGCAGGGCCGGACGAGCGGGATCCGGCGGCGGGCGGGGTCGGCAATGTGACCGGGAGCCCTATGTAAAAGGCATCGTGGGAAACGGCGCAACCCCTCACCGGTACCGGCGGGCAGCTGTTCCGGAGCCCGCCCGGATCATCGGGAAGGGAGCGGCTTCGGCTGTGACCGGTCCTGGTCCTCGGCCTCAGCAACGTGCCGGACAGACCTGCGGCCTGTGGTTCGCGCGAGGCGGTTGCCCGCCTCCAGCATCCGGAAGCCGGGGGGGAGGAAAAGGGCGGCTGTGCGGAGGGCGGTTACCGGCTGCCCCCGGTTCCACAGCAGCGGGAAAACGCGGGGGATTCCGGGACCGGTTCTGGGACGGCTGGAAAAGCCGTCCCAGAACCGGTGAGCGGGTTAGCGCACCTGCGGCCTACGGCCTGCCGCGTAGATGGTTACCGCGCCAACGCCGGCGGCCAGAACACCTCCGAGCACGAAGCCCGAGAGCTCCACACCGGTAACCGGCAGCTGCTCGCCCGCGTCGTTCACGGACTCAGTCTGGTTGTCCGTTTCCGGCGCGGACTGGTTGTTCTCCTGCTGGGCTGCGTCGTCCGACGTCTGCTTCTCGTTGTTGTCCGGGCCGCCCCCGGAGCTGTCCGAGTCGTCATCGGACGGCGGCGACGGCGGGTTCGTCCCGTCGTCCTTGGGCGGGTCCTGGGTGTCACCGTCATCCCCGCCGGGACCCTCGTCCCCGCCGGAACCGTCATCATCGTCGCCCCCGCCGGGACCCTCGTCCCCGCCGGAACCGTCATCATCGTCGCCCCCGCCGGGACCCTCGTCCCCGCCGGAGCCATCATCATCGTCGCCCCCGCCGGGACCCTCGTCCCCGCCGGAGCCATCATCATCGTCGCCCCCGCCGGGACCCTCGTCCCCGCCGGAGCCATCATCATCGTCGCCCCCGCCGGGACCCTCGTCCCCGCCGGAACCGTCATCATCGTCGCCCCCGCCGGGATCAGGGACATCGTCCCCTGGCGGGTCCTCTTCTCCCGGGTCGTCCGGGGGAAGGTCGGGGGATACATCGTCAACGATGTCAGAAACCTGAAAACCGTCATCGGACTCGACGGGGGTCTCCGTCTCCACGGCAGGCTCCGCCGCGGACCGCTGCCGGTCGTCAACAGCCGCTTCCGGATCCTGTCCGGTTTCCTGCTGTTCGCCGGTGGAAGACGAGACCGCCTCGGGCGCTGTCTCGTCCACGGTGTCCGCAACCGCCGGAGCTCCGGAGAACCCGGCGGCCAACAGACCTGCGGTGGCTATGCCGACCGCACGTGCTGTGTGGGACATCCTGCTCCCTTCGTATTATCGGGGGGATCATTCCGGGGAGAGGGCATACAGGTCGCCGTCAGCGACGACGACCGCACGACCGTCGACCAGTCCCCACGGCCGGGCGGCACCGTCTTCCATCTCGCGCGGTTCGCCCTCGGCGTCCACCGCCACGGGAACACCGCCCGTACTGCCGTAGACCACGTCGCCGGTCGCGTTCGCGGGTTCGAACCCGCTGACAGTGGTGGCGTCGCCCTCCGCAAGATCCACCACCACTGGTCCGTAGGCCGCCACACTGGCGCCCTCCACCCATCGGGCGTCGGCGATTTCGCCCGTTGTGGTGCCTGTCGCTGCTACGACGGAGCCGTCGCCGGAATCGTGGACCGCGAGAACGACACCGTCGCCCTCCGCAGCGCTCCACCGGACGATGACGTACTCCTCGCGAGCCGTCAGTACCTCGTCGAGTTCTCCGGCGCCCTCCGGCGGGGTCGGCTCCACCTCGGTCGAGGTCCCGTCGGGGGTGACCCAGTTCCACGGGCCGTGCGCCACCGCTGTGAGCACACGTTGCCCGTCCGCGACCATGGCACCCGAGTCGCCGGGCAGCTCGACCTGTTCCAATTCCCCCTGTGCCGGGACGAAGGCCTCGTCACCGCTGAGAACCAACGGGGCGGTGCCGGCGAACACGACGTTGGCGTCCTCCGGAAGCTCCACGGGATCGGATCTGTCGCCCTGCGGGGACCACTGCCACAGGTTTCCCGCGTCGACGAGGGCGATACCGTATCCGTCCTCCTGGCGCACGAACCTCGGTCTTCCCTCGACGCCCTCGGGGTCCAGCGGCAGGTCAGCCGACCACTTCTCCTCCCCGTCCTCCCCGACGACGACGAGTTGCCCCTCCGGGTCGATGAACGCGGCGGCGCTCTCGTCTGGAGCGACGTCGGGCTGTGTGTCGGGACGCATCGTCAGCCGCCACCGGGCCTCCTCGCCGAAACCGGGTGGAGCGGGGCGGGCGTCGAGGGTATGGGAGGGGCCGTCCCCGTCCTCCGTTGGTTGCGGGGGCCCCTCTCCCGGGAGGAAGTGCACGACGGTCGCCCCGAGCCCGGCGACCACGGCGACCGACAGTACTCCCCCACCGACCAGGAGGCCGACCCTGCGCCTGCGTCGTTTCGGCGCGGCGCCCCCGGTGTCCTCCGCTCCCGCGGCGCGCACGACACCAGCGGGATTGATGACGAGCTGCCACGAACCGTTGGCGTCGCGTGCGTTCACCAGGACGGACCTGCCGGTCGCGGCGGCGTGCGCGGTGGCGGTGTCCAGGGCGGCACGACGTGTCTCTTTGGGAAGACTCCCGGTCACCAACCGCATGGTGCCCTCAATCGTCACGTGAGCGCTCAGTTCGTCGGGAGCGATCGCGATCGTAACGGGAGCAGGCGTCTCTGAGCCGGCTGTGTTCATGTCCGGCCCTGTTCGGGAGGGGTAACGGCACCGGCCGCGGGGAGCCGTCGTTGGATGCGTGGCGGAATCATGGCCTTCAACCTGGTCACGAACCTGTTGTTTCTCGGGGTGTGACGATCGTCGGACACGCTCCGTGGGTACCGGTCCCACTGCGGGAGACGGGAACAGCCATGAGCGGTCAACCAGCAGACACGGACTCGGGGGATGGTACTGGTCCGGTACACACGGACAGGCTACGTTTTCAGGTCACACTTCCGGGCACCAGCTTACGGGCAAGAGAACGCTGCGGATGCCCGCACTCGGGGATTACGGCGGGCTGGTCAGGGGTGAGGGACCGAATCGCCGCAGGCAGTATGCGTTTCGGTCCGTATCCAAATCAGTTTTGGCCACATCCGGCCACCGGTGATGTTCGGTGACGGAACCAACCGGTCACTATTAGTCCCTCGTCCGCCGAGGGCCAGGAGCTGAGAGATCGTGCGCGTCCTCCGACCGCTCCGGAGGCACACGGCCCCTTTCGGGAAGCCCCTCCCTGGCTTGGTCCTTCTCCTCCTCATCGGTGGGCTCGTTCGTAACGTCACGTAGCGCGCGTTCGTGCCGTTCGGCGGAACGAGCCGCACGGTCCCTCCTGCGGTCGGCGAGCTCGGCCCGCGCCGCCGCGGTACGGCCGGTGGGCCAAATAGCATCCATCTCCGCGTTCAGCGTGGTTCCTATGAGCACTGCCAGCGCCATCACCCACAGCCACGCGAGTATCGCGATCGGCGCGGTGAGCGAACCGTAGATGGTGACCCTCCCGAACGAGGCGTCGAGGTACAGACGCAGTGCTCCGGATCCCGCGACCAGGATCACCATCGCCAACAACGCGCCGGGGAGGTGGCGCAGCACCGGAGTCCGCACTGGAACGCTCAGTGTGTACAGCAGCACGAGGGCCAGCACCGACAGCCCACCCACCACCGGCCAGTAGGCGAAACGCAGGTAGCCCGCGGCCTCGGGAAGGAGGTCACGGATGACGTCCGGACCGGCCACCAGGACCGGCAGCATGACCAGTGCGAACAGCAGCCCACCGAGGTAGGTGAGGAACGCCAGGGCCCGTTGGCGGATGTAGCCGCGCAACCCGTCCAGACCGTAGGCGATGGTGATCGCGTCGATGAAGACGTTCATGGCACGCGACCCGGACCACAGGGACACGACGAAGGTCACCGACAGCAGTCCCCCCTGGGCTCCGCGGAGGAAGTCGTCCACCAACGGCGCCACCATGCGGTCCACGGTCCGCGCTGTCAGCACCGTCTCAGCCAGGTCGAGCATCCAGACGCGTATCTCCTGGACGGTGTCCTCCCCGAGCAGGGGGGACAGATGGCCCAGCGTTCCGAGCAGCCCCAGCAGTAGGGCGGGTAGGGACAGAAGCGAGAAGAACGCGGACTCCGCGGCGAGTCCGACAACGCGGGCACGCACCACGGAACGCACGGTCCGCCCCAGGAGTAGGACGAGCTTTCCCGTACGGGGGAAACGTTCCCCGCACCTTGCTGCGGCGCCTCGCAGCCGCGCCCGTATGGTCCACACGCCACCAACATAACCGCAGGGCATGCGCGCCTCCGCGGGAGTGCGCCGCTTCGGGAACAAACGCTGCCGTTTCGAGAGCCGACCGTGACCGAGCGCGGCTCCCTACCGAACGCACCCGTGCCGGTACGACGCACGTGATGTGTTTCACGAACACCCGCGTAATTATGGACAATGCCCCGTCCCCGTGGCATTGTCAGGAACATGACTGCTGTGCTTGACCCGATGCTCTGCGTGCGCCGGCACGTGGACTTTTTGCGGGTCCGCAGCGCCATCTGTCGTAACGTCGGTTAACTTCGCCGCGCCCGTATATCCGAGTCCGCCCGAGCAACCGGGGCGTACGCGGCGCCGACGTTCCCCGCCCCCATCCGCGATCCGCGTGGTCCTGCTCGACTCGCGGAGAGTCCCGCGACTGGGGTGTGGCACGCGCCGGGCCGCGCGCCTCACCAACCCCAGTGAAGGACCCCGCGATGTCTTCCACCCCATCCACGACGTCCCGTGCGGAGAAACCCCGGCCACGCCGTGGCGAGGGCCAATGGGCCTTCGGCTATCGGGAGCCGCTGAACAAGAACGAGGAGAACAAGAAGAACGACGACGGGCTCAATGTCCGGCAGCGTATCCTCGACATCTACTCCAAGTCCGGGTTCGACTCGATCGATCCCGCGGACCTGCGCGGCCGGTTCCGCTGGTTCGGGCTGTACACCCAGCGCGCCCCCGGGATCGACGGCGGGAAGACCGCCGTGCTGGAGCCGGAGGAGCTCGAAGACCGCTACTTCATGATGCGTATCCGCATCGACGGCGGGCAGCTCAACGCCGCGCAGCTGCGCGCCATCGGTGACATCTCCACCACCTACGGACGCGACACCGCCGACGTCACGGACCGGCAGAACGTGCAGCTCCACTGGGTGCGCATCGAGGACGTTCCGGATATCTGGGAAAAGCTGGAATCCGTGGGGCTGTCCTCGACCCAGGCGTGCGGTGACGCGCCGCGTGTCATCCAGGGATGCCCGCTCTCCGGCATCGCCGCCGACGAGGTCATCGACGCCACACCGCAGATCGAGCAGGTGTACGCGGAGCACCTGGGAAGCCCGCTCTTCTCCAACCTGCCGCGCAAGTACAAGACGTCCATCTCCGGCTGCGCCTCGCACTGCACCAACCACGAGATCAACGACGTGGCCTTCGTCGGCGTCGCCGGACCGGACGGCACGACAGGCTATGACCTGCATGTCGGCGGTGGCCTGTCGACCAACCCGATGTTCGCGCACCGGTTGGGGGCCTTTGTCGCCCCCGAACAGGTCAGCGAGGTGTGGGCCGGCGTGACCGCGCTCTTCCGGGACTACGGGTACCGCCGGATGCGGCACCGGGCCCGGATCAAGTTCCTCATCAAGGACTGGGGCGCGGAGAAGTTCCGCGAGGTGCTGGAGAAGGAGTACCTCGGCTACGCGCTTCCCGACGGCCCCGCGCCACAGCTCGACCCCGGGCTGCAGCGCGACCACATCGGGGTGCACCGCCAGCGCGACGGGCGCAACTACGTCGGGTTCACCCCGCGGGTGGGGCGCGTCTCGGGGACCATGCTCTCCCGTATCGCCGACATCGCCGAGGAGCACGGTTCCGAACGCATCCGTACCACCGCCGACCAGAAGCTCGTCATCCTGGATATCGCTGACGACCAGGTGTCCTCCATCGTCGCGGCGCTGGAGGGCGAGGACCTGCAGGTGCGCCCCAGCGTCTTCCGCCGCCAGACGATGGCCTGCACCGGGATCGAGTTCTGCAAGCTGGCGATCGTGGAGACGAAGGATCGCGGCTCCCAGCTCATCGACGAACTGGAGCACCGGCTCCCCGACTTTCCGGAACCGGTCACCATCAACCTCAACGGCTGCCCCAACTCGTGCGCGCGCATCCAGGTGGCTGACATCGGTCTCAAGGGGCAGCTCGTCACTGACGCCCAGGGGCAACAGGTCGAGGGCTACCAGGTGCACCTGGGCGGCGGCATGGGGTTGAACGCGGCGTTCGGCCGCAAGGTGCGCGGGTTGAAGACGACCTCGGCCGAACTCCCGGACTACATCGAACGGGTCCTCCGCCGCTTCCTGGAGCAACGCGCCGAGGGCGAGCCCTTCGCGTCGTGGGCGGCACGCGCCGAGGACCACGACCTCACCTGACGCCACATAGGAACGGGCCACGACGACGATGTCGGAACGAGCAGCACCCCACTACTGCCCATACTGCGCGGACGAGGATCTGGTGCCGCACGAGGACGAGCAGCGTCCGGACGTCACGGGAGCCTGGGCGTGTCTCTCCTGCGCCCGTGTCTTCCAGGTGACGTTCGTCGGTCTCCGTTCCGCCGCGTTCGGTGGGACGGAGCCGGCACCGAGGGATGGGAACGCATGAACACCACACTGTCTGGCAAGGATTTAGCGAAGCACGCGGCAGCGGAACTGGAGGACGCGAGCGCGGCCGAGATCATCCGGTGGGCGTCGGAGACGTTCGGCGACGGGCTGTGCATGACCTCGTCGATGGCCGACGCTCTCATGGTCGACCTGGTCTCCGCGTCCGTCCCCGGGATCGACGTGATCTTTCTGGACACCGGGTACCACTTCGCGGAAACCATCGGTACGCGCGACGCGGTCGAGGCGGTGTACGACATCAACCTGATCAATGTCGAACCGCTGCGGTCCGTCCCCGAGCAGGACCGTGAGCTCGGCCCCCGGCTGTACGGCCGTAACCCCAACATCTGCTGCCACCTGCGCAAGGTGGAACCGCTGCAGCGGGCATTGGAGCCCTACGACGCCTGGATCAGCGGGCTGCGCCGCGACGAGGCCACCACCCGCACGAACATCAGCGTCGTGCAGTGGGACGCGCGCAAGCAGATGGTCAAGGTCAACCCGATCGCACGGTGGACCCAGGAGGACGTGGACACCTACATGGCCGAACACGGTGTTCTGGTCAACCCGCTGCGCTACGAGGGGTACCTCTCCATCGGCTGCGCTCCCTGCACCCGGCCGGTCGCCGAGGGGGAGGACCCGCGCAGCGGGCGCTGGGCCGGCATGGGCAAGACCGAGTGCGGGATCCACGTGTGAGGGTTCCTCCGCCGGAGGGACTGTCGGCCGGGCCGACCGGCCCGCCGCGACCGGTACCGGCCACCGTCACGTTCGCCCACCGCGGTGCGTGGACGGCAGCGCCCACACCAGGAAGGAGGACGGCGTGTCCTTCCCCGCCCGACGGCGGGGATCCGCGCCAATCATTCGATGAACGACAGTGACAACGTTCCGTTGGTGGCGGTGGCCCACGGGAGCCAGGACGAGCGTTCCGCGCACGCGGTGGAGATGATCTTCCAACGGGTCCGGCGGCTGCGTCCGGAGCTGGACGTGCGGGTGGCCTACCTGGACCACGTGGAGCCCGGCGCCGAGGAAGCCATCACCGGGCTGGCCGCCGAGGGCGCCGGCGAGGTCGTGGTGCTGCCGACGTTGCTGACGGCGGCCTACCACAGCACGGTGGACCTTCCCACGGTGCTGGCGCGGGTGCGGGAGTCCTGCCCGTGGCTCCGCGTCCACTACGGCGAGACCCTGGGCCCGCACCCGCTGCTGCTGGACGCGGTGGAGCGCAGGCTGGCCGAGGCCGGTGTGACGCCGGACCCGGCTACCGCGCTGGTGCTGGCCTCCGCCGGTTCCAGCGATGCCACGGCGAACGCCACCATCAGCGCGCTGACCGACCAGCTCGCCGCCCGGGGAGCCTGGGGCCGGGTGATACCGGCGTTCGCGTCCATGGCCTCCCCCACCCCGGGTGAGGCGGTAGCGCGGCTGCGGGAGTCCGGGGCCGCGCGGGTAGCGGTGGCGAGCTACCTGCTGGCTCCGGGATTCTTCGCCGACCGGGTGGCCGACCAGGCGTCCGCCGCGGGCGCGGCCGCGGTCTCTCCCGCCCTGGCCGACACCCCGGAACTCGCCTGGCTGGTGCTGGAGCGCTACGAGGAGGCGCGCTCGCGGAAGCCGTCGGTGGTGTCGGGCTCGTAGCGTGTCCCGCTCCGGAGTCACTCGCGTGGCGCGTGGGAGCACGCGGGTGACGGGAGAGGCCAGCGTGGGCGGGGCGGCTTCGCAAGGGTCGCCGGCACTGCGGCCACTGCGGATGGTGGGACCGGCTCGCAGGCGCGGGCCTCGGCCCGGTCGTCGGTGTTCCCACCGCACCGGTAGTGCGTGGGGAACACCGTGCAGGTGCGAGGTATGGCCTCCCGCTCGTGCCCCTTGGGGCGGGGATAAGGCCTCCGCCATCAGGCGCGCGTCCGGCTTGGGGAGCTGGCCTCCGGCGATGGGCGCCGCGAGCGAGGCGGCCCGGACCCGCGTACCGCCGGGCGCATGACGCACCATCGCCCGGGCCGTCAACAGCAGGCGAACTCGCAGTAGACCTGGCTGAAGTCACCCGCCCGCAGCGCCTCGGCCGGGATGTCCAGCGAGATCATGCCGCCGTCGCCCCATTCCCACATGTCGTCGGTATCGAGCTGAAGCAGGTGGTCGCTGTCGAGCTGAAGCAGGTGGAGGCGGCTGTCGTCGGCTATGGGCTCGCCCTGCATCTGCCACGGCCACCCGAACGCCCGGTGCCCGTTGATACGCCGTTCGGCGTCGAGGTCCGGAGCATGCTCATGCATATGCCGGAATCCTCCGTCGTTCCCGTCGTCCGGGAGCAGCTCCAAAAGCGGTTCCTGGATCCCTGCCAACGCCTCGCGCACCTCGGGATCGAGCCGCTCCTTGCCAAGCGCGAAATCGGTGTCGTTCAGGTCGGGAACCGTCACGATGGGCTCGGCACGGACGGGGCGCAGGGGCAGCGTGCCCACTCCAGAGGGGGCCGGGGCCTCCACCGCTTTGGCCGGGTCGGCGGGCACCACCCGCCAGTCGCGCGGCGCTCCGAAGACCGCATGACGCGAGTGGTTGGTGCCGTCCTCGATCATGTCGTTGTATCCCCCGTAAAAGACGTTGAGCAGGTTCGCGCCAGGCGGCAGTGCGACGTCGAGCCAGGGCGCCAGTGCGTCGGTGTCAAGCACCGCGAGCAGGGTCAACGTTCCGTGTTCCGATGCCGGCCACGGCGTCCCCGGCTCCAGCAGCGCCGGCCCGCCGAACCGGCACCGCCCCGAGGGTTTCTCGCCCTCCCCCGTGGGGTATAGCTCGAATCCGTTCCGAAACAGCGCCGCGACCCGCGGCCCCATATCGGTACCCAGGTGGCTGGTGCACAACCGTTCGATCCGTGTCTTGAGTTCCTGTGGTTCCACGGTGGAATCCAACCACTCCCTGAAGACATTTCTGAGCGCAACCCCAGCGCAACCCTTACATCGTAGATCCACGTACACGTTGGCTTCTGCCGCACGGTCGGCCAGTCCACGACGAGGCCCCGGGACGCTGGGACGCAGACCGCCTGCGAACACCGCGTAGCCACCGCACTCGGTGAATCTCGCACCCGCTCCGCCGGAGGACGCAGCGGTGAGAGCCCACCGCCTGGACCACGTGGTTGGTCATTGCGCACTCGGCGCATCGCCGGCTGGCCCCTCTCCTCTGCGCCCAACACGATCGGGCCGTTAGCCTGGGATCGACCACCGACCGAATCCGGTTCGAGACACGCGCCGAGGAGAGCCAACCGCATGCCCCCCACGCACGAGGTGTTCAACCAGCCCGCCCCGCTGGAGGACTACGACGTCGCCACCGAGGACGCTCTGCTCGACGGCCTCCACCGCGAGGGCGCCGGCTGGGCCGCTGACGAGCTGCACGAGCTGGGGCGGCTCGCCGGGACGGCCCGCGCCGGCCTGTGGGCCGAGCAGGCCAACGTGAACCATCCCGCGTTGCGCACGCACGACCGGTACGGGCACCGTGTCGACGAGGTCGACTTCCATCCCGCCTGGCACGTGCTCACGGACACCGCCGTGCGTTACGGGTTGCACGCCGCACCGTGGGCGGAGGACACACCGGGTTCCCACGTAGCACGAGCCGCGAAGTTCTACGTCTGGTCCCAGGTCGAGGGCGGGCATGGCTGCCCCATGTCCATGACCTACGCTGCCGTCCCCGCGCTGCGCCACTCCCCCGAGCTGGCCGCCCGGTACGAGCCACTGCTGTCGGCGCGGAGCTACGACTTCGGGCTCCGCCCACCGAGGTCCAAGGAAGGGCTCCTCGCCGGGATGTCGATGACGGAGAAGCAGGGCGGATCGGACGTACGGAGCAACACCACCAGCGCTGTCCCCACCTCGGACGGCGGGTACCTGATCACCGGCCACAAGTGGTTCACGTCGGCTCCCATGGGAGACCTGTTCCTCACCCTCGTCCAGACCGCGGAGGGCCCCACCTGCCTGCTGGTTCCCCGGGTGCTGGAGGACGGCACCCGCAACACCCTGCTGATCCAACGGCTCAAGGACAAGCTGGGCAACCGTTCCAACGCCTCGGCCGAGGTGGAGTACGACGAGGCGATGGGATGGCCGGTCGGTTCCCCCGGACGCGGGGTGCGCACCATCATCGACATGGTGAACAGCACGCGGCTGGACTGTGTCGTCGGTTCCGCCGCGGGGATGCGAGCAGGACTCGTGCGCGCCATGCACCACGCCACCCAGCGCCGCGCGTTCGGTGACCTGCTGGTCAACCAGCCGCTGATGCGCAACGTCCTCGCTGACCTCTCGTTGGAGGCAGAGGCGGCGACGGTGCTGATGCTGCGTCTGGCCGGTGCCGCGGACCGTGCCGTCCACGGGGACGAGCACGAGGACGCTTTCCGTCGGATCGCTGTCGCCGTCGGGAAGTACTGGGTCACCAAACGGTTGCCCGCCCACGCGGGAGAAGCCCTGGAGTGCCTGGGAGGCAACGGTTACGTCGAGGAGTCCGGGATGCCGCGACTGTTCCGGGAGTCGCCGCTCAACTCCATCTGGGAGGGATCCGGCAACGTGGTGGCCCTCGACGTGCTGCGCGCCATGGCAAAGCAGCCCTCCGGGGTGTCGGCGTTCTTCGCTGAGGCGGAGCGGGCCTGCGGGGCCGACCGGCGTTTCGACGACGCGCTCGCGCGGCTGCGCGAGGACGTGGGCGACGTGACGGACATGCAGTTCCGCGCTCGTGAACTGGTGGAGCGTATGGCACTGACGCTGCAGGCTTCCCTGATGATCCGGCACGCTCCCGCACCGGTCGCCGACGCGTTCGTCGCCTCACGCCTCGGCGGGGAGCGGGGCGCCAGCTTCGGCACCCTAGCGCGCGGAGCGGACGTCGCGGCGATCCTGGAGCGGAACCAGCCCCGAGTGTGACCCCTCTCTTCCCACGGGGAGCCTGCCGTTCCTTCCCTCCCCTTCCGCGATCCCGCCCCCTCCACACCGAATCGGTCATTTCGCAAATCCTACACTAAAAACAGAAAGAAAAGAACACAGGATTCCCGCACTGCCGCATTCGGAAACAGCGACTTTCCACCCATCGACTCCCAACCGGAATGCGGACCTCGTTTTTCGCGATATCTCTGAAAGAGCAGGGTTTCTGTGGTTCCATTAGGTGCGACGCCACAGCACACAACGGAACCGACACGAGCGAACCGGGGGCGGTAACGTCATGGTGGAAGTACGGCCGGGGAATTCCTACCCTCTCGGCGCGACCTATGACGGCGCGGGAACCAACTTCTCTCTGTTCTCCGAAATAGCGGAAGGTGTGGACCTCTGCCTGTTCGACCATGCCGGCAACGAGACCGTCGTTCCGCTCGTCGAGCGGGACGGCTTCGTCTGGCACGGTTACCTTCCCGGCATCGGTCCCGGCCAACGCTACGGCTACCGGGTGCATGGGCCCTACGAACCGGAAGCCGGGCTGCGTTGCAACCCCAGCAAACTACTCGTCGACCCCTATGCCAAAGCCATCGACGGTACGGTCGAATGGCACGAGGCGCTTTTCAGCTACCACTTCGACAACCCCACCCACCGCAACACGCGCGACAGCGCACCCTATGTTCCCAAATGCGTGGTGGTAAGCCCATTCTTCGACTGGGGGAACGCGAGCCGCCCCCACATTCCCTACCACCGGACCGTGATATACGAGACGCACGTCCGGGGACTGACGATGCAGCATCCGGACATTCCGGAACACCAGCGCGGAACTTACGCCGGAATCGCCCACCCGGCCATAGTCGACTACCTCACCTCGCTCGGCGTCACCTCGGTCGAGTTGATGCCAGTGCACCACTTCGTCCCGGAGCACGCGTTCGTCGCCCGTGGACTCACCAACTACTGGGGTTACAACACGCTCGCCTACCTCGCGCCGCACAGTGGCTACTCCTCCAGCGGAACGCTGGGACAGCAGGTCCAGGAGTTCAAGAGCATGGTGCGATCGCTGCACGAGGCCGGGATCGAGGTGCTGCTCGACGTGGTCTACAACCACACGGCCGAGGGCGACCACACCGGCCCCACCCTGTCCCTGCGCGGGATCGACAACCTCAGTTACTACCGGCTGCGCGACGGCGACCAGCGCTACTACCTCGACTACACCGGGTGCGGCAACAGTCTCAACATGCGCCACCCCCACGCGCTGCAACTCATCATGGACTCCCTGCGCTACTGGGTTCTGGAGATGCACGTCGACGGTTTCCGCTTCGACCTGGCATCCGCACTGGCCAGGGAGTTCCACGACGTGGACCGTCTGGCGACGTTCTTCGACATCGTCCAGCAGGACCCGGTCATCTCCCAGGTGAAACTGATCGCGGAACCGTGGGACGTCGGCCCCGGCGGGTACCAGGTCGGCAACTTTCCGCCCCTGTGGACGGAGTGGAACGGTAAGTACCGGGACACGGTCCGGGACTTCTGGCGCGGTTACCCCGTCGTCCCCGACCTCGCCTCCCGGCTCGCGGGGTCCAGCGACCTGTACCAGGACGACGGCCGTCGCCCCGGGGCTTCCATCAACTTCGTCACGTGCCACGACGGGTTCACACTCGCCGACCTGGTCAGCTACGACCACAAGCACAACGAGGACAACGGCGAGGACAACCAGGACGGGACCGACGACAACCGCTCGTGGAACCACGGGGCCGAGGGGAGCACGGACGATCCCGCCATCCGACGGCTACGGGAACGGCAACAGCGCAACCTCCTGGCGACCCTGTTCCTCTCCCAGGGAGTCGTCATGCTCTCCCACGGGGACGAGATCGGCCGCACGCAGTACGGGAACAACAACGCCTACTGCCAGGACAACACCCTCGCGTGGGTGGATTGGGACCTGTCCGAGGAGAAGGCGCGACTGCTCGTCTACGTCCGGCACCTCGCGGAACTGCGCCGCACCCATCCCGTGTTCCGGCGGCGGCGTTTCTTCTCCGGACACGCGCCCCGGGGCGGCGGGCTGCGTGACATCACGTGGTTCCACTCCGACGGAAGGATGATGACCGACCACGACTGGCAGACGGGAGGAACCGTGCTCGGGGTGTTCCTCAACGGGGACGCCATAACCGAACCCGACCGCTGGGGACAGCCGATCTCGGATGACTCCTTCCTCCTGTTCCTCAACAGCAGCACGGAACCGGTGGACTTCACCGTCCCCGGAACGGAGTACGGCCGTTCCTGGGAGACGGTGCTGGACACCGCGGATCCGGACTCCACCGGACGCCCGCCGGCTCCCGCCGGCGCCGCAGTGCGGGTACCCGACCGCGCGCTGCTGCTACTCCGACGCGGCACGACAACCCACCTCTCCGACGTCCCCGGTATGCCGGGCGCGGTCCGTTGCGCGGCGACCCCGCGGCAGCGTCTCACCTCACGGAGGTGAGTTCCCGCCGTTCCCTCTCCCGGGGGAGGGCGGCCCCGACCGGTACGGTCAGGGAACGGGTACGAAGAACGCGGCACCACGCGGTGTAGCGCGCGAGCGTGCGTCACGGTGCCGTGGGACGGACGCCGTGCACGCGGCCCAACGCGCGCGGAAGCTGTGCTTCCCACATGTGCGCGGGTGGCGTAGGAACGGTGCGTCGGATCTCCGCTTCGCCGTCGCCCGACCTGTGGCTCACACCGTGTCGACCGCTGCGTGGATACGAGCAGGAAGGAGAGGGCGTTCACTCCCCGTCCCCGGAGGGTCGGGTACTCCACGCCCAACACAACGATGAACCAGAGTTCCGCTACGGGTGCCGCGCGTTTCCGCGCGCTGCTGCCCGCCTCCGACGAGGAGCCCGGACTCGCCACGGCCTACGCCTATCCCGGGGAGCTCACCCGCCCGTGGCTGCGCGCCAACATGGTCACCAGCGTCGACGGTGGCGCGTGGGGCCCGTCCGGACGCACCGCCGAGCTCTCCGCTCCGGCAGACCGGGCTGTCATGAGCGTGCTGCGCGGCCAGGCCGACGTGGTACTCGCCGGGGCCGCGACGGCACGTATCGAGGGATACCGCCCGGTTCGGCCGCGCGAGGTTTTCACCACGCTGCGGGCGGGACGGTCGGCCACCCCGCCCGTAGCGATCATCACGCGCACGTTGGACGTCCACCCGGACCTGCTGCACCAAGCGCCGCAGGACGCTCCCACCATCGTGTTCACGACCGAGTCGGCGCCCGAGGCCAAACGCCGGGAGGTCTCGCGCGTCGCCGACCTCGTCGTTGCCGGAACCGAATCGGTACGGCCGGAGGAGGTCCTGTCGGCCCTCGCGGCACGGGGGATGTTCCGGGTTCTGACGGAGGGGGGACCCCAGTTGCTGTCCGAGTTCACTTCGGCCGGGCTCGTCGACGAGCTGTGCCTGACGGTGGCTCCCCACCTGATCGGACCGGCGGCCTCTCGCATCGTCGCCGGGGACGCCCCCTCCCACACCCAGGATCTCCGGCTCAGGCACGTACTGGAGTCCGAGGGGACGCTGTTCCTGCGCTACACGGCACAGTAGGCGGCGGCTCCGCCCGTTCTCGGACGCGGGCCGTTGCTTCCTCCCCGCGGTGGTACCGGTTGCCGCTCACCAGGAAAGCGGCGGGTCCGACGACAGCGCGGCCCCGTACGGGCGGGGCCGCAGAGGTCCGCGCCCGCGCCGGAGAGCGCGTCGGCCGCTGGTCCAGATCGCCGATCTCGCAACGGACCAACCAGGACTCCCGGAGGGCAAGGGTGGTCCGTTGCGAGATCGGCGGGCACAACGTCATGCCTCGCTAGTGTCCTACCGAGCGTCTGGACTTCTTGGACGCGAAAACCAGATAGATCAACGCGAGGATCGCGCTTCCGAGGAGGACCGCTCCCCCTGCGGCGGGAAGCAGGTCCTGGGAACGCGTCATCATCCACTCCGAAAGGGCGATTCCCAGGAGTAGGGCGACCGCCAACGCCCCGGCCGCGAACGTGGCCAGCACCCAGAAGAGCTTCTTGTCCGTCATCGGCTGCGGACGGGCACGTTCGATCCGCGACTCCGCCAGGTTCGCGGCCGTCCGCACGCGTGTCGTGGTCGCATTGACCGTCGTGGATATCACCTTCCAACTAAGACGGGCTTCCGAACGGATCCGGAAGGTGTGGTGGGCCAGCCAGAGGCGGCAGTACAGTGTCCGCCCCACACGGATCGGCTGGCGGCTTCCCAATGGCTGTCGGTATGAAACAAGCATCGCCACTTCTCCCGATCTACCTCCAAACCCTGGTGTTTCTCCTACCCGAGGAATTTCGTCCCGAACTTCACAGCTGGTATGGAAACAGACATTCAACGCTGACCCACGGGCCCGGAAGGGGCGGAAGGCGCACACGAACGGCGCTCGGGGTAGCGTCTCTCGTATGGATGATTCGACAGCTGGGATTCCCCGGACCGAAGCGGAGTGGCGCGAACGCCTCGGTTCCGACGCGTACGCTGTCCTGCGCCAGGGGGCGACCGAACGGCCGTGGAGCGGGGAGTACGTCTCCACTGACACGGTGGGCGTGTACCGGTGTCGGGGCTGTGGCACCGAGCTGTTCCGCTCCGCGGAGAAGTTCGAGTCGCACTGCGGCTGGCCGAGTTTCTACGACCCCGCCGACAGCTCCGCCGTCACCCTCCACGAGGACCGGTCACTGGGTATGACCCGCACGGAGGTCCGCTGCGCGCACTGCGGCTCCCACCTCGGACACGTGTTCCGGGGGGAGGGTTACCCCACGCCGACCGACGAGCGGTACTGCATCAACTCCGTGGCCCTCACCCTGGAACCAGCCGACTCTGCGCGATAACGCCCCTGCGTGCGTTCCACCGTGGCACCCGGCGGCGGTTGGCGACGGGTGTCGGTACCGGGCGTGTGTCCCGCCCGGACACGTGCCGCACGGACCCCACCGCTGCGGCGCCCACCCCCGGGAGATGCGGCGCGCAGCCCCGTGGGGATCTCTCCTCGTTCGACACCGCCCGTCCGCCACCGACGGACCAACCAACCGAGGGGAGGGCGGGGTTCTCCCGCCCGGCGCCAGGCACGCTCACCGGCCGCGTCCGAGTTCCCGTTCCGGGCGGTCATACCCCGCAGCGGGAACCGGAGGTGTCCCGGTCACCCGGGAGGGACGCGTTCCGGCGGCAGGCCGGGCGCGAGCACCCGCGCTCCCGCAACGGACCGGCGGCCGTGTCCGCTTCCGCGCACGAGGAGGAAGGGGAGACCCTCCGCGCCTGCAAGCGGGGTATCCGTCCCCGCGGCCGACGCCCGGTGAGCACGCTCCGCGCCGGCCGGCTCCGCCCTGGCAATCCCGCGCCCCGTGGCGAGGGCCGGGCTGCGCCGGGGAACGGGCGCCGCGATACCCGCTGCGGGTACCCGTCGTCCGCACCGGCCATACCACGGTCAGAGAAACAGGGCGCGCTCCGGGTCCCCCTCAACGGGCAGAACACGGTACAGTCACAACGCGGCCCGCGGCGCTGGCTACCTCCACGGTGGCACATGGAGTACACGCCCGCGCCCGTCCTGGCTTCTGTGCCTTCCCTCCGGGGCGCACAGTCGCATCCGGGGCGCACAGTCGCATGTGGGCCCTTGCTGCACCGGTGTCCCCGGACACCAGCAACGCTGGCCGGCGTGAAGGAGGGCGCCGCACTGGCCATGTCCATAAGCCACATCGGTATCCGCACCGGCGACACTGTCACCATCCCCGTGCCCGCGCCGCAGGAGGAACATATCCACGGCTGCCGCATTCGTCCGCTCCACCGCGCCGGTGGTGACGTCCATGCTGCCAGAAAGGAGGCGGGCCTCCCCTCCTTCCGATGAGGATGGGATCCCTACGCCCAACATCCCGATGAGCAACGACGCACAATCTGCCCCCCGACGACGTGTGCGCATGGCACGCGGCTCGGCCCCATGGCTCGTACCAGCCTGTGTAGCTGCCGTGGCTTCCGCGGTCGCAGGACGGCGCTCGTGGCTGGGATTGGCTCTGGCCGCACCGGCCGTCGGTGTGGCGGCCGGTATGACGTGGTTCTTCCGCGATCCCGAGCGTGGACCGGCCCAGGAAGGGATCATCTCCGCCGCCGATGGCGTCGTGCAGAGCGTCGAGAGCCAGCCCGACGGCCGCATCCGAGTCGCGGTTTTCATGAGCCCGCTCAACGTGCACGTCAACCGTGCGCCGGTAGCGGGTGTGGTGACCCGACAGGAGCATCGGCCCGGAGGCTTCCGTCCCGCATTCGACAAGGACAGCGAGCGTAATGAGCGCGTCATCTGGACCTTCGAAACCGCGACCGGTCAGGTCACGGTCGTTCAAATCGCCGGCGCGATGGTCCGGCGTATCGTCCCGTATTTCTCTGAAGGGCAGAAGGTGGCGGCGGGCGAAAGGATCGGGCTCATCCGGTTCGGCTCGCGCGTCGACGTCTACCTACCGGAGGGGGTTGCCCCGGCGGTGGCGCCCGGGCAGAAGGTTCGGGCGGGAGAGACGCGCCTTGACCACGGCTGACAACGCGAGTCCCGGGATCGGCAGTGCTCCTGTGCTGGAGACCGAACAGCCACCGGCACGGATGCGGCTGGCGATGGCCGATTACTTCACACTCGGCAACGCGCTGTGTGGCTTCATGGCGGTCTGGCAGCTGGCTGCTGCCCAGTCGGCGCACCTGTCGGCGGGTGTGCACGACTCGTTGCAGCGCGGTGCCATCGCGACGGCTGTGGTGCTGCTGCTGCTCGCCTCCGCCTTCGACCTGTTCGACGGTCGGGTGGCCCGCAAGTTCGGCGGGAGCGGGATGGGAGCCGAACTCGACAACCTCGCTGACGTGATCAGCTTCGGTTTCGCGCCGGCGTTCTTCGTCGTCGCGTGGGGGACGCTCACCGGCGCGGGGAGCCTCGCTCCGGTAGTGGCCGCGGGGGCCGTGCTGTTGGCGGTCGTGGTGCGTCTGGCCCGGTTCTCCCGCCAGGCGAGTGAGTGCGACTACTTCACGGGTCTGCCGAGCCCCTTCGGCGCCATGGCCGTGATCACGGTGGTCCTTCTCGATCCGCCGGTGTACGTCGGCGTGGCCGCGATCCTCGCCGTCGCCTGGCTGATGGTGAGCAGGTTGGAGTACCCCAAACCACGTGGCCGTCTGGCTTTCGCCGTCCTCGCCTGGATCCTGGGAAGCGTGGGTTGCCTCACGGCGTGGGCTGTGGACGCTCCCGCCGGCAATGCCCTGCTGTACTCCGGTTCCGGCCTGGTGGTGGTGCTGCTGCTGACCATCCCGGTCTACGTGCTGGCGACCCGCAGACACGCCTCGGGGCGCCGGGATGAGGACGTCGCCGTCCCGGCGGCTCGCGAGAGGTGACGGCCTTCCGCCGGGGCGGCTCTCTGCCGGCGCCGCGAACGGGATGCCCCGCGGGACCGAGGGGTCCGGAGGGTCGCGGACGGCCGCGCCACTGCACGGGCGAGCCCGCGTTCCCGGTTCCGGGCGGTACAGCCCACGTGCTCCGGAGCGGGAGACCACGGGCCGTACCGCACGGGTTGGCAGCCCGGGTGGCGAACTGACCGATGTCCGGAGCGCTGCCGCAGCACGGGGCGTGCTCGGCGGGCTCCGGACTCCTCCGGAACGGCTGCCACCGGGTCCGTGGTTTCCCGCCGCGCCCCTCCCCCTCCTCCGGTCCCTTCGTCGCTCGTTACTCAGACGCCCGAGGCGCTGCAGCACTCCGTGCAGGAATCGGGGCTTGCTCCGGAGGCAGCGCTGCACGAGACGCGGTGACACCTGCGCCTCGTGGACCACCGAACGGATCGTTGCGGCGCGCATCGCGCATCCCCTCCCCCTCCCTACCGGCGACGCGCACGAGATCTTCCGGGGGCTGGACACGCCGCTCGTGGTGGTCGGCGGGCCTCACACGCTCACTCCTTCTCCCGCCTCCACGACCGTGCTGTGCTGATCCCACGCTTTTTGATACACATGTACCAGAGAGCGTTCCCCATGGGACACCCGCGCGGGGGACGGCAGCGGACACGGAGGGGCCCGGCCATGACCGAACGCAAGCCACCGCACCTGAGTTTCGAGAGCTGGGTGGACAAACAGGTCCGGGAGGCCACCGAACGCGGGGAGTTCGACAACCTACCGGGCGAGGGAAAGCCCCTGCCCGACATCGACCGCCCCTACGACGACCTGTGGTGGGTGCGGAAGAAGGCTCGGCAGGAGAACGTCTCCTGCCTCCCTCCGGCACTCGCTCTGCGCAGGGAGGCCGAGGACGCGATCGCGGCCGCGCACCGCGCCGGATCGGAGGCCGAGGTGCGGCGCATCGTCGCGGACATCAACGACAGGATCCGCGCGGCGCTGAAAAGGCCCACCTCCGGACCACCGGTCACCCTGATGCCGTTCGACGCCGACCGTGTCGTCGCGCAGTGGCGTGACCAGCGTTCCGGGTGACCGGGAGGGAGCGTGGCTGGGTGCCCACCGGCACACTCCCCGCACCCACACGCGCGTCCCCAGGCACCGTCCTTGGAGGCGGGAGCAGAACGGATCCTGCCCCGGAAGAGGGGGTGCACGCTGCCCTGGCGGCTCAGGCCGGGGCGCTGCTCACCGACGCCATGGAGCCTCAATCCGCGGGAATCCGTGACCTGCGTGAGCACCAGCGCGCCACGGGCCAGGCTGCGCTGGACTGGCTGCGTGACCGCCTCAACCATCCCGGCGCACCCTGAACCCGCGTACTCGTGTCACGCCCGCCCTGCCGCGTCGGGTGGGAAGGACGTGACACGAGAAGGGGGACCCGCGACCGCGGCGAACTTCCTCGGCGCGGCAGTGGGCAACATGCTCTCCCGGACCCCTGGGAGTGGCCGGGCGCCCCTCGGCCGGGCCGGCCGGTCCGCGTGTTTCCGTCAGCGGGTGGGCGGGGCCGTCCAGGAGTAGTACCGCATGAGCCTGCCGCTGGGCGGGAACGGCTCCTCGGCTGTGCAGGCGAACCCGTGAGGGAAGAAGACGTGGCGCTCCATGTGGGCACGGGCGGGATTGTGCGACTCCATCCGCACCCTGATCGCGGAGAAGCGCGGGTCGTGCTGAGCGCGGGCCAGGTAGGCGGCCGCGGCCTCCCGGCAGTAGCCAGAGCGCCAGTACGCACGGATCAGCATGCAGCTGAGTTCAGGGATACCGTCCTCCCCGGGTGAGAGGCCCAACAGCCCGATCACGTCCCGGTTCCCGCGCAGTTCGATGGTCGCCATGCCGTATCCGTGCTGCTGGTGGTCGTCGGCCCAGCCCTGCAGGCGCCGTCCCATGCTCTCCCGGTCCCACGCGGTCTGGGTGCCCACGTGTTCGAGTGCGGCGGGATCCTCGTAGAACTCGCGCAGGGGGTCGAGATCGGTGGCCTGCGGCACGCGCAGCAGGAGCCGCTCGGTGGTGATCGGCAGGGCCAGCATCCTCGTGTTCCTTTTCCATCAGCCGCGGGGGTGGAAGGCCAGGTGCAGTCCGGCGGGGGTGAGCGCGCCGTCGGTGTCCAGCCGGTAGGGCTGGGAGTCGGGGCAGGACAGGCGGTGTGTCCGCGCTGTCATCGCCAGCACCAGGACGAGTTCGAGGGAGGCCAGAGAGGCCCCCGGGCACAGCCGCGGCCCGGCGCCGAAGGGCAGGTAGGCGCCGGTGGTTCCGGGTGAGGAAGCCTCGAGCCAGCGCTCGGGTGCGAAGGTGTCGGCCCGGTCGTGGTGGCGCTCGTCGCGGTGGAGCAGATAGGGCGAGACCATGACCCGGTCGCCGGGGACCAGTCGGTGCCCGCCCAGGTGGGTGGGTTGGGCCACGACGCGGGAGGTCAGCCAGTTCGGCGGGTACAGGCGCAGGGTCTCGCGGACGAAGGCGTCGGCGGTGCGCAGGCGCGCGACGTGTCCGGCGTCGACCTGGTGCCCGTCGTGGGGCAGCGCCGACGCCTCCGCGGCGATGTGCTCGGCCCACTGGGGGCGGCGGGCCAGGTTCAGCAGCAGCCAGGCACCCGCGCGGGTGGGCATCTCCTACCTGCTGGCCACCAGGATGGTGGCCAGCAGGTAGGAGATGGGTGGTCCGGGAGGTGTGCCGTGGTCCGATGACGCCTGGATCATGGCGCTGAGCAGGTCGGGGCCCCTCGCGCGGCCCTGGGTCAAACGCCGTTCCATCACCGCGCCGATGCGCCCGGCCAGGGCGTTGATGCGGCTGCGCATGCGTAGCCGGGTTGCGGTGGGCACCCACCACGGCAGGTACAGGGTGCTGGGGGGAATGTTGTTGCGGGTCCGGGCCAGGGCGGCCTCGGCGTGGGTGAGGGTACCGGCGTCGGCGCCGAAGCAGAAGCCGGCACCGATGCGGGAGAACGTGCGCCTGAGTCGGGGCATGACCTCCTCGGGACGGCCGCGGGGCCAGTCGCGGGCCAGGGCGGCGGCCTCGGCGGCGACCATGGGGGTGTGCTGGATGGTGCCGTTATGGCGGAAGCAGCGCCTGGCCGCGTTCAGGCTCTCGGGCAGCAACGTGCCCGGTGTCAGGGCACGGCGCACCCCGCGAGGAAGCGGGAACGCCCCCTGCGAGGGGCTGAACTGCGCTCCGGTGCGGCGGAACACCTCCCGGGTCAGCTCCGGCCCCGCCGCGACATAGACGTGCGGGGCGAACTCCCAGAAGTCGCCGTAGCGCACAGTACCCTGGGTCAGGAAACTGATCCTGTCCGCCTTGTACTGTGAGGCGGACAGGATCTCTCCGGTGTCCGGTGCAAGGTGTTGGTCCACGGCGACCGAACCTTTCTTGTACGCATTGGCCGGCCGCCGAACGCGGCCCTCCGCATGGTTTTTCACGTCCGGAACCGGAACAGGTTCGCTACCTCCAGTAGAATGGGTAAGCTCCGGCCTTCGCGGCACGGACATCACGCAGGAACTTCTTGATAGCGGTCATCTGTTCCACCCTCCTTATATCTGCGGAGCGAATTCTCCTTCCCTGGCCATAGCTGCCCAGGACATGCCGCGCGAAACATCGGGCCACAATGGTCCACATTCAAACAGGAGCGCGCGCAGCAGATTTTTCCTTTCCCGTTCCGGTTGTTTTCCGATGGGTATGATGTCCGGTCGCGTGTCGCTGCCTCTGCATTATTCTCTCTTTTTGTGCTTATGGGAAACGTTGACCTCACGCTGGCCGTATCCGGCGGTTCCTCCGACGGGAAGGAGTGATCAGGTAATGGGACCGCCGCTCAGGCGCTGTTCTGCGAACGGGGCAGATCGCGAAACCGGATCCGGACCGAGGTGGCCTGCACCGTCCCGTCGATGGTGTTCGCGCTGATCACGGGGCTGGGCGATGGTCGCTGCGAGCCCACGCCTGCGCGGGTGGACCCGGTCGGCCTTGCTGGAGCAGGCCGTGCCGCCCAGCACTCGGTCAACTCGGGTCGCGGCCTGCCGGTACCGCGAGGCAGGCCCAGAGCATCCATCAGGGAATCGAACACGGGCGAGTCCCTGCGTTGGCCGAGGCTGGCCAGGACCGGGGGGACGCCGGTGATGATCGGCGATCAGGTGGATCTTGGCGGCCGGTCCGCCTCGGAAGCGTCCGCGTGCTTCGGTCCCGTCCGGCTCGTCCCTGGCCGCGCCCCCCTTTTTCACAGCTCCGGCACCGGGCTGGTGGGCGCGCACGCTGCTCGATCCGATATTCGCGATGCGTTCTTCACCGCTGTTGGCGTCGATACGCAGCCGGTCGGCGGTTCTCTGCCAAGTGCCGTCGGTGCGCCAGCGGCGGTGGTGTCCGGCGGCGGTCTCCCAGGGGTCGTAGCGTTCGAGCGGGGCGCGCCAGGGGATACCGGTGCGGGGTCGGAACAGGATCGCGTCGATGATGCGTCGGTGGTCGGCCCGCCTCTTGCTTTCGGGCGCATCGGCGGGCCGGAGCGGGGCGAGCAGGGCCCACTCGGCACCGGTGGGTTCATGGCGGCCAGGCCGCGCTCACCAAGCCTGCCGGGCCGGGCCCTGCTTCACTCCCATTTCCAAAGAACAGTGCCTAGGGCAGGCTCGCGACGAGTTCGGTGGTGTTCTTCCGGCACCCCGTGTAGAACGGGACCTCCAGCCGGGTGTGTCTGCGGGCCTCAGCCCCTCGGAGGTGGCGCATCAGGTCAACGATCCGGTACATCTCCGGGGCCTCGAAGGCGAGGATCCACTCGTAGTCGCTGAGCGCGAAGCTGGAGACGGTGTTCGCGCGGACGTCGGAGTAACCAGCGGCCATCTTGCCGTGCTCGGCCAGCATCGTCCGGCGCTCCTCGTCGGGCAGCAGGTACCACTCGTAGGAGCGGACGAAGGGGTACACGCACAGGTAGTCCTGGGGCTCCTCCCCGGCGAGGAACGCCGGGATGTGGCTCCGGTTGAACTCGGCCGGACGGTGCAGGCCGACCGCCGACCACACCGGCGTGCTCAGCTTCCCCACACGGGTCCGGCGGAAGGCCGTGTACATCTCCTGCACGGCCTGCGGGCTGTCTCCCACCCACCAGAACATGATGTCGGCGTCGGCCCTGAAGCCCTGGACGTCATAGGAGCCGCGGGTGGTCACCCCCTTCTCGGCCGAGCTGTCGAACAGTTCCGCCAGCTCCTCCGCAGCGGCGCCGCGGTCGGTTCCACCAAGGTCACCGACCTTGAACACCGACCACATGGGATACCGCAGAAGCTCGTTCAGCTTCTCCGGATCAGCGCTGGCAGTGTGTTCCCCTGTCGCCACGTTCGTCTCCTCACTCATGGGTGTTCGCCGTTCGTCCTCAACCGGTCAGGCCGTGCCTGTCGAGAATCCGTTGCGCCTCCCGTTCGGCGCTGGCAACGCAGGCCGGTATGCCCACTCCCTCGTAAGCCGCTCCGCACAACGCCACGCCCTCCCTGTCCGAGAGCGCGTCCCGCACCCGGGCGATCCGCTGCTGGTGCCCGACCGCGTACTGCGGGAGCGCACGGTCCCAGCGGGTGACCCGGCGGTCCACGGGCGGTTGGGACACACCGCAGATCTCGGCCAGGTCGGCGGTGACGCGCTCGGTGAGCTCCTCGTCGGAGAGTTCCGCCACGGCCTCGCCACGGGACTGCGCGAGGGAACAGCGCACCAGGACCATCCCGGTGTCCGGATGCTTGTCGCGCAGTTGTTCGGCGAGCCACGGCCACTTGGTGCTGCTGAACGTGGCGGCTTTGATCGACCGCCCCTCCCGGGGGCCGACGAGGAAGCCGCTTCCTGCCGGTGGCCGTGTCACGGAGGCAGCGGGGTAGGCCAGGGTCACGATGGTGGTACTCGCGTAGTCGATCCCGGCCAGCTCACCGGAGGCCGCCGGAACGACCGGTCGCAGGAGCCGCGCTGCTTCGGGAGCGGGACAGGCGAGCACCACACTGTCCGCGTCGAGCTCCCAGGGGTGCTCCTCCGGTCCGACCAGCAACTGCCACCCTCCGCCGACCGCGCGCAGCTCCCGCACTGGGGCAGAGGTCTCGACCGCCGCGTCCGCCTGCTTGGCAAGAGTGTCGACGAGAATGGCGAGGCCGCCGCGCAGAGTGGCGAAGGCCGGACCGGAGCTCGCTTCCGCCGCTTGCTGGGCGGCGGCCCTGCGAGCGATGCCGAACAGGGAGCGTTCGCTGCGGGCGAGGGGTGCGATACGGGGGAGTGCGGACTCCACGGACAGCTCCCCGGCCTTACCGGCGTACACCCCGCCCAGGAGCGGCCCCACCAACCGGTCCACGACCTCCCGGCCCATCCGGGCTCCGACGTAGTCGCCCACCGAGGCGTCCTCCGCCACGCGGGTGGAGGGAAGGACCCTGTCCGCGGCAGCACGCAGCACGCCCCTCCAGGACACCACTCCGCTTCGCGCGAGGCTGGTGAGGCTGCCCGGGATCCCCATCACATGGGGGCGGGGGAACGAGCGCAGCCTTCCCCTGCTGTAGATGGCGGCGGGTCCCGGAGCCGGGTGGGCGATCCGCTCCTCCAGCCCCAGCTCCGTCAGCAGCCGGAGAGCCTCCGGACGTCGGGTCAGGACCGACTCGGCTCCCGAGTCCACGGGCACACCCGCCACCGGGGAGGTATCCAGCTTCCCCCCGATGCGTTCCGTGCTCTCCAGCACCGTGACCTCGGCGCCGCCGCGGGCGAGGCGATAGGCCGCGGTCATTCCGGACACCCCGCCCCCGACCACGGCGACGCGTGGTTTCCTCTCCATACCCCCAGCTTTCCAGACAACAGCGGCGGACGCGGCTCGCCCCCTGCAACCGCTGCCGCGGACCGCGCTGCCGAGCTGTTCGTTCCCGGTACCAGCCTACGCGGGCGACGCACGTGACCTGCCCGCCTCGGGAGACGCGGAGATGGGCGACGGGGGCGCGCTGCCCGCTGGTGGGAGAACGCGGACGGCTGGCCGGTGCTTCCCGGCGTCCCGCGCGCCTCGGGGATCGGCCCGGGAACACCTCCGAGCGCTCACCGGCCGGGAGACCGCCCGCGCGCTCCCTCCGGCGGCGAGGCCCAGTCACACGCGGGAAGCGCCGGACCGGCCCGGGGGCCGGGAGTGTTCAGCCGCGGGCTGTCTCCTCGTGCACGAAGTCGGTCAACCGTGCCAACGCGTCCGGGTCCGTGTCCGGAAGCACACCGTGCCCGAGGTTGAACACGTGCCCCTCGGCAGCGCGCCCCTGGGTGAGGATGCCCCGGGCCCGCTCGTTGACGACCTCCTCCGGTGCGAACAGCGTGGCCGGGTCGAGATTCCCCTGCAGGGCCGTACCGCGCCGGACGCGCTGCGCCGCCTCGCCCAGGGGGACCCGCCAGTCCACGCCCACGACATCGGCCCCGGCCTCGCTGAGGGAGGGCAGCAGTTCGCCCGTGCCCACCCCGAAGTGGATACGCGGCACGTCCAGGTTGGCCAGCTGGTCGAAGATCCAGGAGGCATGCGGCAGCACCGACTCCCGGTAGTCGGCAGCGCTGAGCGCGCCCGCCCAGGAGTCGAACAGCTGCACGGCGCTCGCCCCGGCCGCGACCTGAACCCGGAGGAACTCGGCGGTGATGACGGACAGGCGGCGCATGAGCCGGTGCCACAGTTCCGGCTGGCCGTACATCATCGCTTTGGTGCGCTCGTGGTTCTTGGAGGGGCCGCCCTCGATCAGGTACGACGCCAGGGTGAACGGGCCGCCGGCGAACCCGATCAGCGGGCGCTCCCCGAGTTCGCCGACGAGCTCGCCGACGGCTTCGGTGACGTACCAGACGTCGTCGGGTTCGAGGTCCCGCAGCTGTCCGACGCCGTCAGCGTCCCGGATCGGCTGCTCCACCACGGGACCCACACCGGCCTTGATGTCGATCCCGACCCCGATGGCTCTCAACGGCACGACGATGTCACTGAAGTAGATGGCGGCGTCGACACCATAGCGACGCACAGGTTGCATCGTGATCTCGACGATCATGTCAGGGCGCGCGCACGCCTCCAGCATCGGCACGTCCGCGCGGACTCTACGGTACTCGGGCAGAGAGCGCCCTGCCTGGCGCATGAACCACACGGGGGTGTACGGCACTGGAAGGCGCCGACAGGCGCGGAGGAAAACGGAATCTTGGAGCGTCACACCACCGATCGTGCCACGCACGGGCTCCCGTTGGGACCAGCACTCCGCGCTCCGTTCCGGTCGTCAACACGGCACGGCGGGAGGGACGCGCGAGGCACCGCCGCTCCGGTCGGCATACCCGCACCGCACGGCCGCGCGGCCGACGCCCCGGCCACCTACCCGTAGGACGGGGACCGTGTGTTCCGGCCGCGCGGCGCGAGCCGACGGGCGGAACACACCGGGAGGGAGCGGCGCCCGAGAGTGTCGTGTGCCGTGTCCGGGCCGGTCCGGGTTCGCGGTCCGCACGCGGCGGCCGGGTCACGCTCCGCGTCGGCGCCGCGGCTGTAACGAGTTCGTCGCGCCCACGATCCCGAGATCATTACAAAACACCGACACGCCGGGGAAACTCTGCGCTCTGCCACACGGCTCGTGCCACCGTCATGGGGTGCCCGCCGCCGCACTCCGGTAAGCCTCGGCCACTGCGGCGGGTAGCGGGCGCGTGTGCCGGTTCCCAGACGGTCGACGCTGCGCCCGCCATCCATGACGTACGAGACACCACATGAAGGCTGACATTCCCATCATGCCCCCTGCCGGTAGGGTCGATGACGCGCCGCCCGAGTTCCGCCGAGCGGTCGAGAGTTTGCACGTTCCCGTCGCGCGTCCCGAGATCAGTGTCGAGGACATTCCCGCGCCCCAACGCCTTGCCCCGTACGCTGTCGCGATGTCAGCGCGTGTGTGGCTCCACCAGGAGGACGTGGCGTTCGGTCGGCTGATCGTGCTCTACGACCCGGACAACACGCGCGAGTGGCCGAGTCCTTTCCGTGTTGTCTCCTACATGAGCGCGGACATGGAATCGGAGATCGCCACCGACCCCCTGCTGGGTCAGGTCGCCTGGAGCTGGCTGACCGACGCGCTCGCCTCCTGCGCTCCCCAGCACCAGGGGCTGAGTGGAACGGTCACGCGGGCCACGACCGAGGGATTCGCCGCCAAGGCCGAGGATCCCACGACCACGGAGGTAGAACTGCGCGCGTCGTGGTCCCCGTCCGGTGACGACCTCTCCGGGCACATGGCGACCTGGTTGGAGCTGTTGGCCTCCGCCGCCGGCCTCCCCCCGGTCAACGTCACCGACATCACGCAGCGCCGTCCGAGTTCCGACAGTTAGGTCCGGTCCGGCCGGCGCTGCTCGTCACGAGCGGCGCCGGCCGGTACCGCGTTGGCAAGGCCGAGAACGAAGGCAAGGCGGGGGGCGGGGGTCTGTGTCGACTGACGGGCAGGCGGCCGGACGGCGCTGGGCCCCGCGCGAGGGGACGAGCGCCTGCCGGACGGGCTTGGTCGGGACCACCGTAACCACTCCGCCGGCGGAAGCACATACCGTAGTGCTGTGGCGAATGTGCTGAATTCCAAAACAGGCTCTCCCGAGCCGGAACCGGACGGGTCCGAGGAAGGGAACCGGGCCCCGTTGCTGGAGGAGCCCCGTGGCGGGGTACCGTCCGTCGTCGAAACGGCGGATCAGCTCTCTCGGGTTGTCGCGGATTTCGCACGTGGTCAGGGACCGGTCGCCGTGGATGCCGAACGCGCTTCCGGATACCGTTACAGCCAACGCGCGTACCTCGTGCAGTTGCGTCGCTCCGGCGCGGGATCGGCTCTGGTGGACCCGGTCGCCTGCCCCGACCTGAGTGAGCTCGACGCGGCCCTGTCGGACGCGGAGATGGTGCTCCACGCGGCCCATCAGGACCTGCCCTGTCTCGACGAGCTGTCGTTGCGTCCCAGGACGCTGTTCGACACCGAACTCGCTGGACGGCTTCTCGGCTACCAGCGGGTCGGTCTGGGGACGATGGTCGAGCGCTTCCTCGGTGTGCGGCTGGCGAAGGAGCACTCCGCCGTGGACTGGTCCGTGCGCCCGCTTCCCGAGGAGTGGCTGGCCTACGCGGCGCTGGACGTGGAGGTCCTGACCGAACTGCGTGACGCTCTCCACGAGGAGTTGTCGGCCGCGGGCAAGCTGGGGTGGGCCCGGGAGGAGTTCGCCGCGGTGCTGTCCGCCCCGCCCAAGGAGCCCCGGACCGAACCGTGGCGTCGCACCTCCGGCATCCACCGGGTGCGCAACCAGCGGGCACTGGGAGCGGTTCGGGAACTGTGGCAGGAGCGGGACCGCATCGCTCAGGAGCGCGATGTGGCCCCTGGCCGGGTCGTTCCGGACTCCGGTCTCGTCGAGGCCGCCATAGCCATGCCGCGCACGGAGCGGCAGCTCGTCGCGATCAAACCGTTCGGCGTCCGGTTGGCGCGACGGTATGTCCCCTCGTGGCTCAGGGCGGTCAACCGGGTGCGGGACATGCCGGACGCGGACCTTCCCCGTCCCGGAACACCGGGCGACGGCCCTCCGCCGACGAACCGGTGGGCGGACCGCGACCCGGCCGCCGCCCAACGGTTGGAGTCCGCGCGGGCACGGGTGCGCGCTCTCGCCGAGCAGGTCACGATGCCCGCGGAGAACCTTCTCCCGCCCGACGCGGTGCGGCGGCTGTGCTGGACACCGCCGGAGACGATCGACGTCACCACGGTGAGCGAGCACCTCCGGAGGAACAACGCGCGCGAGTGGCAGATATCGCTGACCGCTGGGGAGCTCACGGGCGTGTTGGGGGGACCGGGGAACTAGGCTCTGTTCGTCGCGAGCGGCGTCCGCCGGACAGGGACCAGAGCTCGTTGTTCTCCGGCGCGTCCGGGCACCGCGCCGGCCGTGTTCCCCTCGGTTGGCGGAGGAGCGGCTCCGTCCCCGTGCCGCCCGTTCCGGCGCGGCGGCGCGGGCGGCGCAACGCGCCGGGAGCGGTGCCCGCCGAACCGGCCTGACCAGGACTCTCCGGTGCTCTCCACCACCGCGTCCAGACCTTTGTTCCACCCGCAAAACGGACAAGTGACTGATTTCACAGTTTTATCACCACTGCACGGCTCCCTAGTGTGAGCGTCACGGATTAAGTTATGGAATCGTGCTGTTGTTGTTGCGTGGTGGAAAGTTCCCAGGGTCCCCGGCGCGCGGAAGGGTGGTGAGTCTGATGTCGATGTGGCGTACTTTGCTGCGCAAGAGTGGATTCCCGACGGCGAGTTCTCCCTCCTCCCGCGCACCGTCCACCGAAGCGGGCCCCGGGCAGACCCCGGCGATGCGGGCCGCATCACTGGAACGGACGCTGAACGAGCACATAGAACAACTGGGTCACGACGACTCGCGCACCATCACCGCCCGCAACAACCTCGCCGGCAAGTACGCGCAGATCGGACGGCGCGACGCGGCTGTCTCCCAGTTCGAACAGGCGCTGGCCGAGGCCAGCCGGGTCTTTGGCGAGGACCATCCGCAGACCGACGTGATCCGGGAGAACCTCGCCTGGTCTTACGAGGACGCCAGCAGGCCCGCCGAGGCCGCGTACCAGTGGGAGACGCTGCTCAACCACCGTGACCGGCGCCTCGGCCCGGTCTCCGCGGACACGGTGGCCGCACGTGCCCGGCTCGCGGTCTGCTACCGCAAGAGCGGGCGTTACTCGGCCGCCATCGCCCATTTCGAGCGGGCTATCGAGGACTCCGCCGTGCCCGAGGAGCGGGAGGACCTACGGATCGGGCTCAGCGTCGCCTTCGGAGCCGTGGGCCGACACGACGACACCATCCAGCAGCTGCGGATCGTCCACGCGCAGCGGACCCGCAGGCTCGGGAGCAAACAGCACGACACGCTCGTGATCCAGCACCGACTCGGCCGTGCCTACAACCAGGCGGGCCGCAGCGGGGAAGCGATCGACACGCTCGGCTCGGCGTACCGCAACGGCATCGGGGCCTCCGGGGACCCCGAGATCCGGATGCTCACGCTGAAGATCCGTCGTGACCTTGCCGGGGCCCTCAGCGCCGCGGGCCGGCACCGCGAAGCCGCGAACCTGTTCTGAGCCGGACACCCCCTTTCGGTAGTCCGCGCTCCCGGCACGGTGCCGCCGGAGCGGCCCCGTGCCACTGCTACCGCAGCCCCTCCCTTCCCCGCGGAGACCCCCTCGGGGTGCCGTGTCGTACGGCGCCCCGCAACCAGCACGTACGCCCCACCGGAAGCGCCGGCGGGCCCTGGTTCGCGGGCTTCATCCGCTGTTGCGCCCCCTTGCGCCCCAGGATCCGACACAGGTTCCCGGTAGCGCTCGCACCATTGGTTACTGACCAGTAGCATGAGGGCACCAACTGATCCACCCGCATGAGTAAGGAGGGGCGATCGTGCCGCGAACCGCCCGCGATGTCGTGTTTGTCGACGGAGCACGGACTCCGTTCGGCAAGGCCGGCAAGGGCCTCTATGCCGAGACCCGCGCCGACGACCTCGTCGTCCGTGTCATCCGCGAACTGCTACGGCGCAACCCCGACCTCCCGCCGGAGCGCATCGACGAGGTCGCCATCGCCGCCACGACCCAGATCGGTGACCAGGGGCTCACCATCGGTCGCAGCGCCGGCATCCTCGCCGGCCTGCCCCGCAGCGTTCCCGGCTACGCCATCGACCGTATGTGCGCCGGAGCGATGACCGCCGTCACCACCAGCGGCGCCGGCATCTCCTTCGGGGCCTACGACGTCGCCATCGCCGGAGGCGTGGAGCACATGGGCCGCCACCCCATGGGCGAGGGGGTCGATCCGAACCCGCGTTTCCTCTCCGAGAAACTCGTGGACACCTCCGCTCTGGTCATGGGCAACACCGCGGAGAACCTCCACGACCGCTTCCCCAGCATCACCAAGGAACGCGCCGACGCCTACGCCGTACGCAGCCAGGAGAAGGTCGCCAAGGCCTACGCCGAGGGGAAGCTCCAGCCCGACCTCGTCGAGATGCTCGTCCGCTCCACGGAGGAGGGCTACGGCCTGGCTACCCAGGACGAGCCGCCGCGGGCCAACACCACCATGGAGTCCCTGGCGGAGCTGAAGACGCCGTTCCGTTCCCACGGCAACGTCACCCCGGGTAACGCCGCCGGTCTGAACGACGGTGCCACCGGCGCGATCATCGCAGCCGAGGACGTCGCCGCCGACATGGGGCTGAACGCCGGGATGCGGCTGGTGGACTTCTCCTTCGCCGGTGTGGAGCCCGAGGTCATGGGTGCCGGGCCGGTTCCGGCGACGGAGAAGCTCCTCCAGCGCCAGGGCATGTCCATGGACGACATCGGCCTGATCGAGATCAACGAAGCGTTCGCCGTGCAGGTGCTGGCCTTCCTGGAGCACTTCGGCATCGCCGACGACGACGCCCGGGTCAATCCGTGGGGCGGCGCCATCGCTCTGGGACACCCGCTGGCCTCCTCCGGCGTGCGACTCATGATGCAGCTCGCCCGCCTCTTCGCCGAGCGGCCCGACGTCCGTTACGGCGTCACCACCATGTGCGTGGGCATGGGCATGGGCGGAACCGTGCTCTGGGAGAACACGAACTGGGAAGGAAACACCAAGTGAGCAGCGCGATCGAGGAAGCCCGCGAGCTGTTCGCCGACGAGGTCGTCACCCACGCGCTCTCGCGTGACGTCGAGCTCCCGTACGGCGCGGGCACAGCTGTCCTGATCACCCTGGACAACGGGCACGACCACAACAAGCCCAACACCTTCGGCCCCGCCGGCCTGGTGAGCCTGGGCGAGGCCATCGACGCGGCCGCCGCGCGCACCGACATCGCCGCGATCGCTGTCACCGGCAAACCGTTCATCTTCGCGGTCGGCGCCGACCTCACCGGTGTCCCCCGGGTGCAGAACCACGAGCAGGGGACGGCCATCGGGAAACTGGGCCACGACGTCTTCCGCAAACTCGGTGAGCTCTCCGTCCCCACCTTCGCCTTCATCAACGGGGCGGCCATGGGCGGCGGCGTCGAGGTGGCGCTGCACTGCTCCTACCGGACCGTCTCCTCCGGGGTACCCGCGTTCGCGCTCCCCGAGGCCTTCCTCGGCCTGGTTCCCGGGTGGGGCGGCACCTACCTGCTTCCCAACCTCATCGGTGCGGAGCAGGCGCTCAAGCTGATCATCGACAACCCGCTCGCCCAGAACAAGACGATCAAGGGGCCCCAGGTACGGGAGATGGGCATCGCGGACGCGATGTTCGAGCCGGCCGACTTCGTCGAGGAGTCGCTGCGGTGGGCGTCCCGGGTCATCACGGGCGAGACCAGCGTCGAGCGCCCCCAGGTGGACCGGGGTGAGGCCTGGGACCAGGCCGTGGCCAACGCCCGCTTCCAGGTGGAGGGGAAGCTGCGCGGAGCCGCCCCGGCGCCCGTGCGGGCGCTGGACCTCGTCGCCGAGGCCAAGCACCGCGACCGGGACACGGCGTTCGCCGCCGAGGACAAGGCGCTGGCCGACCTCATCCTCAGTGACGAGCTGAAGGCGGGCCTGTACGCTTTCGACCTGACGCAGAAGCGGGCCCGTAAGCCCGCCGGCGCTCCCGACAAGTCGCTGGCCCGCCCCGTCACCAAGGTCGGGGTCGTCGGCGCCGGCCTCATGGCCGGCCAGCTCGCCCTGCTGTTCGCCCGCCGCCTCGAGGTGCCGGTCGTACTGACCGACCTGGACCAGGACCGTCTGGACAAGGGCGTCAACTACGTGCACGAGGAGATCGACAAGCTCCTCGGTAAGGGACGCGTCTCCGCCGACAAGGCCAACCGGCTCAAGAGCCTGGTGAGCGGCTCGTTGACCAAGGACGCGTTCTCCGACGCCGACTTCGTCATCGAGGCGGTCTTCGAGCGCACCGACATCAAGCAGCAGGTGTTCGCCGAGGTGGAGGCCGTCGTCTCGCCGGAGGCGGTCCTGGCCACCAACACCTCATCGCTGTCGGTCACCGACATGGCCAGCGAGCTGCAGCACCCCGAGCGCGTGGTCGGGTTCCACTTCTTCAACCCGGTGGCGGTCCTGCCGCTGCTGGAGATCGTGCGCGGGGAGAAGACCGACGACGCCACGCTGGCGACGGCGTTCGCCACGGCCAAGACCCTGAAGAAGACCGCCGTGCTGTGCAAGGACGCCCCGGCCTTCGTGGTGAACCGGTTGCTCACCCTGTTCATGGGTGAGGTGCTGGGTGCCGTCGAGGAGGGTACCGAACCCGAGGTCGCCGATCGCGCCGTGGCTCCACTGGGGCTGCCCATGTCCCCGCTGATGCTGCTCCAGCTCGTCGGCCCGGCGGTGGGGCTGCATGTCTCCGAGACGCTCAACGCCGCCTTCCCGGACCGGTTCGGTGTCTCCGAGAACCACCGCAAGCTCGTGGAGTCCGGTAAGACCGAGATCTTCGGTTCGGACCTCCAGATCGACCCCGAGGTTCGGGAGATGTTCTCCGGTGGGGGCTCCCCCTCCAGCGAGGAGCAGATCCTCGAGCGCGCCCTGCAGGCTCTGGCGCGCGAGATCCGGATCATGCTCGACGAAGGGGTCGTCGCCGAACCCGCCGACATCGACCTGTGCCTGATCACTGGTGCGGGCTGGCCGTTCCACCTGGGCGGCATCACCCCGTACCTGGACAGCTCCGGGGTTTCCACCAAGGTCAACGGGGTCCTGTTCCACCCGGACGGCCCGAAGGCCGTGTGAACCGCTTCCAGCGGCCGAACCAGCCCCGGTCCGGACGTGTCCTTTCCCGTCGCGCGATGGGTGCGCCGGGCCGGGGCTGGCAATAAACCGGGTATGCGCAACACCGCGGAGCCCTTCACCGTCGCCAACCGGGTGCGAGTGACCTGGGAGGGGACCTGGCTGGCCGCTGCCTGTACGATCTTCGCCGGCGCCGGCGCGGCCCTGGCGCTCCGGGACGGTTCCACCGACACCGCTATCGGGGTCGTGGCGCTCGTCCTGTTCGGTGGCGGCGGGCTGCTCGCGGCCTCGCGGATGCTGTCCCGCCGTCCCGTGCTCGTCCTGGACGAGGCGGGGGTCCGGCTGGTCGCACCGTGGCCACGGCCCTCCAGCGGCGACGTTTTCCTCCGGTGGGAGGACATCGCCGCTGTGCGGGTGTGCAGCCAGTTGGTCCCGTACCGCGGGGCTCCCACCGCGTTGCGCTATCTCGACTTCGTCCCGCGCGGCGAGGCCGACCAACCGCCGCAGACCCCCGGACCGTGGCAACCGCACCACGCCGTACGTATCCGGGAGAGCTGGGACCACACGGTTGCGGACGTCATCGCCGAGGTTCGCCGCCACCGCCCGGACATGCCGTTCGAGGAGCAACGGGCTCCCTGGTCGGAGCCGTAGTCCGACCGGAGGCGCGGGCGCGCGGAGGCGCGGTCGCCGCAGTCCTCCACACGCCCGCGCGCGGAGTTCACTGTTCGGACTCGTTGACACCGATCCGGTCGTGCACCAGCCGCAGCCCGCGGGGAAGCCACCAGTTGGCACCGCCCAGCAGCCGCATGGTCGCCGGGACGAGCACGGCGCGCACCAGGGTCGCGTCCACGACCACCGCCGTCGCCAGCCCGATTCCGATGATCTTGAGGAACAGCAGGTCCGAGGCCCCCATCGCCGCCAGAACCACCACCAGCAGCAGCGCGGCGCTGGTGATGATCCGTCCCGTGCGTTGCAGGCCCACAGCGACCGAACGCGGGTTGTCCCCGCTGGCCGTGTACTCTTCCCGCACCCGGCTGAGCAGGAACAGTTCGTAGTCCATCGCCAGGCCGAAGGCAACGATCAGGATCAGCACCAGGTAGGTCGGATCGATGGTTCCGACCGCGTCGAACCCGAGCAGCGACGCGAGGTGCCCCTCCTGGAACCCCCAGATGACCGCGCCGAGGGAGGCGCCCAGGGACAGGAAACCCATCGCCACCGCCTTGAGGGGGAGCACGATGGAGCCGAACGCCAGGAAGAGCAGCACGGTGGTCACCGCGATCACGAACAGCAGTGTCCAGGGGACGGCCTCCATGATCGCGTCGACGTTGTCGACGTGCTGCGCCGCGGGCCCTCCGACGAGCACGCGTTCCGCGCTGTCCGGCCCGGGTTCCCCTCGCACGTCGTTCACCAGTCGGCTGGTGTCGGCGTCGTCGGGGTCGCCCTCGTAGGTGACGGACAGGTGGGCGGTGGTGTCGCCGGCGCGCTGGACCGTGGCTCCGGTCGCGCCCTCCAGCTCTGCCAGGCGCTGTGTGTAGGCGGCGAGCTCCGGTTGGGCAACCTCGCCGGTGACCGCGACCTCCAGCTGTCCGTTCCCGCCGTTGGGAAAGTCCGTTTCCAGGATGTCGGCAGCGGTGCGGCTCTCGGAGCCGTGGGGCAGGTAGCGGTGGTCGGTGGAACCGATGTCGGTGGACAGCAGCGCCGAGGCGAACGCGAGCAGCACACAGCTCACGGTGATCAGGTACCGGAGCGGTCGCTGCATGACACTGTGCGCCAACCGTTTCCACACCCCGCTGCTGTTCGCCGCCGCGCCCGTGATGGTGTTCCGCGACCCCGGGAGCCGCAGGGAGTCGACGTGCCGTCCGACCATGCTCAGCAGGGCGGGCAGGACGAGGAGCGCGGCCAGCACGTCGAACAGGACGACGGCCATACCGCCGAGACCGATGGAGCGCAGGATCGGTTGCGGGAAGAACAGCAGTCCCGCGAAGGCGATCATCACGGTGACACCGGAGAAGGCGACGGTGCGTCCGGCCGTTTCCAGGGTGCGCGGCAGGGCCCGGGCTACGTCGCCCCTGGCCATCTCCTCCCGGAAACGGCTGACCAGGAACAGGCCGTAGTCGATGGCCAGCCCCAGGCCGAGCAGTGTGGCGACGTTGATCGCGAACACCGAGACGTCGGTGACGTGGGTCAGCGCGCGCAGGAGCGTCAGCGACCCCAGAATCGCCAACCCGCCCACGGCCAGGGGCAGCAGGGCCGCCACGACGCCACCGAAGATCACGACGAGGAGGACGAGGAGAAGGGGCAGGGAGATCAGCTCGGCACGTACGACGTCGCTCTCCGCCTTGTCCTGGAGCTCCTGCTCGACGGCGACCGGCCCGCCGACGTGCGTGTCGAGCTCCTCGGAGCGGAGTTCGCCGGTGATCTCCGCGAGCCCGTCCATCCGTTCGGCCGTGGAGTCGCCGTGGAGGGTCAGGGCCACGTAGGTGGCGTCCCGGTCCTCGGAGACGAGGACGCTACGCTCCCGCTCGCCGATCCCGTTGTCCCAGTACGTGGTGGTGTCCGCCACCACGTCGTCGGGGAGGTCGTCGACCGTCCGCTGGACCGCGGAGGCGAACTCCCGGTCCCCGACGGTCAGTTCGTCACTGCGGTAGACCGCGGTGACGTCCACAGCGTCGTGTCCCAGCTCGTCCTCGATGACCTCGCCCGCCCGTGTGGATTCGGCATCGGGGTCCTCGAAACCTCCCTCGCTCACCGCGTCGAAGATCCCGGTGCCCCAGAGGGAGGCCAGGACCACGAAGAACCCGGTTGCGACGAGTATCCAGGTTCGGCCGCGGTGGGAGAATCGTCCCAGCGCAGAGAACATGTGACCGCCTTTGATCGTTTCTGACGCTGCTAGCGTGGTGTTAATGCCAATAAATTCAGTGAACGATGTTAGCTTACAGTGTTCACTGAAACTGACAGCATTAACCACGGGTGCCGGCGGGAGCCCGGCACCGCACCCACCGACAGGAAGGACGAGCGTGGTTCACCAGGAAGCGCGGGAACCGGACACCAGGGGGAACGCGGCTCCCCCCTCTCGCCGCGAACGTCTGCGTGAGGCCACGCTGCGCGAGATCAAGGACATCGCGCGCCACCATCTCGCCGAGCACGGACCGGCTGGTATCTCGTTACGCGCCATCGCCCGGGAGATGGGTATGACCGCCCCGGCTCTCTACCGTTACTTCGCGAGCCTGGAGGAACTGCTGGAGAGCCTCGAGGCCGACTTCTTCGCCGAGCTCTCCGCCCACGTGCGCTCCTGCGAGGAGACGCTGCCCGCGGATGACACCGACGGTCGCATCCTCGCCTCCCTCCGGGCGTTCCGCCGATGGGCCCTGCGCAACCAGGCGGAGTTCGCGTTCCTGTTCGGCCCTCCCAGCCCGCAGCGGGAACGCGCCGCAGCGGGCACCGCGATCGAGGCGGGACAACGCTTCGCGGCGATCTTCTTCGCCCTGTTCGACCGGCTGCTCCAGGAGCACCGGTTCACCGTTCCAGACGAGGCCGAGCTCTCCCCCGCGCTGTGCCGCCAGCTGGAACTGTTCGCCCGCAACAACGGCTTCACCGACGACGTCTCCAACGGAGCGCTGCGCGTGCTCACCTCGTGCTGGATACGACTCTACGGACTGATCTCCATAGAAGCCTTCCATCACATGTCGTCCCTCATGGAGGACATGGAGCCCCTGTTCGAGTACGAGCTGAAAAACGTGCTCACCCAGCTGGGAGTCGACTACCGCGCTCCGTGAGACCGCTTTCGGGCGGACGTTCCCGCTTCCACTACCCTGCCCCTGTATCCCCACATAACGTGGGTTATCGCGATTCCCGAAGCGCAACACAACAGGCAGCACAACAGAAGGAACGCCCCAGTGGAGACCCCCCAGACCGGCGGACAGCCTCCCGGAACGGCCCAGACTCCCCCCTGCGGACCTGCCGGGCCCCAACCAGCGGGTCCACCCCCCGCGGCCCCTCCCCCTCCTCCGCGCCAGGACGGCCCGCCGCCCGCGCGGGGGAGTTCGACCGCCACCATCGCGGTAGCGGCGGGAGGGGCGACCTTCGCGGCTGTCACCGCCCTCGCCGTCGGAGCCACGATCCTCGTCAACGCCACGGACGACCCCGCGGCCACGGAGGGAAAGCAGGAAACGCCCGACCTCTCCCGCCACTACGAACGGAGCCTGGACGACGCCCCCTCAGCGGTGGACGTCGACGTCGCCGCGCATCCTCTCTACGGGGCCAGCCCCCCGGAGCCGAACGACTGCGACCTCCCCCGCGTTGACACGTCCTCGTCCGCTTCCTGGGAGGCGTTCAGCCAGGACATCGGAGACTGCCTCAACGACATGTGGCAACCCCGGCTGTCGGAACTCGGAATCCGCAAGGACGCCCCGTCCTTCAAGGCCAGTTCCGACATCCCGGACGACACCCCCCAGGAGGGGATGACGTTGGCCTACTACAAGGACCGGGAACCCAGCATCACCGTCGTCATCCCCAATGTCGCCAAGCTCGCCCGGCACGTTCCCGAGGAGCACCAGCAAGGGGTGTGGAGCGCGTTGCTCGCCCACGAGTACGGTCACCACGTCCAGCACGCGACGGGCATCCTGCAGCGAACCGCCGAGATGGAGGAGGACGCCCCAGCCGAGGAGGAAGCGCTGAACACGCTGCGCCGCACCGAGCTCCAGGCCGAGTGCCTGGGCGGAGCTGCCATGGGCCGGCTCGGGACCTTCCAGGACTCCGAGCTGGAGGAGATCAACCGTTTCCTCAACGGCGGAAGCGACCTGGAGACGCACGGGAGCGCGGCCAACCGCCAGTACTGGTTCGAACAGGGAACCGCCGGGGGAACTCTGGACGGATGCAACACGTTCGACGCCGACCGGTCCCGGGTGCGTTGAGTCCGCCCCTCAACGCCGCATGGCGGTGTAGAACTCGTCCCACCCCAACAGCTTCACTCGTTCCCCCCGACCCAGCGCGGCGGCCCGGTCCCGCTCGGCGCTCTCGATCGCCAGCCAGTCCTGGTACGTGGACACTGTCGCCCCACTCGCGTGAAGGACCTGATCAGCGGGAACCCGCTCGCCGCGCCGCGCGCGCAGGTCGTCGGCATCGTCCAACAGACTGCGCACACTGGCGGCGGCGTCGGACTTGTTCGTCCCGATCACCCCGGTGGCGCCGCGTTTGATCCAACCGGCGACGTACTCGCCGGGAAGAACCGTCCCTTCGGCGTCCACGACCCGCCCGTCGGCATGCGGCACGGTCCGGGAGTCGCTGTCGAACGGAACCCCGGGAAGCGGAACCCCCACGTAACCGATGGAGCGGAACACCATGCCGACATCGAACGTTTCGTACTCCCCGGTCCCGACGACCCGGCCGTCGGCGTCCAACCGGGTCGCCTCGGCCCGCAGTCCCCTGACCCGGTCCTCCCCGGTGACCGCGACCGGTCTGCGCCAGAAACGGAACTCGATGCTGCGCGGCAGCCCGGCGGGGACGCGTTGCGCCCAGTCGCGCAGGTACGTGAGGTTGGTACGCGCCGCCCGGGCGGCCTCGCGCATGGCCGGACCGTTGGGGTCGATGTCGACCTCGTCGGGGTCGACGACGACGTCGGCGTTGTCCAGCTCACCGACACCGCGCAGTTCCGGAGCGGTGAACTTCGCCTGGACCGGTCCTCGGCGGGCCAGCAGGTGGATGCGTCGTACCTTGCTGTCAGCGAGTACGTCCAGAGCCGGCTGGGGAATGTCGGTGTCACGCAGTTCCTCGGCGCTCTTGGCGAGGATGCGGACGACGTCGAGGGCGACGTTCCCCGCCCCCACCACCGCGACCTCCTCAGCGTCCAACAGGAACGATGCCAGTTCCGAGTCGGGATGACCGCAGTACCAGTTGACGAAATCCGTCGCGGCGACGCTTCCCGGGAGGTCCTCACCGGGGACCCCCATCCGGCGGTCCACACTCGCACCGGTGGCGTACACGACGGCGTCGTAGGCGCGCCCCAGCTCGCGGCGGGTGACATGCCGGCCGAACTCCACTCCGCCGACAAAACGCACCTCGGGGCGTTCCAGAACATCGCGCAGTACCCGCGCCACACCCTTGATCTTGGTGTGGTCGGGGGCGACGCCGTACCGCACCAGGCCGTAGGGGGTCGGGAGGCGGTCCAGGACATCGACGGCCACATGCTGACGGTCCTGCCGGGTGAGGGCATCCGCCGCGTATATACCTGCCGGACCGGACCCGATCACCGCTACCCGCAGGGGATCCTCGGAAGAGTTCATACCCCCATTGTTCCGTACCGCGCCAATCCGCAACGGGAACGCGGTGGCCGGTATCGGCCACACCCGTCCCCGTCTGCGGGACTCGACTCAGCGGGCGTGATGGGTTAGAGGCACCGTCCGGCGGACACGTGCCCTGCCTGCTGCACGGCGCCCCGGTACCGTGCCGGCCGCGACGAACGGCGGCCGGCGAACAGGCCCTAGTTGTACTGCCCTGAGAGGTTGGTGACGCGGGAGGCGGGAGGGCCGCTGATCGCGGTGTGGAACCGGTGGTGATTGTAGTGGTGCAACCATCCCTGCAACGCTTGGCGCCGCTCGGTTTCGGAACGGTAGGGGCGGGCGTAGGCCCATTCCTCGTTCAGGATCCGGTTGAAGCGCTCTACCTTGCCGTTGGTCTGGGGCCGGTACGGGCGGGTGCGCTTGTGCTTGACACCCTGCTCACGCAGCAGGTCCCGCCACACGTGGGACCGGTAGCACATCCCGTTGTCGGTCAGCACCCGCTGCACGGTGATGCCGGCTGAGGCGAAGAAGGCCCGGGCCCGTTCCCAGAAGGCGGTGGCGGTCTCTTTCCTCTCGTCGGCCAGGACCTCGGTGTAGGCCAGCCGGGAGTGGTCGTCGATGGCGTTGTGCACGTAGCTGTAGCCGTCCCGGGAGCGGTTCTTGCGCCCCTGGGTGCGGCCCAGCACCTTGTGTCCGCCCCCGTCGGGGATGTTGCCGAGTTTCTTGATGTCCACGTGCACCAGGTGACCGGGGCGTGAGGGGCCTTGCTGATTCCGGACAGGGAGTGAGCCGGTGATTTTACGCAGCTAGGCGCTGTTTCTCATGTTCCGCATAGATCTCTGATGGAGTGTTGTATCCCAGTGCGGAATGAAGACGCCTGTGATTATACCAGTGCTCGATGTATCGTGTAATGTCCCGTCGTGCTCGTTCTCGCGTGGGATACACCATCTGGTTCACACGCTCATTCTTCAACACCCCGAAAAATGATTCCGCCATCGCGTTGTCGAAACAAATCCCGGTTCGCCCCACCGACCGTGTCATCCCGACCGAAGCAAGGTAATCACCGAACTCCCGGGACGTGTAATTACTCCCCCGATCCGAATGGAACACCGCCCCCGCACGAACCTTTCCCTTGCCTGTCGCATGAGCGACAGCCCGGATGATCAGCGGAGTCCGGTAGTTGTCATCCATCGCATAACCAACCACTTCTTTCGTGCAGCAATCAATGACGGTGGCCAGATACACCCACCCGCTCCATGTCGGGATATAGGTGATATCCCCGACGAGTTTCACACTGGGCATGGGTGCGGTGAAGTCGCGGCCCACGAGGTCGGGGATCGCACCGGTATCCGCTGGTGTGGTCAGCGAGCTGCGCCGGGGGCGGGGTTGGCAGGGATGCAGCCCCATCTCGCCCATCAACAGACGCACCAGCTCCACTCCCACCGCAACGCCCCAGCGTTGCAGCTGGGCGCGGATCCGCCGGTGGCCGTAGGTGCCGTCGGCGTGGTCTACGGCGGTGCGGATCAGTAGCCGCAACTGTTGGCGGCGCTGAGACGTGGCGGATTCGGGCCGGGACCGCCATTCGTAGTAACCCGACCGGGAGACGTTCACGCATGCACACATGAAATCAACGGGGAAAGCGTACTCCGCGTGTTCATCGAACCGCATCGTCTCGATGAACTCGTATATGTCGCTTACGGACGATCCTTCGCGAAGTACGCGGCCGCTTTTTTCAAAAAAGCGATCTCCATGTCCTTCTCGCGGTTGAGTCGTTCCAGTTCACGCAGCCGGGCCCGCTCGGTCGTATCCAGTGACGGTGCATCGTCGGGAGTTTCTTTCCTGTATTTGCGCACCCAGTTCCGTAGTGTTTCCGAGCTGATCCCGAGCTCGTTGGCAACCCGGTTGATAGAGCGTTGACTCTCGATGACATGTTTCACCGCTTCATCACGGAACTCCGGCGAATATGCGTTTGCCTTGCCCAATGCTTCCCTCGTTTCCTTTCAGAACCATCGTATTGGCACTCTGTCCGGAAAACACGAGGCACCCCAGCGGTCGTGCTCGTAGCGGCGCACCGCCCGCCCGGTGGCCCGGTCGGTGTGGGCCAGGCGGGGGCATGTGTAGCGGGTCAGGATCCGGTGCACGGTCGAGGCGTGCATGCCCAGGTGCCCGGCGATGCGGGCCGGCCCCCACGCCCGGGTGCAGCGCAGTTTGACCACGCGGCGCTCACGCCGGGTGGGGGTGCGCCGCGGTGAGTGGCCCGGGCGGCTGGAGGCATCGGCCATGCCTGCCGGGCCCAGAGTGCGGTAGCGGTCGGCCCATCGTTGGGCGGTGGGAACCGCGACCTGGAAGCGCTCGGCGGCCCGGCGCAGGGGCCAGCCCTGGTCGATGACGCAGCGGGCCAGTTCCAAGCGCGAGGTAGGGGTGAGCTTGGCATTGGCATGGATAATGTGGGGCACGGAGGGCCTCCTGACCTACTTCAGGTGTTGGTCTTGGTCGATTCACACCTATGTCGGAGGCCCTCTCTTGTTGTCAAGCCCAGTCCGGGCTGTACTCAACCTCTGTGGTCAGTACACCTACTGAGGTTTTCGTTGGTTGGTTGGTTGTAGGACGGGGGTGGATTGTCAGGCCAGTGTGGGCGAGGAAGGACCAGGCGAGCTGGTCGTCGTTGCAGATGCGGGTGATGCCGGCCCGGGCGGCGTGGGCGGTGTCGGCGAGGTACTCGCCGGCGAGGTTGGCCAGTTCGGCGTTCTTCAGGCTGGCCCACAGCATCTCCACGGGGTTGAGCTCGGGGGCGTAGGCGGGCAGGCGTTCCACAGTCAGCCAGTCCTGCTCGGCGAGCCAGTCGCGCATGGCGCGGCTGCGGTGGGCGGGCAGGCCATCCCAGATCAGCACCACGCGCTCGCCGGTGTAGAAGTCTTTGAGGCGGGTGAGCACGTCGATCAGTGCGGTGGTGTCGTAGGTGCCGGGACGCAGGTCGAAGCACAGTCGCGCGCCGCGGCCGGGATCGGCGGCGTGATAGCCCACGGCCGCGGCCATGGATGCGCGTTTCCAGTTGCTCAGTCGGTGGCCCAGCACGGGGGTGCGTCCGCGGGGGGCGTAGGTGCGCCGCACCTGGGGCAACAGCGAGATGCCGGATTCGTCGAAGAAGACGATCCATGCCCGGTTTTCTAGGGCCCCCTTTTGATGCGCGGCCACTCGTGGGCCACCCAGTGGGCGATGGCGGCCTCGTCGCGCTCGGCGGCCCGGCGCACCGGGCGCTGCAGGCTCCAGCCCAGCCGAGCGGTCAGCAGCCGCCACACCGAGGCCGCCGACATCTGCACCCCGCACACGCGCTCGACCACGTGGCCCACCCGCCGCACGGTCCACAGATCGGAGTCGAAGCCGTGGGCGTGGGCTCCCTGCTCCAGCGCTCGGCGGACGTGCTCCACCTGGGCCTGGGTGAGCTTGGGTGCGGCCCCTGGGGCGGGACGGCGACGCAACGCGGCCGCCCCGCCCTGCTCCCAGCGCCGCTTCCAGCGGCGCACACTCTCGGCCGACACCCCGAGCCGGCGCGCGATCTCGGCCTGCGAGCAGCCCTGCTCCCACAGCTCGACGGCATGCATCCGCCGCGCCTCACACGACTGCGGCCGAGTCAACGGCGGCACAGCCTCAGGAGCGTTTCCGGTACCAGAAGGGAGAGACATGCCGCGATGCTCACACAATCTGACACCTCATACCCACAGAACCAACGAAAACCTCAGTAGTTCCGCATCGACTCGTCGCTCTCCAACTCGCGTTCCGCGTAGCGGGACACGGTCTCGGTGAGCTTACGGGCGATGTCCTGGGCGGTCAGTTCCATCTCCGCCAGCAGGTACTCCCGTTTCCCGTGTTCCGGGAACTCCTGGGGAACACCGAAGGTACGCACCGGGATGTCCATCTCCGCGTCGCGCAGCGAACGCGCCACGGCGTCGCCGACGGCACCCACCTTGCCGTTGTCCTCGACGACCGCGGCCACGCGGTGTCCGGCGGCCTCAGCGACGAGTTCCTCGGGAACGGGTTTCACCCAGCGCGGGTCGACAACGGTGACCCCGATGCCGTGGTCGGCCATCCGGTCGGCGACGTCGCAGCACACCTCGGCCATCCACCCCACGGCCACCAGCAGCAGGTCCTGGCTGTTGCCCTCGTCCGGGGAGCGACGCAGCACGTCCATGTCCCCGACCTTCTCGAGCGTCGGTATGTCCTCGGGAACCGCGGTCTTGGGGTAGCGCAGCACGGTGGGCGCGTCCTCCACCGCTACCGCCTCACGCAGCAGTTGCCGCATACGGGTGGCGTCCCGCGGCACGGCCATCCGCAGCCCCGGAACGACGTTCAGGACGGAGAGGTCCCACATGCCGTTGTGGCTGGGACCGTCGTCTCCCGTGACGCCTGACCGGTCCAGGCAGAACGTGACCCCCTGACGGTGGAGGGCGGTGTCCATCAGGATCTGGTCGAAGCAGCGGTTCAGGAAGGTGGAGTACAACGCCACCACCGGATGCAGTCCGCCCATGGCCAGGCCGGTCGCCGAGGTCGTGGCGTGCTGTTCGGCGATTCCCACGTCGTAGGTGCGTTCGGGATAGGCCTCCGCGAACGGAGCGAGCCCCGTGGGGTGCATCATCGCGGCGGTTATGGCGACGAGGTCGGAGCGTTCCGCGCCGAGCTTGACCATCTCCTCACCGAAGACCTTCGTCCACTTCAGTCCCGGCTTCGCCTGTTGCTCCCCCGTCTCGACGTCGAACGGTCCCGGACCGTGGAACTGGTCGACCGTGTGGTTCTCGGCGGGAGCGTACCCCTTGCCCTTCTGGGTCAGACAGTGCACGATGACCGGACCACCGTAGTCCCGGGCGCGGCGCAGGGCCCGCTCCACCGTCTGTTCGTCGTGGCCGTCGATGGGCCCCACGTACTTCAGCCCCAGGTCCTCGAACATCATCTGTGGCTGTATGGCGTCCTTCAAGCCCTTCTTCACCCCGTGCAGCGCCTCGTAGAGCGGCTGTCCCACCACCGGCGCGTGGTTCAGGGCGGTCTTGGCGAGGTCGAGGGCGTGTTCGTAGCCCTGGGTCATCCGCAACGACGCCAGGTGGTCCGCCAGTCCGCCCATCGTCGGGGAGTACGAGCGGCCGTTGTCGTTGACCACGATGACGACCCGGCGGTTCCTTCCCTCCGCTATGTTGTTCAGCGCCTCCCACGCCATGCCGCCGGTGAGGGCACCGTCTCCGATGACCGCGGCGACGCAGCTCCCGGTCTCCCCCCGCAGGTCCTGCGCCTTGGCCAGCCCGTCCGCGTAGGACAGCACCGTGGAGGCGTGGGAGTTCTCGATGAAGTCGTGCTCCGACTCGGCTCGGGAGGGGTAGCCGGACATGCCGCCCTGACGGCGCAGCGCGGAGAAGTCGCGCCGTCCGGTGAGGATCTTGTGGACGTAGGACTGGTGCCCCGTGTCGAAGAGAACGGGTTCCCGGGGCGACTCGAACACCCGGTGCAGCGCGACAGTGAGCTCAACCACACCGAGGTTGGGACCCAGGTGGCCGCCGGTACGGGAGACTGCGGAGAGGAGGAACTCGCGGATCTCGCCGGTCAGCGTTTCGATCCGCTCGGGTTCGAGCTTCTTCACGTCTTCCGGTGTGCGTATCGACTCGAGCAACGTCACCTCGTGTCAGCCCCCTCGTCCGGCATCGTGATACCAGCGGCCGCAGTGTCCCCGCGGTGCCACTGGACCACCTCGAGTTTATGTTCCGATGGGAACGGTTTTGCCCCGAATCTATCCCGGACCAGACGGACCGGAAGCTGCGACCGCCCCGTTCGCTGGAGGGACCCGCTTCCACAACGTCGCCATCTCCGCAGCTATCGAGGGAACGTCCCAGTGGGCGTTCAGGCCGCTGGGGTTCGGCAGTACCCACAGCAGAACGCCACCAACCGTCTCCTCCTGCTCTCCCACCCGCGCGTGGGGGCGGCCGAACGCCTGACGGTAGGCGGTGACACCCAGCACGGCGAGCGCGGCGGGCCGGTGGTCGGTCACCCGCTGGACCAGTTCCTGTCCTCCGGCCCTCAGCTCCTGGGCCGACAGCTCGTCAGCGCGCCCGGTGGCGCGGGAGACCAGGTTCGTGATGCCCATGCCCCACTGCGGAAGCAGGTGCTGCTCCGAAGGGGCGAGGCGCCGCGGCGTGAGTCCGGCGTGGTGCAGGGACGGCCAGAACCGGTTTCCGGGCCGTGCGAAATGCAGGCCCGTGTGGCCGGAGTACAGCCCGGGGTTGATGCCGCAGAAGAGGAGTCGCAGCCCGGGCGCGATGACATCGGCAACCGTGGCACCACGCGCGGCTGTCAGTTCGTCCTTGGTCGGTCCCGCCATCGGTACCGCAGCATACTCCTCTCAGCCCAGTGACCGCATGATCAGTACCACGCCGGACACGGCGACCACCGCCAGCAGCGCGGCACGCAGGATCCCGGCGTCCACCACGCGCCGCACCGGGCGCCCGGCGAGGAAACCGGCGATGACGCAGGGGACGAGCACCGCCCCGGTCCATACTTCCCGTTGCCCCATCTGCCCGGTCACCGTGAGTACGATCAGGGATATTCCCACCCCGAACAGGAAGAACGCGGCGAGGGTCGCGCGTACGCGTGGCCCCGACTCGTTCTGGTAGAGGAGCGCGAGCGGAGGGCCGCCGATCGACGTGGCGGTTCCCGTGACTCCCGACGCGGCTCCAGCGCTGAACAACGAGACCGGCGTGATGGGGACCCGTACCGACAACAGGCTCAGCCCGACCGCCACCAGCACCATCGATCCCACCACCGCCCCCAGGGTCTCCGGGTCCAGCACGGCGACGATCCAGGCTCCGGTGAGGGACCCGGGGACGCGGCCGGGAAGCCCCCAGGCCAGGCCGCGCCAGTCGACGTGGCGTCGTTCCGCGAGCAGGGACAGCAGGGGAAGCACCGCCGTCGCGATCAGGATCGCTCCCGGCATGAGGGACGGTTCGAGGAACGAGATCACGGGAGCGGCGATGAGCCCCAGCCCGAGGCCGATGCTGCTCTGCACCGTCGCGCCGATCAGCACCACGGTTCCGGCGATCAGGAAGAACGACATGTCGGGAAGGGCGACAGCGGATAAGGGCATTGGAACCGACGCTACATCCCCCACCAGGGACGGGTATCGACAGGTGGGGTGATCGGAACCTCCCATGCCGATGCACTGTCGTTCCGCTGTCCGGGAAACAGCGGGTTCCCCGGGCTCGTCCGGGGCGTCCCGGAGGGAGGGGAGGGAGGGGCCCCGGGACGCCCCGGTCCGGCCGTGAACCGGATCGGGAGTGGCGGCGGTACACGGCCGGAGCGGACGGTCACCCTCGCGCGTGGGCGCGTCGGGTCCGCCGCGAGACGGCGTCCAGCACGACAGCGATCAGCAGCACGACAGCCGTGATCATGAACCGCACGGAGGCGTCCATCTGCAACAGGTACAGCCCCGACTGGATCGCCCCGAGAACCAGCCCACCCAACAGTGCGGAGTAGGAGTTTCCGCGCCCTCCGAACAGGCTGGTGCCCCCGATCACGGCCGCGGCTATCGCCATCATCAGCTCGTCTCCCGCGGCGGTCGCCTGGCTCGCGGAGAAGGACCGGGAGACCAGCATGATGCCGCCGATTCCGGAGAGGGCCGAGGCGAGTCCGAACACCGACACCCGGATCAGGTCGACATTGATTCCCGCGCGGCGGGCCGCTTCCGCGTTACCGCCGACGGCGAAGACCATCCGCCCGTAGCGGGTTTTCCGCAGCATCAGGTCGAAGGCGACCACGAACCCCACGAAGATGAGGAAAGCCAGGGGCACGCCCTTGAACTGGTTGAGTACGGCCACCGCGGCCAGGGCCGGAACGGCCAGCAGGACCGTCCGGACCACCACCTCCACCGTGGGTTTGGCCGCGAGTCCCGCGGAGGCGCGGCGCCGCTCGCCGGCGTACGTGGCGGTGAAGTACCACACGATCGCGGCGCAGGCGATGGCCCATCCGACCGCGGGAGGGAAGTAGGTCTGGGTCAGGCCCGCGATGAGACCGTCGTAGGAGATGTTGATGGTGCCCTCGTCACCGAGCAGGTAGAGCTGTGCCCCCTGCCAACCGATCAGCCCGGCCAGCGTTACGACGAGCGCGGGAACCCCGATCTTGGCGAAGATCGTGCCGTGGATGATCCCGATGGCGGCCCCGGTGGCGACGGCACCGGCGAGGGCGGCCCATTCGGGCACTCCCTGTGTTGTGGCGAGGACGGCCAGCACCGCACCGGAGACACCGGCGACCGACCCGACCGATATGTCGATCTCGCCGAGCAGCAGCACCATGATCACGCCGGTCGACATCAGCCCGATACCGACGATCTGCACCGTGAGGTTGGACAGGTTCTGTGGCGAGAGGAAGCGGTCGTTCAGTGTCTGGAAGACCACGCAGATAACAACCAGGCCGACGAGCACGGGCAGCGGTCCCAGCTCACCACCGCGCAGGCGGCGCATTCCCGCCTCCATCAACCCGCGGGGCGAGATGGTGGTGACGATCATTCTCGGATCGGGCCCGGTGGCCGGAGAGTCGTCCGGCCCTGTGGCGACAGGGGTCTGTTGTGCCATCACGCCTCCTCCGTTCCCACCGCCGAGGAGTGCTCGGCACGCAGGGTGGCCGAATTGTCCGCCGCGCCGGTGATAGCCGCCACGATCTCCTCGTAGGCGGTGTCCTCGACCCGGAAGTCTCCCGCGTTGCGCCCCAGTCGCAGCACGGCCGCACGGTCGGCGACCGCCCGGACGTCGGCCATGTTGTGGCTGATCAGGATGATGGCGTGCCCCTGGTCGCGGAGGCGTTCGATCAGGTCGAGCACCTGGGCGGTCTGGGCCACCCCGAGCGCCGCGGTCGGTTCGTCCAGCATCACGACCTTGGGGGATCCCAGGAGGGAACGCGCTATGGCGATGATCTGCCGCTGGCCTCCGGACAGTGTCGCGGCGGGAACCCGCAGACTGGGGACGTTCACCGCGAGCGAGTCCAGGAGCTCCTTGGCGCGCCGCTCCATCTCCAGCTCGTCCAGGACCCCGTGGCGCATCTGCTCAGCACCGAGGAACAGGTTGCCCACGATGTCGAGATTGTCGCAAAGCGCGAGGTCCTGGTAGATCGTAGCGATCCCGAGCCGCTGCGCGTCACCGGGCTTGGTGATGCTGACCTCCTGGCCCTCCCACAGGATGCTGCCCGTGTCCGCCGGCCCCACGCCCGCGATCGCCTTCACGAGCGTGGACTTGCCGGCGCCGTTGTCGCCCAGCACCGCCACGACCTCTCCGGCGGCCACCCGCAGGTCCACCCCGGCAAGCGCCTGGACGGCACCGAATCTCTTGGTAATCCCGGAAAGCTCCAGGACCGGTGTACTCATTGGCTTTCCTCTGCCTCGCCTGTGTCTGGCTGAACGTCGGATTCCCTCCCGCGGCCCGGGGCCGCGGGAGGGAATCCGGTCACGTGTCCGCAGCGTTCTGGCAGAACTCGGTGTCGGAGTAGTCGTCGGTGCAGATCTCCTCGACGGTGTAGTAACCGTCCTCCACGACGGTTTCGCGCACCTGCCCCTTGGTTATGGGGACGGGCTCCAGGAGCACCGCGGGGACGTCCTCACCGCCACCGTCGGTGACCTCCCGCAGTTCCCGCTCCCCTCCGTCGTAGTCCTCGCCGGTGGCCGCGGCGACCGCCATCTCGGCCGCTGTCCGCGCCTCGGGCCGGATCTTCTTGTAGATCGTCATGTACTGCTCACCGGCGATGATGCGCTGGATCCCCGCGAGTTCGGCGTCCTGCCCCGTGACGGGGGGCAGCTCCTCCGCGCCGGCGCTCTTCAGCGCGGCGATGACGCCGGCGGCCATCCCGTCGTTTGCGGAGTAGACCCCGCTGATGTTGTCCAGTCCGACGTCGGAGATGGCGGCCTCCATCTGTTCCTGCGCCTTGTCCGGGGACCAGTCGGGGGTGTCGTACTCGGCGCCGATCTCCGCCTCACCGTCCAGGGCGTTGTGGGCCCCGGTCTTGTACGAGTCCGCGTTGGGGTCGGTGGGGGCGCCGTTGATCATGACGATCTCGCCGTCGGCCCCCTCCTCGTCCACGGCTTCCAGCAGCGCTTCGCCCTGCACCTCTCCGACGGTCTCGTTGTCGAAGGAGACGTAGTAGTCCACGCCGCCTTCAGCGAGCCGGTCGTAGGCGACCACCGGGACACCCTGGCTCTTGGCGTCCTGGACGATGCTGCCTGCCGACTCGGAGTCCACAGCGTCCAGTACCAGCACGTCCACGCCCTCGGTGAGCATCGCCTCGGCCTGCGACTGCTGCTTGGCGATTTCCTGGTCGGCGTTCTGGTACGAGAGCTCGCAGTTCTCGCAGAGTTCGCCGAGCGCCTCCTCGAAGTAGGGCTTGTCGAACTTCTCGTAACGCGTGGTCTTGGACTCGGGCAGCAACAGGCCGACGTTGAAACCCTCCTCGACGCTCACGTCGCCACCGCCGTCCGCCGTACAACCGGTAGCCAGCAGTACCCCGGAGGCTGCCACGGCCAGTGCGCCCCGCGTGACTGTGCTTCCTCGACTCACCGGCACCGACCTCCTCTTCGCGATGTTCCGGGCCAGGGGGATCAGACCCGGTAAACCAGTGCCGTGAAGTCAAACTCGTCACACTCGCAACGTCAAGACTTGAAAACATAACCGAAACATCACAGGAATTGAATTCAATCCTTAAAAACAAAAAAGACGCAGGTCACAGCCGAACAGCGTTCGTGTCACCGGAGTTCAGCCAGCGGAAACCGCGGCGATGTGCAGTGCCCCCCGCAGAGGGGCGTCGGAGGCGAGCTCGCCCGCCACGACCCGCAGGTCACCCAACGCGCTACCGAGCGTCCCCAGCTCCATGGCGCGCCGCATCGGTTCCAGCAACAGGTCCCCCGCCTCGGCCAGCTCCCCGCCGACCACGACCACCTGAGGGTTCACCATGGTCGCGACCACCCCCATACCGTGTCCGAGGGCGGTACCCGCGTCGCTCACGACCCGCTGGCATCCCGGGTCACCGGACCGGGCGGCCGCGATCAACGCGCCCAGCTCCGCGGGGGACTCCGTTCCCGCCTGGGACGGCACCATGCTCAGCAGGTACGGCGCTCCCACCAGCGTCTCCAGGCACCCCCGGTTACCGCACCGGCACACCTGCCCCCGAGAGTCCAGCGCCATATGGCCGATCTCGCCGGCGGTTCCCCCCACCCCGCGGAACACGTGCCCGTCGATCACGATCCCCGCGCCCACGCCCTCACCCAGCCGCACGTAGACGACGTGGCGCGAACCGCGCGCGGCCCCGACCGAGACCTCCGCCAGAGCGCAGACGTTGGCGTCGTTCTCCACCACCACCGGCAGGCCGAGCCGGTGGGACAACGACGCGGCGGGGCGGAACCCCGCCCAACGCGGCATGCACGTTATCGGGGAGACCTCCCCGCTGTCCGGAGCGACCGGGCCGGGTACGGAGGCACACACCAGGGACACGCTCGCGTGGTCCACCCTCGACCGCGCCAGCAGTGTCTCCGCCAGCCACACCGCGCGCCGCACACTGCGCTCCGGGTCGGCCGCTACGTCGTAGCTGATCGACTCCCGGGCCAGGACCGCACCCTGCCCGTCCCCGAGAGCGACGGTGAGCGTGACGAACGAGAAGTCGATCGCCAGCACGGCGTTCGGGGAACGCACCAGTGTGATCGCCCGGGCCCGACGCCCGTTGGCGGACGTGCTGATGACCGAGACCGCACCGGTACTGCGCAGGTTCCGGACGATGTTGGAGACGCTTGCCGCGGACAGGCCCGTACTGCGCGCGATCTCCGCCTGGGTGAGGGTTCCCGACTCGCGCAGCACCTCGACCACCCGCTGTTGGTTGGCCTGCCGCAGGGCCGCCTGCGATCCCGGTGTCACCCCAGCGTCACCCACGACTCCCCCTCGGTACCCCACTCGACGTCCGCGGCCTTACCAACGGCCCGGAGCCTACAAGAACTGAACTCACACCGGGTTTCCGGGGGCGTGGAGCCTGTCGTTAGGCTGCCGTACGTGCCTGCTATCCGCACCGACACCCCGGAGTGGCCCTCCGCAGGGGCCGAACTCCTACTCAGTCTGCCAACAGCCCCCGGAGGGTTCCGCCTCGTGGCCGTCGAGGGACGCTCCGGTTCCGGGAAAAGCACCGTCGCCGACAGGATCGCCGCCGAGCTGCGCGCTCCCGTGGTACGGATGGACGACCTGTACCCGGGTTGGGAGGGACTTGCCGCGGTGGTACCGCTGGTGCGGCGCTGGATCGTCGAACCGCTGCGCCACGGTCGCGCGCCCTGCTGGCAGCGTTACGACTGGGATCTCGGCCGGCGCGCCGAATGGCGGGAGACACCGGTCGCGGAGACTCTGTTGATCGAGGGGTGCGGCACGGGAGCGGCGGAGCTGCGGCCGTTCCTGTGCGCCCTGGTATGGGTGGAGACCCCGCCGGAGGTACGACAGCGGCGGTTGGCGGCTCGCTGGGACGCCGGCGTCTACGCGCCCTACCGCAGTACCTGGTCCCGCCAGGAGGACGCCTTCTACGCCGAGAACCGTCCCTGCGCCCACGCCCACCTGACCGTCGACAACGGCACGGACCTCCCTCTTCCCTGACTCAGGGGGTGACGGTCACCGCGACGCCGTGGTGGCCCGTGGCGCCGTCCGGAGAGGTGGGGGACTCCCGGGAGGTCTGTACCCCGCCCTCCCGGTCGCGCGCCCGCACGCTGATCCGGTGCTCACCCGGTTCCGCGTCCCACTCCAGTACCCACTGCCGCCAGGTGTCCGCCGTGTCCTCCGCCGACAGGCGAGCCCGCTGCCACTCCCCGTCGTCGACACGGACCTCGACCGCCTCGATCCCGCGGTGCTGCGCCCACGCCACACCCGCGACCGGTACGGTTCCGGCGCTGACGTTCGCCCCGTCGCCCGGGGTGTCGATACGCGACTGCGTCTTGACCGGAGCTTTCTCCGCCCAGCCGCGCGGCACCCAGTAGGGGTCGTAGTCCTCGAACGTCGTCAGCTCGAGCTCCACCAGCCACTTGCACGCCGACACGTAGCCGTACAGGCCCGGGACGACCATACGCACCGGGAAACCGTGCCGTTGGGGCAGCGGCTCCCCGTTCATCCCCAGGGCGAGCATGGCGTCGCGCCCGTCCATGACGTCGGCGACCGGTGTACCGATGGTCATCCCGTCCTCGGAACGCGAGACGAGCTGATCCGCCGGCCCGCCCTCGCCGGGCGGACGTACGCCCGCTTCCTCCAACAGCCCTGCCAACGGCACCCCGATCCACCGTGCGTTCCCCACGTAGGTACCGCCCACGGGGTTGGAGACGCAGGCGAGGGTGATGTCGCGTTCGATCAGGTCCGCGCGGTTCAGCAGGTCCGCGATGGTGTACTCGCGCTCGGCCGCTCCCCTGCCGTGCAGGCGCAGCCTCCATTCGGAGGCCGCGATCCGCGGCACGGACAGCACGGTGTCGATGCGGTAGAAGTCCTCGTTGGGGGTGAAGAACGGGTCCAACCCCGCGATGTCGAGTTCGGCCCCCTCCGGCAGCGGAGGCGCGGGCGAGGCCGGCTCCGGCAGGGTGAACCGCGCGCTGGACGGGCCGCGGCCCGCGGCGGACGCGGCGTACCAGCGGGCGCCCGTTCCCCCCACCGCGGAGACCGTGGCGACGGCACCCGCCGCGGCGACGAACCGGCGCCGGTTGGTTCCAGCACCGCGGGCCCCCGGACCGGCTGGCGCCTCCACGGCAGCGCTCTCCGCCGCCTCACGGGGCTCCTGTCCATGGGTCGGCTCCGGAGCCCGGGCCACGAGCAGCCACAGCACGACGACCGCTGCCCCTCCGCCGAGCAGGCTCGGCACGGCATCCAGCGCCCCACTGTCGGGACGGTCCAGGGCCGCTGCGGCACCGATCGCGGTGAACACCGCCACTCCCGCCCCCGCGGCCCCCGGTCTCCGCAGCGCGAGCACCCCGAGCAGTGCTGCGGCTCCCGCCAGGGCGAGCGCCATCCCCGCGAGCAGCACCGCCTTGTCCGCGGTACCGAGGACGGAGACAGCGAGCTCCTTCACCGGCCGGGGCGTCGCGTCGATGACCTCGCCCCCGACGGCGACGAGCGGTGTGGCCTCCGGTCGGGCGGCCAGTCCCGCCGCCTCCGCGGCGGCGAGTCCCGCACCGGCGGCGACGATCCCACACAGGGCGCCCACCGCGGGGCGTGCTCTCGGACGTTCCCCTGTCTGCTCACTCATCGAACCAGGCACACCTCTCGGCCGCGAACCGTGGAGAGCGTCCCCGCTCCCCGATCGCAGCCAACGGTAGTCCGCGCGTTGACGCCCTCCCGCGCCGTTCCCCGGGTCGGCACGCTCGCTTCCGTCCCGACAACCCCAGGTGGGAGGGGGTGGCGCACCGTACCTCCGGTCGTTTCCGCCCCGGGAGAGTTCACGTTTCCGTAATGGCTGTTCCCCGCGGGCGCCCGAGCGCGCTGGGCCCGTGTCTCCGACCGCGGGAACGGCACGCTCCCGTCCGGAGGCGGGTGTTCGTTTTCCCCAGCCGCCGAGCCTGTGGTCTGCGGGGAGGAACCGGCGGGCACTTGCCGGGGTGACGCCCCCGGTGGCCACGGGCGTCCCTGTCGAGCTCTCCCAGCGAGGTCGCTATGTGTATCCCTGTCCTGCGCACCGCACCACGCCGCACACGACTCGCTTCGGCGGGAGGTGGCGTGTGACGACCGAACCCACCGAGGAGCAGCGTTCCTCCCTGGTACAGCTGCGCAACGCCCACCAGGACTCGGGGTGGGTGTTCTGGTACGGCACGACCACCCGGCAGTACTGGGCCGCCCACACACGTCTGATGGTGCTGCTCTACGCGGAGGAGCCCCACGAACTGGACCGGGCGGCCCACCAGGTCAGCCGGTGGTGGTACAGCACAGCTCGTCCCCCGGCGCCCCGCCTGACTCGCCGCGTTCCGCGTCCCCGGCCGCGTGAACACCGCCCGGCCGGCCAGCCGCAGCCCGCGTGACCGGGCGCGGGACTGTCCACCCGCACGCCTGCTCGGTTCCCGGGAACACGACAGCGCCGCCGTGCTCCGGCTTCCGGGAACACGGCGGCGCTGGCCGCGACGGGTCGGGACATCCGACTCCGGTGTCGTTACTTCTGGATCAGCTGACGCAGCACGTACTGCAGGATGCCGCCGTTGCGGTAGTAGTCGGCCTCACCGGGGGTGTCGATCCGCACGTCGGCGTCGAACTCCACCCCGCTGTCGGTGCTCACCCGTACCGTCCGCGGGATCGTCCCCTCGTTGAGGGTGGTGACCCCGGTGATGGAGAACGTCTCCTCACCGGTCAGGCCCAGCGAGTCGGCGGACTGCCCCTGGGGGAACTGCAACGGGAGCACACCCATGCCGATCAGGTTGGAACGGTGGATGCGCTCGTAGGACTCGGCGAGCACGGCCTGCACACCCAGCAGACGGGTGCCCTTGGCCGCCCAGTCGCGCGAGGAGCCGGATCCGTACTCCTTACCCGCCAGCACCACCAGCGGTGTGTTCTGGGCGGCGTAGTTCTGGGCGGCGTCGTAGATGAACGTCACCGGGGCGTCGGCCGGGTTCTCCGCCTGGGTGAAGTCGCGGGTGTAGCCGCCCTCGGCACCCTGGGCCAGCTCGTTGCGTAGCCGGATGTTGGCGAACGTCCCGCGGATCATCACCTCGTGGTTGCCGCGCCGCGACCCGTAGGAGTTGAAGTCCTTGCGCTCGACCCCGTTGGCCTTGAGGTACTGACCCGCCGGACTGTCCGGCTTGATCGCGCCGGCTGGTGAGATGTGGTCGGTGGTGACCGAGTCGCCCAGTTTGGCCAGGGCGCGGGCACCGGAGATGTCACCGACCGGCTCCGGTTCCTGCCCCATCCCGTCGAAGAACGGGGGCTTGCGGACGTAGGTGGACTCCTCGTCCCACTCGAAGGTGTTTCCGGTGGGTGTGGGCAGGGCGTGCCACCGGTCGTCCCCGGCGAACACGTCCGCGTAGGCGTTGACGTACATGTCGGAGGCGATCGCGGAGTCGATGACCTCCTGGATCTCCTCCGGCGACGGCCAGATGTCGGCCAGGTAGACCGGGTTGCCGTCCTGGTCGGTACCCAGCGGCTCGGTGGTGATGTCGACGTCCATCGACCCGGCCAGGGCGTAGGCCACCACGAGCGGCGGCGAGGCCAGGTAGTTCATCTTCACGTCCGGGTTGATCCGGCCCTCGAAGTTGCGGTTGCCGGACAGCACCGACGTGACGGCCAGGTCGTTGTCCTGCACGGCCTTGGAGATCTCCTCCGGGAGCGGGCCGGAGTTACCGATGCAGGTGGTGCAGCCGTAGCCGACGAGGTGGAACCCGAGCTTCTCCAGGTAGGGCGTGAGGCCCGAGCGCTCGTAGTAGTCGGTCACGACCGTGGAGCCGGGCGCCAGCGAGGTCTTCACCCACGGCTTCCGGTTCAGGCCCTTCTCCACCGCGTGCTTGGCGAGCAGGGCCGCGCCGATCATCACCGAGGGGTTGGAGGTGTTGGTGCACGACGTGATCGCGGCGATCACCACAGCACCGTGGTCGACCTCGGTCTCGGTGCCGTCGGCCAGCGTGACCGGAACCGGCTTGTGCGGGCGCCGGATGCTCTGCTTGGCGGTGTGCTCGGCCACGGCGTCGCCGCCGTTGATGTGGACCGCGGGGGCGTCGGATGCGGGGAAGGACTCGGCGGAGGCCTCGTCGACCCCGGTCTGGATGCCGTCGTCGTGCACGTACTCCTGGACGTTCCGGCGCCAGGTGGGCTTGGCCTCCGACACGGCGATCCGGTCCTGGGGACGCTTGGGACCGGCGATGGAGGGAACGACGTCGCCCAGGTCCAGTTCCAGGTACTCCGAGTAGACCGGCTCGTGGGCGGGGTCGTGCCACAGCCCCTGGGCTTTGGCGTAGGTCTCCACCAGGTCGGTGTGCTCGGCGCTGCGCCCGGTCAGGCGCATGTAGCGGATGGCTTCCTCGTCCAGCGGGAAGATCGCCGCTGTGGAACCGAACTCGGGGCTCATGTTGCCGATGGTGGCGCGGTTCGCCAGCGGGACCGAGGCCACGCCCTCGCCGTAGAACTCGACGAACTTGCCGACGGCCCCGTGCTCACGCAGCATCTCGGTGATGGTCAGCACGAGGTCGGTCGCGGTGGTTCCGGGGCGGAGCTGACCGGTGAGCTTGAAGCCCACGACGCGCGGGATGAGCATCGAGATCGGCTGGCCGAGCATGGCGGCCTCGGCCTCGATACCGCCGACTCCCCAGCCCAGGATGCCCAGACCGTTCTGCATCGTGGTGTGGGAGTCGGTTCCCACGCAGGTGTCCGGGTAGATCTGGCCGTTGCGGTTCATCGTGACCCGGGCCAGGTTCTCGATGTTGGCCTGGTGCACGATGCCGGTTCCGGGCGGGACGACCCGGAACTCGTCGAAGGCGGTCTGTCCCCACCGCAGGAACTTGTACCGCTCGTAGTTTCGTTCGTACTCGATCTCGACGTTGCGCTCGAACGCGTCCGGGCTACCGAAGAGGTCCACGACCACGGAGTGGTCGATCACGAGCTCCGCGGGGGCCAGGGGGTTGATTTCGTCCGGGTTCCCGCCCAGGGCCCCCACTGCCTCGCGCATCGTCGCGAGGTCCACCACACACGGCACACCGGTGAAGTCCTGCATGATCACCCGGGAGGGGGTGAACTGGATCTCCTGGTGCGGCTGGGCGGTGGGGTCCCAGTTCCCGAGCGCCCGGATGTGTTCGGCCGTCACGTTCTGACCGTCCTCGGTGCGCAGGAGGTTCTCCATCAGCACCTTCAAGCTGTAGGGAAGGCGCTGCGCCCCCTCGACCGCGTCCAAGCGGAAGTACTCGTAGGATTCGTCGCCAACGCGCAGCGTGTCACGGCTGCCGAAGCTGTTCGCCGACACGGTATCTGCCTCCTGATCTCGCCACTGTTCTTCCAGCAGGCCGGTGTAGCGGCTGGTGCTGGGACACTCTGCGACCCCGTGCGAGACGCCGTTCACAGCCGGCTCAGCCTGCCACGCGAGCCCCCGTTATCCCCGTTTGTATCAGGTGGAAGCGGTGGGAACGTGTTCGCCAGTGCCGGACTCGACCCGTACGCGTCGCAGCGGGGATATCCGGCCCACCGGGCGGGGCCGCATACCCGACACCCCGTACCCTTTCTCTCGATATCAAGCTAGCGAATAGATCTCTCGATATCAAGCTAACTTTCCGTAGGTTCGCACACGCCAGCCGCCACATCGGGCAATCCACCTGAAGAACACAAACCGGATAAAAGAGAAAACCGGGGGGCCGGATCCTACGGCCCCCCGGGGAGACGGGGACGAGTGGAGGCCCGAGAGAACGCCCCCACACCCGCCGTGTCCGTGCCGGACGAGCTCCGACGTCACCCGAGCTGCGGCGCCACCTCCGTAGCGACCAGCTCCAGATGGTCCAGGTCGGAGAGGTCGAGCACCTGCAGGTACATCCGCTGCGCCCCCGCTTCGGCGAACCGGCCGATCCTGTCGGTGACCTCGTCCGGCGTCCCGGCCAGACCGTTGGCTTTGAGCTCGGCCACGTCGCGTCCGATGGCCTCGGCCCGGCGCGAGACCTCGGCGTCGTTGCGGCCGCAGCACAGCACCTGGGCGGCCGAGTACACCATCGGCTCCGAACGCCCCGAGTCCGCCACCGCGCTTCTGGTGCGCTCGAAGGCCGCCGAGGTCTCCGCGACCGGGCTGAACGGCACGTTGTACTCGTCGGCGTGAGCGGCCGCGAGCCGCGGAGTGCGCCGGGGGCCGGTCCCGCCGACCAGCACGGGAGGTCGCGGCCGCTGCTCGGGCTTGGGCAGGGCGGGGCTCTCGGAGAGACGGTAGTGCGACCCGTCGTAACTGAAGCCCTCCCCCACCGGCGTCGCCCACAGGCCGGTGATGATGTCGAGCTGCTCCGCGTAGCGCTCGAAGCGCTCCCGGGAGCTGTCCGGGAACGGGATACCGTAGGCCGCGTGCTCCTCGGCGTACCATCCCGCGCCGAACCCGAACTCGACCCTGCCACCGCTCATCTGGTCAACCTGGGCGACGCTGACGGCGAGCGGCCCCGGGTACCGGAAGGTCGCGGCCGTCATCAGGGTTCCCAACCGGATCCGCGACGTCTCCCGCGCCAGGCCGGCGAGAGTGGTCCAGGCATCGGTGGGCCCCGGCAGCCCGTCCGCGTCCCCCATCCTCAGGAAGTGATCACTGCGGAAGAAAGCGTCGTAGCCGAGGTCCTCGGCCGCGGTGGCTACGCGCAGCAGCGTCTCGTAGCTCGCACCCTGCTGCGGTTCGGTGAAAATCCTCAAGCGCATGCGTTCCATCAAATTTTCGCGGCGGGGACCCCGGCCTTCAGGCCGGGGAGGAAGCCGCTTCCTCCTTTCTCATGGTGTAGCCGTAACCGTCCGCCCGCTGGAGCAGGCGGACATGGCGATAGTGGATGTCTTTAGCGGTGCCGTGGGCGGTGGTGATATTGAAGCTCCCCCTGGCACGCACCGCAACGCGGCCGGTGTAGGTGCCCGCCTTCTTCCCGGCGGGCACAACCGCCTGGACGAGGTCGCCGGTCTGGTATCCGAAGAACGTCTTCTGCCGGGGCAGGCGCAGCCGGGGGAACCCGTGCTTATCGGGGCGGGTGCGGGCGTGGGTGCCGCGCCCGGTGCAGGCGGCCACCACCACCCGGTTCACAACCTCAGCAACAGCGCCGGTTTCACCCACGCACAACGCGTCCAGCGTGTGGGTCTTGGGCAGGTGGTTGCGGGTGCGGTTGTACTTAGTGCGGCCCCCCGAACCCACCCGGGTGGGAAGGCGGGACTCCAGTACGCGCCACAGCGCCCACCGGGTGGACTGCGCCGCCGCAGCATCCCGCAGCGGGGCCTTGGCCTGGGCGAGGATGCGCGCGGCAGCCTTGGGGGCGAACTCCTTCACGGGCTTCTCGCCCTTGGTCTGGTTGCAGCGGATGCAGGCCAGCACCAGGTTGGACACCCGGTCGGACCCACCCCGCGATTTGGGGTGGACGTGGTCCACGTTCAGCGGCGTATTCATGGCGCCGCAGTAGACACACGCCCGGTCGAACTTGGCGAGCAGGTATTCGCGGACCTCGTAACCGTGCAGGGTTCCGTGCTGGTACTCCCTGCCTTCCAACGGGCTCCCGGCGGACAGGGCGTGGGTATCGAACGCGACGCGTTCCACGTGCACGTGGCGCACCGGCGTCCACCGGGCAAGCCGCTCCACCCACGACACGGTTGTATCGACCCGGTGGCGCAGCGACGGAGGCAACCACCCCTGAGGGCGGGCGCGGTTGTTGAACCGAGGAGCGCGGTAGCGCACGTTGGCCGTCCGGCGGCGGCGCCGGTAGGCGCATCGCTGGTCGAGTTTCTTGCGGATGGCCGCGCCGCGATGGTCCAGCTGGATGCTATAGCGGTTCCGACGCTGCCCCTCTTGAGCGGTGAATACGGCAATGCCGGTGTGTTTGGATCCCGGGTCGATACCGACCTCAACCCCCTCCATCTCGGAAGCCTCGGCGGTGCGGTCTTTCAGCCGGATGGTGAACGGAACACGGCGGTGGACGACTGCCCGGCCTTTGGCCAGGAGCTTGCGGGCCCTGGCGGGCGGGCACGGTTGTAACGGCCGGTGGTGAGCGTCGAGCACGAACACGTACGGGTGCACCTCACGGTGCGTCTCCCCACCCGGAGGAGTGGGGGTGGCGCCCCCGGCGCCAGGTGCAGCACCGGGGATCTCCTCTCGCACATGTTCCACACCGGGTGCGTCGTGGCGCCCGACCCCCGTTTCGTCCCTGTTCCCGGGGGTGTCTGCTGGGTCGGGTTCCAGAGCAGGCCGCTGAGGAGGCACGGCCTGGTGGGTCTGTGGTCCTGTGTGGAACGTAGCCAACGGGGTCACCTCCCTTCATGTTGGCTAGTGCTGGTAACGGCGGGCCTTCACTCGCGGGGTGAAAGCCCCCGCCTTCAGGCGGGGGAACCCGTTACTGTCCTAGAGTCCGCACCGCGTCACACGGTCCGAAACGCGGGCTTTGGAGGGGGAGAGCCGCCTGTGGGCCCGCGGTGCCACCGCGCACCCGCAGGAGCGGGACGTCACCACGACCCGCTCTCCCGCTCCACGGGGATGTTCCGGCTGTTGGGAGACGCCAGGCCGCCGGTTCGATCCCCCAGCCGAGCACCCGCCTTGGATGGACACGGATACGGGCAGCACCGTTCTCATCGGCGGGAAGAGCCCGTGCCACCCCGCGGATCTCGACTCCGCGGGGACGCCAGGGATCCACGGAGGCGAGGTCGCCACCGGGATCAGAAGGCCCTCTCTTTGCTCAACCGCTCTGTGTGGCGTGTTGCCTGTTACCAACGTTCCGGGACATCACAACTAACCGCGGGCCAGCGTCACGACGCACTCCACATGGTGGGTCATCGGGAACGCGTCGAAGGCACGCAGCTCGACCATCCGGTACCCGAGCCCGGCGAACGTGGCTATGTCGCGGGCCAGCGTCGCCGGATCGCACGAGACATAGGAGACACGGCGCGGGCGCAGCTCGGACAGGGCGTGCACCACCTCACGGCCGGCCCCGGAACGCGGGGGGTCCAACACCGCGATGTCAGCCCGCAGGTCCCACCATTCGCGCAGTTGTCCGATCACGTCGCTCTGCGCGACACGCACCTGGTCGGTGTCGCCCAGGTTGTGAGCGGCGTCGCGGGCGGCCTGCGGATGGGACTCCACGGCCATGACGCGCCCCTCGGCCCCGACAGCGTCCGCGAGAGAGCCCGCGAAGAGTCCCGCACCGCAGTACAGGTCCACCGCGGTCTCCCCCGGCTGCGGGTCCAGAGCATCGAGCACCGCCGAGGTGAGAGTGTCGGCAGCCTGCGGATGGACCTGCCAGAAACCGCCAGCGCTGACCCGCCACTCGCGTCCGGCCGCATGCTCGCGTACGCTCCGCCGTCCCCGTACGGACTGGATCCGCCCGCCCTTGAACCGGCGCAGAACCGCCGCCGAGTCGTTGAGTTTCGGCAGCGAGGGGAGCTTGGCGCCGCGCGGCTGTACGATCACGGCGCTGTCGTTCGTGCTGTCCGACACCACGGCCTCGACGTCCGACACACCCGGCCAGGGCAGATCCTGGACACCGAGCCGGTTCACGTCGGGGTGGGCTATCGCGCACTCGTCGACGGGCTGTATCTCGTGCGACCGGTGTCGGCGGAAACCGGCCGTCCCCTCCTCGTCCACGGCGAACCGCACCCGGGTACGCCACCCCAGCCCGTCCGGCGTGTCCGGCAGCTCCTCAACCCGCACCTCCGTCTCGATCTCCGCGATACGGGAGAGCTGCTCCGCGACCACCTGCCCTTTGATCCGGCGCTGCGCCTCCAGCGAGGCGTGCTGCCAGTCGCACCCCCCGCATTTCCCCGGACCGGCGAACGGGCAGGGTGGCGTCACCCGGTCGGGGGAGGCGTCCAGGATCTCGACGGCGTCGGCTCGCAGGAACCGGCTGGTCTCCTCGGTCACCTGCGCCAGGACGCGCTCTCCTGGCAGCGTGTGGCGAACGAACACGACCTGCTGCTCGTAGCGGCCCACGCACCACCCCCCGTGCGCGGGGCGGTCCACACGAAGTTCAATACGGGTTCCGGCACGGCTCATGGGAAACCTCCGAATAGGCGGGACTGTTACAGGCGTTGGGCGGCTGACGCGACGCTCTCCGAGCCACGGCGGTCCGGCGACCGGCCCGCGTCATGGCTCGGCGGCTCCCCACGACCGGCGGGACGCTCTGGAGCGGGGCTCTGCTGCCGCCGTGCCGTCAGCGGGAACAGCCCTGTTCCTGCGGAGGGCACGGCACGGGTCCGTACGGGCGAAAGCGGCGGTGACGGCCGGGGCCGCGTCCGGCTTCCCCACGCTCCGTACGGCACGCCTGACAGTGGGATCCTGCTGCCCGCCTCATCCGGGTGGCTCACAGCCCAGGGGCAGGCCTGCACCAGGTTGGCTGACCACCGCCCATCTGCGACAACCCTAACCGACCCGCCCCCTGCCCCACGCCAGCGTTGGCCCCCGCTCCGGGCAGCGCGCATGGCCCCTTGCACGACAGGCACGGTTACGCTCGGATGGGTGAGGGCCGAGCCACACACCTAGGGGAGCGGAGCGTCAGTGCATATCGTGATTTTGGGGTGCGGACGGGTGGGCGCGACCCTCGCGCACACCCTGGAGGACCTCGGTAACACCGTCGCCGTGATCGACCGGGACCACGAGGCCTTCCGTCGGCTGCGCGCGAGTACGGCCAAGGCCGCCGTCCGTGGCCTCGGCCACGACCGCGCCGTGCTCACCACCGCCGGCATCGAGTCCGCCTCGGCGTTCGCCGCGGTCAGCAACGGTGACAACTCCAACATCATCTCGGCACGCGTGGCCCGGGAGACCTTCGGGGTGGAGCACGTGGTCGCCCGGATCTACGACCCGCGTCGCGCGGAGGTCTACCAGCGGCTGGGGATTCCCACCGTGGGTACCGTGCGCTGGACCGCGGACACCGTCCTCCGCCGTCTCGTCCCGGGATCGGCCGGGTTGGACAACGGGCCGTTGTGGCGCGACCCCTCCGGGACGATCGTGTTGGACGAGACCCCGCTTCCGGAGGAATGGGTGGACTGGCGGGTCGAGAACCTGGAGGCCGCCTGGCCCGTCCGGGTGGCGTACCTGTCCCGCGGAGGCGAGCTCCTGCTTCCACGCGGGGACGAGGTGCTTCGGGCCGGGGACGTGCTGCACGTCCTGGCCCGGACCTCGGACATCGACGGCGTACTGGCGCGGTCGGGCGCACGCGCCAGTAGCGACGAAACGACGGGAAGGGCGTTGTGATGCGGGTCGCGATAGCCGGAGCCGGAAGCGTGGGACGCTCCATCGCCACGGAGCTCACCGGGAACGGCCACGAGGTCGTACTCATCGACTGGGACTCCCGCGCGATCGGCGTGGACGAGCTTCCCGGGGCGGAGTGGCTGCTGGCCGACGCCTGCGAGCTCGCCTCCCTGGAGGACGCGCGGCTCGCGGAATTCGACGCTGCTGTCGCGGCCAGTAGTGACGACAAGGTGAACCTGGTGTTCTCGCTGCTGGCCAAAACCGAGTTCGCGGTGTCCCGGATCATCGCCCGGATCAACGAACCGCAGAACGAGTGGTTGTTCACCGACGACTGGGGGGTCGACGTCGCCGTCTCCCCGCCCCGGCTGATCGCGGCCCTGGTCGAGGACGTGTCCAGCACCAACGACTCCGGCGACGCGCTGCCGTTGCTGTCGACACCGGAGACGGACCTGTTGGAGTTCACACTTCCCGACGGGGCGCCGCACGCGGGCCGACCCGTCTCTGAGTTGGCCCTCCCGGAGGGGATCGTCCTGGTCGCGGTGGTCCGCGAGGGTCAGGTACGGACACCGCACCCGGAGACCGTGCTCGACGCCGGGGACGACCTCGTCTTCCTCAGCAGCGCGGAGAGCACGGAGGAACTCGGCGCCCTCCTCACGGGCGGTGACGGGTGACCGACCGCGGACACGGTTCCGGACGTCGGCGGAGGCCCCGTCATGCTCTGGAGCTGTGTCCCGCGTCGCTCTGAGGGGCGAGCGTACCTCCCGGCCCCATGGGGGTGCGGCCGCGTGTCAGCAGCCACACCATCACGGCCAGAGCGGCCACCTGCAGTGGCCACCCCAGGGCGATCTTGGAGAAACCGAGCAGGCCGAACACGTCAGCGGTGCCGGAACTCTCCGCCGCCCACAACGGGAACTGGACCGCCACCCGGATCACGCACGGCAGCACCAGCAGCCACGTCAGCCGCGAACTCAGTTTCACCACGGCCGGGTTCTTCCGCCAGCCGGTGGGGTCGCCGGTGACGCTTCCGATCAGTAGGCCGACGGCGGGCCACCGGATGAGGACGGTCAGCGCGAGCACGACGGCGTAGCCGGCGTTGTAGATGATGCCGGGCAGGAACGCGTCCTCGGCGTCGCCGCTACGCAACGCGAACACTGCGGCGATGGCGATACCGAACAGGCTGTTGGCCACGAACTGCAGCGAGGAACGCTGCACCAGCCGCACGCCCCCCAGCAGCACGGCGGCACCGATACCCAGCCCCAGCGCGAGGCGCAGCTCCTGGCCGACCATGTAGGTGAGCGTGAACACCAGGGTCGGGATCGCCGCCTCCACCATGCCGCGTTTCCCGCCCAGCGCCTTGGACAACTGCGCGCGTACCGCGGCCTCCACGGTGTGTTCCGAAACGGCGGGAGTCTCCTGCGCGGTTCCGGAGGTGGCGGACGTCGTTTCCCCGGGGCCGTCCGCTGCCGCGTCGGCAGGGCGCTGTTGTTCGGTCATCGATTCTCTGGGGCCAAATCCCGGACCCTCGGATCCGGGGAGGAAGCCCCTGCCTCCTTCTCTGCGGTTCGGGCGTACCCGTCGGCGCGTCGCGGCGAACGGACGTGCTTATGCCGGATTCCTTGGACGGGCGTGTGGCCGGTTCCCGTGGCGACACCGCGTCCGCCGCCCGCACGGCTTCCTCCCGGCCCGGGAGCTGTCCGCTGGGACGGGAGCCGCGGCGCGCCGTCGGCCGGAGACAGTCTGGTGGGTCTGCCGCCCTGGGCACAACGGAGCCAACGTCGGTCACTTCCCCTCGGGTGCCGGCTGGTGATGGTAACTGCGCAACCCTCGCCCCATCCTCCCGGAAGCCCTCTGTGGGAGAAGGCCCCGGTGGCGCTCCGCGGTGTGACACCCAGGGCGGCTACCGGCGCTGCCCCCGGAACCGGCCCTGCCCCGCTTCCAGGGTCTCACGGGGAGGAATTCCACACACGCATCGTCCCAGACACGGTACGTGACCGAACCGGTCCGGAGAAACTGGTGACATGTCCGGGACGGTCTCACTAGGCTGGTCGCGATCCGCACCAGGCCGGTGAGGAGAGTGAACGCGACGCTATGCCAGCACCGCGCAGCGACCATCTCGACTTCGCGCTGCTGTTGGACGGCCGGCTGTCCGACAGCGGCTCCTCCACGGTGTGGTCCCCGCACTCGGTGGCCTACGCGCTGGGGACACTGGCCGCCGGCGCCCGCGGTGGGACCCGTGCGGAACTGACACGTCTGCTCGGCGCGAAGCCGCGCGAGCACCTCGCGGCCCTGGACGACGCCGTGGCCGACGGCCCGGAGCTGGCCGCCGGCACCGGACTGTGGGTACGCGAGGAGCTTCCCCTGAACCCCGGCTTCGAGGCGGAGCTGCGGCAGACGCCCGGAGCGGCGGTGCACACCGCCGACTTCCACAACGACGCCGAGGGGGCGCGGCACACGATCAACGCTGACGTCGCCAGGGCCACCCGCGGTATGATCACGGAGCTCCTCACCAGCGGGACGGTGACGGCCGCTACCCAGGCCCTGCTCGTCAACGCGCTGTGGGTCCGCCTCCGCTGGCGGCACCCGTTCGACCCCGGTAGGACGGCACCCGCCGTGTTCCACGCGCCCTCCGGCGACCATCGGACCCCGATGATGCGCTACACGGGACGACTCCCGCACTCCCACACCGCCGGGTGGCGCATGGTGACCCTCACTGGGGAGCACGAGCTCGCTCTGGACCTGCTGCTTCCCGACGACACCACCGGGTTCCCGCCGCGACTGGAACACGACGCCCTCACCGCTCTGTACGAACGCTCCTCCCCCACCGAGGTCGAACTCACCCTCCCCCGCTTCGAGGCGGCACAGCGCGCCGAACTGTCCGGGCCGCTCGCCGGTTGCGGTGTGCGTACCGTCTTCGGCGACCGGGCCGACCTGTCCGGCGTCTCCGAAGTGCCGCTACGTATCGACGAGGTCATCCACCAGGCGCGGCTCCGGGTGGACGAACACGGAGCGGAGGGCGCCGCCGCCACGGCCGTGGCGATGCAGCTCGCCGCCGTGACCCGTTCCCGACCGGTCGTGTTCCGGGCCGACCGCCCGTTCCGTTTCGTCCTGCGGCGCCGCTCCTCGGTCCTGTTCCTCGGTACTGTCGCCGCTCCCAGGGATCCGGGGACGGCGGAGTGACCCGTCCGTAGCGGATTCAGAGCCGGGTGAACGGTTCGGCGTAACGGAACACGGCCCCCGCCGTGAAGGGCGCCCCCGCCAACAGGCGCGCCTGGAAATAGGTTCCCCAGGACGCCTCGGGTGGTTCGATCCCGTGGTCCTGAGCCGGGCGGAAACCGAACCGCCGGTAGTACGCCGGTTCGCCGAGCAGCGCGACCATCCGCTCACCGCGCGCCTCCGCGGCGGCCAGTACCGCGTGCATGAGCGCACTCCCCGCACCGTGGCGCTGGTGGTGCGGGTGGACGCTCAACGGGCCCAGACCAAGCGCGGGCACGTCCGCCAACCAGCCACGGGTGCACACCACGTGCCCGACCACCGACGGGCGCTCCGTCGCACCGCCGGGGTTCCGGGGGCGGGTGGCGACCAGGGAGAGCTCCGGTATCCAGCCGGGGTCGGCACGGAGCCGGTCAAGGAGTGTCACTTCGACCGGCTCGCGGTCGGAAGCACCGGCCTCGGCGGAGGAGAACGCCGCGCTGGTCACGCTCCGGACAGCGGGGATGTCCTCGTCGGTCTCTCGTCGGATCAGCATCGGTCCATCCTCACCGCGGCTCTCCCGGAGAGCAACGCGTTTCCCACGTACCGGGCACGGTCGTGGGCCCCGCACCCGGGGCCCTCTCACCGTCCCGACCGGGTCAGCCCGTGGAGGATGCGGGACCGGCGGTTGCTCGGAGCCGGGGGCACCGGGGCGCGTCCCCGAAGCACCCTACTCCTGACCGTTGCCCTGGGAGGGCTCGGAGGCGCGCTGCACCGCCGCTGCCATGGCTTCCTGCTGCTCCGGGGGAACCTTGATCTCGAGCATCTCGCGTGGAGGGATCGGTTCCTCGCCGCGGACCACGACGATCTTGGCGAAGATCTCCTCGACCCGGGCCATGGCCTCGGGCTTCACCGCGGCCTCGCCGCGGATCACGCCGCGCAGCACCCAACGGGGCCCGTCAACACCGATGAAACGCATTCGCTGTCCCATCTGGTGCCCCTCCTCGTTGGTCTTGCCCTCCACAGGCACGACCGCGCGCAGCTCCGTACCGAACGTTCCGGAGAACTCCTCGGCCTTGCCGCCCTGTTCCGTGATCTGGCTACGCAGCTCCTCGCGCATCTCGTCCCACAGACCACTGGACTTGGGGGCCGCGAACGGCTGCACCTGGATCGCCGACCCACCGTGGACCAGGGTGACCCCGATGATCCGGTTCTGCTTCTGGGCGACGTTGACCTGGACCTCCACCCCGGACTCCACCGGAACCCTCATACTGCCCAGGTCGAGGCGCTGCGTCTCGGGAGCCTCCTCGGAGGAGTCCCACGGACCCTGCGCCCGGTGCTGGTCCGACTCCTTCTCCGGCTCCTGCACCGGATCGATGCGTTCGGGAGCCGCGACGCTCTCCTCGGCCACGTTCTGCGTGCTGCTCTTCGTGCTGTTCTTCCTGCTTCGACGTCCGAACACGCCTCACACCTCTCCCGCGTCATCGTTCCCGGATCGGCCGGGAATCACCGTCGTGGTTCTTCCCTCGCGTATCCGCCCGTGGAGCCGAACCCATCCGCACCGCGCACCGAATCGGACAACTCATCTACCTCAGTAAAAATCGCCTGTTCGACACGCTGAATAATAAGTTGGGCGATTCGGTCGCCACGCGACAACCTGAGCGGCATATCCGGATCCGTGTTGAGCAGGGTCACTCTGACTTCCCCCCGGTACCCGGAGTCAATGGTCCCGGGAGCGTTGACAAGGGTCAGGCCGTGCCGGGCGGCCATGCCCGAGCGCGGGTGCACGAACCCCGCGTACCCGTCGGGAAGAGCGATGGCGATACCGGTGCCCACTGTGGCGCGCCGGCCGGGAGGGAGCTCGACGTCCTCGGCCGTAACGAGATCAGCGCCCGCGTCACCGGGGCGAGCGTAGTCGGGAAGCGCCAGGTCCGGTTGCAGACGACGAACCGAGACGCGCGGTTGGTCGCCGTTCGGGCAGTCACTACTCACACCGTGCGAGCCTACCGTCTTCCGCACGGCGCGGCAGCCGAGCCGCGGACCGCCGTTCCCCGCCCGCCGGGCCCCATCGGGCTCTGTCCTCCGGCCGCGCGGTGGCCCCGCGCTCGTATCGTTACCTCGGGGACCCAGCACCCGCCCCGGGAGGCGGGGCTGTTCCGTGGTGTGCGGGAAGCCCTTCTCGCACGTTCCCTCTTTCCGGTCCGGAACAGCCCCGTACCTCGACGGGACCGCGTCTCAGCCCACGGTCTCGGGAAGTGTCACGTCCACGCTGAGCTCGGCGCCGTCCACCGCCTCGAAACTGAGGTCGTTGACATTGCCCGCGGCGGCGATGTCGCTCTCGGCGGCCCGGGCATCGGGCACGTTCTCCCCGCGTACCGCGGCCCGCTCCACTTCGGCACGCATCGAGAGCTGCGCCTCCGACTTGGCCTTGCGCACCCCGCGCAGCACCTCGGAAGCCGCGGTCAGGACAGCGGGGTCCCCGTGCACCGCCCCGAACTCCGCCGTGTCCGGCCACGGCTCGGCATGCACCGAACCGTCGTGCCACCAGGACCACACCTCGTCGGCGACGAAGGGCAGGAACGGGGCGAACAGCCGGTTCAGGGTCGCCAGAGCGATCAGCAGCGCGCTGCGGGCCGATGCACCGGCCTCGGAGGAGGTGTCGTAGGCGCGGCTCTTCACCAGTTCCAGGTAGTCGTCGCAGAACTCCCAGAAGAAACGCTCGACACGCTCCAGGGCACGTGTGTGCTCGAACTCCCGCAGTGACGCCGTGGCGTCCGCAACGGCGTCACTGAGCGCGGCCAGCATCGCGCGGTCCAACGGTTCGCGCACTGCCGCCGGGTCCGAGGGGGTCTCCTCTCCCGCCACCTTCAGTACGAACTTGCTGGCGTTGAGGATCTTGATCGAGAGCCGACGGCCGACCTTCATCTGGCCCTCGTCCAGGGCGGTGTCCGTACCGAGCCGGCCGTTGGCCGCCCAGTAGCGGATAGCGTCCGAGCTGTAGCGCTCCAGCAGGTCGATGGGAGTGACGACGTTGCCCCGGGACTTCGACATCTTCTTCCGGTCCGGGTCCAGGATCCAACCGGAGATCGCGGTCGCGTTCCACGGAAGCCCGCCGTGCTCGAAATGGGACCGCACGACGGTGCAGAACAGCCACGTCCGGATGATGTCCTGGCCCTGCGGACGCAGGTCCATCGGGAACACCCGCTCGAACAGGTCGTTGTCCCGTTCCCACCCTCCTGCGATCTGCGGTGACAGGGAGGAGGTCGCCCACGTGTCCATCACGTCGGAGTCGCCGGTGAACCCGCCCGGAACGTCACGCTGGCCCTCGGAGTAGCCGGGTGCCGCCTCGGAGCTGGGATCGACGGGCAGGGTGCCCTCCTCCGGTAGGATCGGCGCGTCGTAGCGGGGTTCGCCCTCGGAGTCCAGCGGATACCAGACCGGGAACGGCACCCCGAAGAAACGCTGCCGGCTGATCAGCCAGTCCCCGGTGAGGCCCTCAGCCCAGTTCTCGTAGCGCGTGCGCATGTGCTGCGGGTACCACGTGAGCTCCCGGCCGCGTTGCAGCAGCGCGTCACGCACCTCGGCGTCCCGACCCCCGTTGCTGAGGTACCACTGCCGGGTGGTGACGATCTCCAGCGGCTTGTCGCCCTTCTCGTAGAACTTGACCGGGTGTGTGAGGGACTCCGGTTCGCCGATGAGCTCACCGGACTCACGCAGCATCTCCACCATCCGCTCCCGGGCGGTGTGCACCGTCGCGCCGGCGAGACGCGCGTAGGCAGCACGGCCGGCCTCGGAGTCCAGCCCCGGCGGAGGCGTGGGGACGATGCGCCCGTCCCAGCCGATCACGGAACGCGTCTCCAGCTGGAACTCCCGCCACCAGGTGACGTCGGTGATATCACCGAACGTACAGATCATGGCGATACCCGAGCCCTTCTCGGGATCGGCCAGGTGGTGGGCCTTGACGGGAACCTCCACGTCGAACACGGGGCTGCGCACGCTCCTGCCGAACAGGTCCTGGTAGCGCTCGTCGTCAGGGTGCGCCACAAGCGCGACGCAGGCGGGCAGCAGCTCCGGCCGGGTGGTCATGATGTACACCGGTTCGCCGTCGTCCCGGTGGAAGGAGACCTTGTGGTAGGCGCCCTGGCGTTCCCGGTCCTCCAGTTCGGCCTGGGCGACGGCCGTCCTGAACGTCACGTCCCACAGCGTGGGCGCCTCGGACATGTAGGCCTCCCCACGCGCCAGGTTGCGCAGGAACGCCCGCTGCGCCGCCGCGCGGGAGTTGTCGTCGATCGTCGCGTAGGTGTAGCGCCAGTCCACACTGAGACCGAGCCTGCGCCAGATCCCCTCGAAAACCTTCTCGTCCTCGGCCGTGAGCCGGTCGCAGAGTTCGATGAAGTTCCGTCGGGAGACCGGTACCTGTCGTTTCGGGTCGGGCTTGGCGGGCGGGGAGAAGTCCGGGTCGTAGGGGATCGACGGGTCGCACCGGACACCGTAGTAGTTCTGCACCCTGCGTTCTGTGGGCAGGCCGTTGTCGTCCCACCCCATCGGGTAGAAAACCGACCGGCCCTGCATCCGTTGGAAGCGGGCGATGATGTCGGTATGCGTGTAGGAGAAGACGTGGCCGATGTGCAGCGACCCCGAAACGGTGGGGGGCGGGGTGTCGATCGAGAAGATCTCGTTGCGGTTCTTCGTACGGTCGAAGTGGTAGACGCCGGACTCGTCCCATACGTCGGCCCACTTCGCCTCGATACCGTCCAGTGAGGGCTTGTCGGGCACGTGGAAGGAACGAGAGCGGTTGGTCATCGTGGCGCTGGAGGCCCTCCGCGTCGCCGGGGCGCGGGTTGGACCTCTTTCCTCCATTTCTCGGGTTCGCAACGTCTTTCGGTAACACACCCATTGTCGCAGGAGCGGGCGGGCGCGTGCGTGTCACCGGACCTCGCACCGACTGCTCTCGGACCCGTGGCGACGGCGTTCTCGCGAGTACGCAGCCAGCAACCACCTGAACGGGGTTGCCACGGCGACACAGCGCTGCCCTCCGGCGTGGGTGGAGCCTGCACCACCGGCACCGCACCGGCGACGGCGGCAGGTGCGGTTCGGGAAGGCGCTGGGCCAATGGTATTGCTTCCCGCAGCATGCTCGCTCCGGAACACCTGAGCCTGTCGGGGGAGAACACCCGAATCGCGGCCGCCCGGCGGGACGGAGCCGACATTCCGGCGGCCGGCGCTCCGGACGCGACGCACCGACCATGGCAGTATTTCGGTACAGGCTCCCCGCAGCACGCGGGAGTGACGCACGACTACGGAGAAGTGATCGATCGTATGGCAAAGAGGGAAGGCGCGCTCCCCGCGCAGCTCGTCGGCGGTGCGGCCGCCCTCGTGGCGGGTTTCGTCGCGCGCAAGGCTCTGACTTTCGCCTGGACCCAGGCAACCGGTAAGGAACCCCCGACCGAACCGGAGTCGTTGGATGTCGGTTTGGGAGAGGCCCTTGGCTGGGCGGTGGTGACAGGCGTGGGGATGGAGGTCGCGCGTGTCCTCGCGGTACGCGCCGCTCACCAGAAGATGCTTCCTCCCCCGGAGCACGGGGCTGATAACACGGTGTGAACCCGCGGATCTCGTGGTGGCAACGGCTGTCCCCGTCGTCCCCGCGAGGTCCGGTCCGTGCCCTCGGGCCGGTGTCTACGCGGGACGGGCCCTCTCCCCGAGCCCGGCGTTACGAGGGTTCGCTGTCCGTCCTCTGCCGCGTCTCCGACGGGGCGGAGGGGCGCAGTTCGGCGCGGAGGCCGGAAACGAGGCTGCGTGTGGCCGCTCGGTTCAGGGTTCCGCCCGCGACCGCGCCGCTGAGGTAGGGGCCCAGCGTGCCGAGCTGGCGGCCGAACAACAGCATCAGGCGCTTGCGCAGGGCCGTTCTCGCTGTCGCTCCGAGGACGGTGGTCACGCTCTCGGGGGAGCCCAACGGTGCGACACCGCGGTTGTGCGCCCAGGCGAGCACGTAGTCCAGGCCGCGTTCGGTCGCGGACCCCTGGGCGGGCCGGTGGTAGCACTCGTGCAGTTCGGCGACGAGTTTGACCTCGACAGCGGCGACGACGAGCGTCTCCGCCGCGAGCTGCGCCGGTGTGCTGAGCAGCAGTGGTGGAGCGGTGAACTGCGCGGCCGCGAGTGCTCCTCCCACGACGCCCGTCGTGGTGGTGGCGCGAGAGGCGTTGCGCTCCAGCGCCTCGGCGAGTCCCTCACCGTCCAACCCGTTGTGGTGGCGGACCAGCGTCGCGTGGTCACGCACCGGTATGCGGGGGACGACCTCGTCAGTGAACGTCTCCGTGAGCCAACGGCCGCTGGCCACTCCCCGCACGCCCGCGGTGCGGGCACCGGAGGCCAGAACCCGCGCCAACCGAGCCATCAGGCCGCTGCGCTGCCGTGCGTCACTCCCCTCACCACCGATGATCCGGCCGACGAGCACGCCTGCGTCCTCGTCGGCCGCGGGGGTCGCGCTCCCACCGGAGCGGTTGCCGTGTGAGGGCCCCTCACTCACCGAACGTGGCACTGCCGCCACCCTTCCCGGGGAACGCGGAAAACGTTCTTGAGCCGTTCTCGTACGGCACGGTGTCGCCCCCGACGTGTGATACGACCGCTTCGCGACGCCATCCGGTGGCAGCGGTCGGTGTGGCTGTCACCGACACGGGCTCTCCTCACTCACGGGTACGGGTACGGACCCGCGGCACAGTTCCGGTTTCCGCCCCGATCAGCACGACGCTTCGCCTCCGGGTCGCAACGACCGACCGGGGTGAGCGCCGCCCGTGGGATCAGGACAGGACCGGCGTGTCTTCCCGCGTGCACGATGCGTCCCGAACCGGGACGCATCACGCGCAACGGTCCGCCGGTCGCCGAGGCAGCGGGGGGAACCGCCCGTCTCAGGCAGCGCATTCCTTGCAGACGAGCTGGCCCTTCCGCTGTTCGGCGAGCTGGCTACGGTGGTGGACGAGGAAGCAGCGCGAGCAGGTGAACTCGTCGGCCTGGCGCGGCAGGACACGGACCGCCAACTCCTCACCGGACAGGTCAGCCCCCGGGAGTTCCATCCCCTCGTTGGCTTCCTCCGGGTCGACGTCGACGGTGCTCGTTCCCTTCTCACCCCGACGCGACTGCAGCTCCTGCAGGCTGTCCTCGTTGATCTCCTCTTCGTTCTTGCGCGGGCTGTCGTAATCGGTCGCCATTCTGCTAACTCCATCCCCCTCGATCTATGCCTCGTTGCGCCGATGCAACGTTTGGGCGCCGCCTCGTGTGCCCGACACGACGGGAAAATTCCGCTCGCGTACGTGGACTGTGCCCCTTCCGGGTGTCCTCACACCCGGCAACCGCGTTGAGTGACCGAACGCGTCCGCTCCCAAGCACTCTGCGCAACGGCTGCTGTTCATGTGCTACCCAACGCTCGAAGGAGTCCGACCTATTTCTCCGTCTTCCCTCGCACCGGACAAGCGTGGGTACGCCCCGTGTGACAAGGTCAGAACAGACACGTCCGCGTCGCGGCACATTCCCGCCGCGTTCACGCCCGGGAGAGCATACCTAGTTGTGGCACGCGCCCGGACCACGGGTTGCCGTGTCGTCAGACACGTATAGATACCATGCCGGCGCGGTCAGCCGCAGCTTCTCCACGGAAGGCGTTACGGGTTCGTCCCCGCGGACGTCTCCTGGGCCGCCGACGGGAACCGCACGGTGACGACCAGCCCCCCGCCCGCTCGGGGCCAGGCGGTCACGGTACCGCCGTGCGCCTGGGCGACCGAACGGACGATGGACAGCCCCAGGCCGGCGCTCTTTCCGGAGCTGGTGCGGTCCGAGGTTCCACGGCGGAAGGGCTCGAACAGTCCCTGCATCTCGTAGGCGGGAATGACCGGGCCCGAGTTCTCCACCTGGATCGCCGGCGCTCCCTCGTATATCCCGGAACGCACCGTGATCTCGCCCTCGGCCACGTTGTACCGCAGGGCGTTCTCCACAAGGTTGGCGACCAGGCGCTCCAGCAGCACGGGGTCCCCGGTCACCGGCGCGCCACGCAGGTCAGAGCGGACCGTCAGCCCCGACTCGTCCAACTCGGCCGACAGCTGGCTGAGCACGGTCGTGGACACCTCTCCCATGTCGACGTGGGTCCGGACCTCGAGCTCCCGGTCGCTCTTGGCCAGGAACAACAGCCCGTCGATGAGCCGCTCGTGCCTGGCGTTGGTCTCCTGGAGGGTACGCCCCACCGTTTTGAGGTCGGACGAGGCCTCCGGGTCGCTCAGTGCGACCTCCAACAGGGTCCGGTTGATCGCCAGGGGGGTGCGTAGTTCGTGGGAGGCGTTGGCGACGAACCGGCGCTGCCCGTCGAACGCGCGGTCGAGGCGCTCCAGCATGTCGTCGAAGGTGTCCGCGAGCTCGCGGATCTCGTCGTCGGGACCGCTCAGCGCGATCCGTTCGTGCAGGGAACGCTCGGAGAGACGGCGCGCTGTCCGGGTGATCTTCTGCAACGGGGACAGGGCGCGGCCCGCCACGACGTAGCCCAGACCCACCGCGAGCATGCCGACGATGACCAGTGCGAGTACGGAGAACCGGGTGACCTCGGCCAGCACGCTCTCGATCATGGAGTTCTTGAGGCCCTCGATCAGCTCCGGATCGTCGGCGTAGGGGGAGTCCGGCGGGAGGGTGAACGTGAGGTTGTCCAGCAGGCCCGCCACGATCACGTAGTTCAGCAGGACCAGCAGCGACCCCGCGGCGAAAAACAGCATCCCGTAGATGAGGGTGAGCCGGGCCCGCAGGCTGATGTTGTCGGTCAGCCGGCGCACCCCGTGGGACGCCGCGTGCTGGTTCGCCGTCTGCTGGTCCGGGGAAGACGCCAACCGGCGCCACGTCCCGGTGTCCCCCTGCCGGGTGGGCGCGACCGTCTCCGGGTGGGAACCGGGGGTCGTCTCGTTCTCGCTCATGCTCACATCCGGTACCCGGCGCCCGGCACGGTATGGATGACCGGGGGGTCGCCGAGTTTCTTCCGTAGTGTCATGACGGTGACGCGCACGACGTTGGTGAACGGGTCGGCGTTCTCGTCCCAGGCCTTCTCCAGCAGCCCTTCGGCGCTGACGACCGTTCCCTCGGCACGCAGCAGGACTTCGAGCACGGCGAACTCCTTGGGGGTCAGTGACACGCCCTGCCCGTCGCGTTCGACCGTGTGGTTCGCGGGGTCGAGCGAGATCCCGTTGCGTTCGAGCACCGGCGGCAGGGGCGGTGTCGCTCGTCTCCCCAGCGCCCGTACCCGCGCGATCAGTTCCGGGAACGCGAAGGGTTTGGCGAGGTAGTCGTCCGCGCCGAGTGTCAGCCCCTCGACCTTGTCCTCCATCTCACCGGAGGCGGTCAGCATCAGGATCCGGCACGTGTAACTCTTGTTGACCAGTTCCCGGGCGACGTCGTCCCCGTGGACCCGCGGAAGGTCCCGGTCCAGCACGACGACGTCGTAGTCGTTGACGGTGAGGTGCTCGAGAGCGCTGTCACCGTCGTAGACGACGTCCACGGCCATGGACTCACGCCGCAGCCCGACAGCCACCGTGTCGGCGAGGACCTGTTCGTCTTCGACCACAAGTACGCGCACTGTCGCCCTTCGTCACGGGACACCGGGGAGAGCCGCTGCCGGAGCATCCCCCAACACACCGGCAGCGGCATCAACCCCGGCTACGTCCGCCGTTATCGCACCCGCGGAGTAAGGATGAGGTAAGCCCGTCCGGTTCACACGCCGCAGCGGTACCGCATCCAGCACCTCACCCTGTTCCACCCGCCCCGCGGGCCAGAGCGCGGGTGCGTGACAGACCCCAGGCAGTGGAACCACCGACCGGCTCGGAGGCGCGGTAGCGGTTCCTCCTGGATGCGGGGTAACCGCTGCCGGTGTATCCCCCAACCACCGGCAACGGATCAACCCCGCACATCTCAAAACTGACACATCCAGGATAAGAAAAAACTAAACACAGCCACCCACCGCCCACTGTGTCATACGACACCCCCGAAACCAGAGCGTCGGTGTGTTCGGGGACCATGGGAACGGAGGGCGCTACGGTCCCCGAGCCGAGGTGCCGATCACCCACCCCCCGCTGTCGGTGGAGGACGAGCAGTAAGGCAAGTTTGGTCACAGCGACAGCACGGGTAAGAATGGTGAGGCTTCCGCTAGCTCCCGTCACAGTGCCGTGACATGTCATAGCGCGGACACAACCGAGAAGTGAGGTGAAATGGGCGAGTTCGTAGCGGAGATCAAGGGCCGCATCGACGAGACGCACCAGTCGCTCCAAGCAGCCCGAGCCGCAGGAGACGACGTCCTTGCCGACGCGCACGCGTCCGAACTCGAGGACCTGCACCGCATCGCTACTCGCAACGGTGTCAACCCCCACTGCGGGTAGTTCACACGACCACGAGCCATAACACAGCACGTACCCGCCGGCGGACCGACCGTTCCGCCGGCTTTTTTCGTTACCCCGGCAGCGGCGGAGAACACGCCACGTCCCGTCCGCGTTTCCGGTTAGTCTTCTCCCGAGGATGCCCTCCCCGTTCCCGACGCCACGGGGCCGCACGGGAGGTGGTTGTCGCGGGCGGCAGAACAGGCATCCACGTCCGCCGCGTTGCCGTACTGGTACGCGGCGGCCCCACCGCCGCCCACGGCGTTGGCCACCGTCGTGTCCGTCCGCTGCGGCGCACGGACGGCAACACCCGCACCAGGAAGGAGGACGGCGTGTCCTCCCCGCCCGACGGCGGGGATGTCCGCGCCAACCGTCCAGTGACCGTCGAGCAGTTCCGTGCCGACCTCGCCGGGAGACCGGAGGCGCTCAGCACGCTGGCCGATCGCGTCAGCAGGAACGATCCCTACGCCGCCCTACCGTCCCTGTTGGACGAGGAGCCCGCCGGGGTTCTCCTGCTGGGGGTCGGCGGCGCACGCTACGCCTGTGAGGTCGCCGCGTCCCGAATCCGTATGGCCGGGATCGGAGCGGTCGCGGAGTACGCCTCCGCGGCGCGCAGTTTCCCGCCCAGCTCCGACATCCTCGTGGTCGCCGTTGCCGTGGGAGGCGGCCTGCGCGAAGTGTGCGGGGCTCTCGAGGCCTACACGTCCCACTCCCCCATCATCGTCCTGACCGACGCTCCCACGTCCCCTGTGGCCCGTTACGCGGACGTCCTCGTCCCCGTCTCCCCAGCGGCCGCGCACGGTGGGACCGGTAGCCACGGATACCAGAACGCTCTCGCGCTGCTCCTGCTTCTGGGACAACGGTTGGGTGCTCCGGCTCTCGGCGCCAGCAGCGACCTGACGCTGAGTATGCGCCGCGCTGCCAACGCCGCGCAGGACCTGCTGGAGCGTGCCCCCACCTGGGTCCCCCGATTCGCCGCGGCTCTCGAGTCGCCCACCGGACCGCACTTCCTGGCTCCGGCCGAACGGTTCTGTTCCGCACAGCACGCGGCGTTGGCCCTCCGGCAGGGACCTGTCCTCGCGTCCCACGCCGTCGAGTCGGGCGAATGGTCGCACACCGGCCGTTACCTGGCCGCCGTCAGCGACTACCGGGCCGTCCTGTTCACCGGGTCGCAGTACGACGACCGGGTGTCGGAGCACCTTCGTCAGCTGCAGGGGACGTTCGTCGCGGTCGGCGGAACCGTGGAGGGCGCGGCGGCGGAGCTGCGCTACCTCGGGGACGGGGACACCGAGATCAGGCTGCTCACCGAACCGTTGGTGGGCGAACTGCTCGCCGCGCACTGGTGGGCCCAGCGCGGTGTCTGAGCCGGGCTCAGGCCGAACTGCGCACCCAGGAGGAGTGCAGGTCGGCGTAGACGCCCGGTTGCCCCACCAGTTCCGCGTGGCTTCCGCGCTGGACGACGCTTCCCCCGTCGAACACGAGCACCTCGTCGGCGGCCTCCGCCGTGGACAGCCGGTGGGCGATCGTCACGGACGTCCGGCCGGAGGTGAGCCGCTGCAGCGCGTGTTGGATCCGCACCTCGGTGTCGGGATCGACTGCCGACGTCGCCTCGTCCAGCACCAGTAGCTCGGGTCCGGCGATGTAGGCCCGCACCAGCGCCACGAGCTGTCGTTCTCCCGCCGAGAGCGACTCTCCCCGCTGCCCGACCGGAGTGTCCAGCCCGTGTGGCAGTCCCTCCAGCCAATCGGTGAGACCGAGTTCGGCGACCGCCGAGAGGAGTTCGGCGTCCTCGGACTCGGGCCGGGAGAACCGGATGTTCTCCCGGAGGGAGTCGTCGAACAGGAACCCCTCCTGGGGAACCATCACGATCCGGCTGCGCAGGGAGGAGAACGTGACGTCGCGCAGGTCCGTCCCGTCGACGAGGACCTGTCCCTCGTCAGGGTCCATGAGGCGCGTCAGCAGCTTGACGAACGTGGTCTTTCCGGAACCGGTCTCTCCGACGACGGCGACCCTGCTCCCCGGCCGGATCACCTCCTCGATCCCGTCCAGCACCGGAGGACCGCCGGGGTAGGCGTAGGAGACACCGCGGAAGCGTACCTCCACCGGTCCCGGCGGAAGGTCGTGGCCACGCTCCCCCGGGTCCGTGATGTCGGGGGTGGTGTCGAGCACGCTGAGGATCCGGCTCCAGCCGGCGATCGCGTTCTGGGCCTCGTTGAAGATCTCCGTGGCCATCATCATGGGCTGGATGAACAGTGTCACCAGGAACAGGAAGGCGACGAGCTGGCCGGGGGTGAGGTTTCCCCCGACACCGAGCAGCACGCCGACCACGACGATGGCCGCGGTGGCGAAGGCCGAGACGAGTTCACCGACGGGGGACACCGCCATGGACAGCCGCTGCGCCCGGACCTGGGCGTCCCGCGTGGCGACAACCGTCGTGTCGATGCGCCGCGCCGTGCGTTCCTCCGCCGCGTGCGCCCGGATGACGGCGGCGCCCGTGATCGTCTCACCGACGACGCCCAGCATCGCCCCGGTGCGTTCACGTACCCGAACATAGGCTCGGGAGAGCAGGCGCTGCAGCCAACGCGCCCCGAACAGCAACGGCAGGAAGCACGCCCAGACGACGAGTGTGAGCTCCCAGGAGTAGACCGCCATCAGCCCGGTGGCGACGAGGAGTTGCCCCGCGCTCACGATCAGCTGCACCCCGCCCCACTGCATGAACGTGCTGATCTGGTCGACGTCGGAGGTGACGCGGGAGACCAGGGAACCGTTGCGCTCACTGTTCTGGGTCAGCACCGACAGGTCGTGGATGTGCCGGAATGCTTTGCGGCGCAGCGTTGCCAGCCCCGACTCCGTGGCCCGGTACAACCGGACGTTCATGAGGAAGCCGGACACGGTGGTGAGCACCAGCAGCACAGCGCACGACGCGACGGCGAACCCCACGAACCCCAGGTCGGGTGCTTTCCCGGTCCCTCCCAGACCGTTGTCGATGATCTGCTGGACGGCCAGCGGGACCACGATCTTGCCGACAGTCGCGACAACGGCGAACACGAGTGTCAGTCCCAGTCCCCGGGTGAACTCGGGGGAGAGACGCAGGCCGCGGCGCAGGGTTCCGGACGCGGGTTCGGAGGAGTGCCCGAGTCCGGGCGCCGGCCCGTCGGAGGCCGCTGTACTGTTCTCGTCGTGGACAACCGTGGAAGCGCTCACCGCAGTACCTCCGTTGCGGTCTCGGGGGTGGTCTCCGGGGTGGTCCGGTCATCGTGGCGGTCACGGGCCGCACGCTCGTAGGCGGTGACCAGGCGGTTGTAGCCGGGGGACCGGCGCAGCAGCTCACTGTGGCTGCCACGGTCGCGGACGGTGCCCTGTTCCATGTAGACGACCTCGTCGGCGAGCTCTATGGTGGCCCGCCGGTAGGCCACGACCAGTACGGTGCGTCCGGCCGCGGCCTCCTGTCGTCCGGACGCCCGGGTAGCGATCTCGCCCAGCCCGGACAGGATCCCGGCCTCGATCTGCGGGTCCACCGCCGACGTCGCGTCGTCCAGGACCAGCAGCCTCGGGTCGCGTGCCACGGCGCGGGCCAGCGCGAGGCGCTGGCGCTGGCCCCCGGAGAGCGTGGTGCCCCGTTCGCCCAGTTCGGTGTCGAGACCGTGCGGCAGGGCCGCGACGAACGAGTCCGCGTGTGCCACCCGCAGGGCGGCCCACACATCGGTGTCGTCGGTCTCCTGCTCCGCGCCGAGGAGGACGTTGCCGCGCACGGTGTCGTCGAAGATGAACGCTTCCTGCGGCACCAGGGCGGCGGATGCGGCGATCTCTCCCCTGGCCAGGTCCCGTGTGTCGGTCCCGTCCATCCGGACCGTTCCCGTGTCGGGGTCCACGAGGCGCACCAGGAGGTGCGTCAGGGTGGACTTGCCCGAACCGGTGGGGCCGACGACGGCGACGGTGCTTCCGGCCGCGATGTCGAGGTTCACGTCGCTGAGCACGGTGGTGCGTCGCGTTTCCGCCGGTTGGGCGGTGCCGGCGAGGTCCTGACCGGAGCCCGCACCGGTTCCGGTCGGCGACGAGGCGTCGAAGGCGTCCTCGTAGGAGAACCCCACCCCGCGCGCCGAGAGCCGGATGCCGCCGCTTCCCTCCAACCGGGACGTGCCGTGTTCCATCGCTCCCCCGGCGGACAGGACGCTCTGGACACGGCTCCACCCCACGACGCTGCGCGGTAGGTCTCCCAGCAACCAACCGAACGAGCGGGTCGGTTGCGCGAGCAGGGTGAACAGGTAGGCCACCTCGACCAGGTCCCCCGCCGCGACGTTGCCGGTGGCCAGACGCCACGCGCCGACGGCCAGGACGGCGAGCACCCCGAGGTTGGGCAGTGCCTCTATGACGGGGTCGAACATGCCACGCATCCGCCCCACCCGGATCTGGGCGTCGCGCAACCGGTGGGCGGCGGAGGTGAAGCGGCGCGTCTCGGTGTCCTCGCGCCCCAGGGATTTCACCACGAGGGCTCCGTCGAACGACTCGTGGGCGACCTCGCTCACCTCGGCCCGTAGCGCCTGGGCCCGGCTGGCGGCCGGCGACACCCGGCGCTGGAAGACGAGGTTGGCGGTGATGAGGAGGGGGAAAACGACGAACCCGACGGCAGCGAGCAGGGGGTCGGTCGCGACCATCGCCACGGCCGCGATCACGAACATGAACAGGCTGCCGATAGCCATGGGAAGCGGGGCCAGTGGGCCCCACGCGGCCTCGACGTCAGCGTTGGCGTTCGACAGGAGCTGACCCGCGGGATGGCGGTGGTGCCAGGACATGGGAAGCCGGAGGTACTTCCTGGCGACCTTCCGCCGGTAGCGCGCCTGCATCCGGAACTGCATCAGCCCGGCGAACAGGCGGCGCGCCCCGAGACCGAGGGCCTTCGCCACCCCCACACCGAACAACAGCGCCGCGGCGGTGGTGAGTGCGGCCGCCGTGGTGCGTCCCTCGTCGAAGGCGGGGAGGATGACCGTGTCGGTCACATGCCCGAGAACCGTTGCCGAGGCCACGGAGACGGCGGCGTGGAGTGAGGCCCCGAGCGTGGCGAGGAGGAAGACGGCGGGCTCGGTGCGCATCGCCGTCCACAGCACCCCCATACCGCGGCGGAACACCGCGGGTTCACCGCTCCTGTCGGGTCTGTTCCCCTGCCGCATGCGGCCCCCTTGTCATGTCCTGGTCCCTGCCGGAGGCGGGCCGCCCGCAGGAGACGACATCCGCCTGTATCGCCCCGCTCCTGGGGCGGAGGGGGCCGCCCTGTTCAGCATCCGACCGGGGCGGCCTATTCCGGTTTTTCCGACACGTGTCGCGTTCCTGGGACCACGAGAACGGGCCCGGCCCCCCGTGGGGCGAGCCGGACCCGTCAGCGGTTGGCACGTGGGGCTATACTCCGCCTGCCACAAGGGCGCGGAACGTGTGCGGACCGACGATGCCGTCCACGGCCATTCCGAACTCGTCCTGCATTTCCTCAACGGCCTGTTCCGTGTTCGGACCGTAGATTCCGTCGAGTGCCAGGGATTTGTCGTAGTCCTGGATCAGGCTGTGCTGGATCGCGTACACCACGGGCCCGGTGGTGCCCCGGCCGTACTCTCCGAACACCTCGCTCCGGAGGGTGTTCCAGGTTTCCTGGTTCAGTGTCCCGCTGTCGTGGAGATCGTTGTCGGGATCGTCCTGGAAGGCGGTGACGGCCTCGGTCATCGCCTCGCCGTAATCGTCGTTGATGTCGCCCTCGAAGTATCCGAGGTCGTCGAGTAGGTATTTCGCGACACCGATGTCGGTGTCACTGTCCCCCTCCTCGTATTCCGGCCACTGCAGTGCCTCGATCTCGGCCAGTACCTCGGGGGAGGTGTCCGGGTCGTCCGCGGAGGCGGCCTGCGCCCCGGCTATTCCCATACCGAAAGCGAGAGCTCCGGACACGAGCACCGTCGTGGTCGTACGCACCATCTGCATACGTGCTTTCCCTTCATCGACTGGAATCGGCAACTGTTCCACGCGGGAAGATGCCTCAGCCAGATGAATGGTTTGCGACAACGCGGCAAATCAATCTTAAGGGTTAACTTTTTCTTACTTTGCGAATTGCGTGACAACCAAAGGGAGGCGAATGCGTCGGCCACGAATTATCCAGGATCCTGGCCAGTCACAAAACAAACAAAAAAGAAAAATGCGACACAAAAAACAAAGCGAACTTTTTTAGCGCCCAGTTATCTGCCCGTGGAATGCAGAACAAACAACTATCTGCCACACTAATCGACCCAATCCCGACTCCGCGCACCGAAACAACAGCAGCAGGTTCCGCGACGGGGGAGCATGCGGGGACGGTGCGACAGGCTGCCTCTCCCGCTCCCGGGACACCGGGGCGCGAGTCCCGGGGAGCAGACGCCTCGGCAAGCGGCCCTGCCCCCCAGAGCTCTCACGGTCCGCACACGGTCATGGCAGCGCCCTCCCCACGCCCCCGTGCCCGGTTGCGCGGGCCCGCACCGCCGGAAAACCGCTCAGCGCACCGGGTACCCGGCGTCGGAGAGGTGCGCCTTGATGTCCGGGATGGTCACTTCCTGGAAGTGCAGCACACTGGCCGCGAGAACGGCGTCGGCCCCCGCGGCGACGGCCGGAGGGAAGTCCGCCGCCTTTCCAGCACCGCCGCTGGCGATGAGGGGGATTCCGGTCGCTCTGCGCGCTGCCCGGATGAGCTCCAGGTCGAACCCCTCTTTCGTCCCGTCCGCGTCCATGGAGTTGAGCAGGATCTCACCGGCCCCCAGCTCCGCGGCGCGCTGCACCCACGCGACGGCGTCGATGCCGGTACCGCGCTTCCCGCCGTGCGTGGTGACCTCGAACCCGCTCGCCGGCGCGTCACCGCCCACACTCCGGCGGACATCAGCGGAGAGCACCAGTACCTGGCTACCGAAACGGTGAGCGATCTCCCCGATGAGCTCGGGCCTGGCGACAGCCGCCGTGTTCACCCCGACCTTGTCGGCACCGGCACGCAGCAGGCGGTCCACATCGGAAACCGTGCGCACCCCACCGCCCACTGTCAGTGGGATGAAGACCTGCTCGGCCGTACGCCGCACCACCTCGTAGGTCGTCTCCCGCTCACCACTGGAGGCCGTCACGTCCAGGAACGTGAGCTCGTCCGCACCGCTCGTTCCGGCGTCGTAACGCCCGGCGAGCTCCACCGGGTCCCCAGCGTCACGCAGCTGGGCGAAGTTGACTCCCTTGACGACACGTCCCTCGTCGACGTCCAGGCAGGGAATGACTCGAACCGCTACTGACACTGTTCCACCGCCTCCACTGCCTGGGCGAAGGTGAACGCCCCCTCGTACAGGGCGGTTCCCATGATGACCCCCTCGACACCCATCGGGGCCAGCCCGGCGACCGCCCGCAGGTCGTCCAGCTCGGCGATACCACCGCTGGCCACCACCGGTTTGGTGGTGTTCTCGCACACGGTACGCAACAGTTCCAGGTTGGGGCCCTTGAGCGTACCGTCCTTGTTGACGTCGGTCACGACGTAGCGGGCGCACCCGTCCGCGTCCAACCTGCGCAGGGTGTCCAGCAGGTCGCCGCCGTCCCGGGTCCAACCACGAGCGGCCAGCGTCGTCCCCCGCACGTCCAGGCCGATCGCGATGCGGTCCCCGTGTTTCGCGATGGCCCTGGCGCACCATTCCGGGTTCTCCAGGGCGGCGGTACCGATGTTCACCCGGCTGCATCCGGTGTCCAGGGCCGCGGCGAGCGAGTCATCGTCGCGGATACCGCCGGACAGCTCCACCCGGATACCGAGGCGCTCGATGATGGCGGCGAGCACGTCGCGGTTGTTCCCGCGACCGAAGGCGGCATCGAGGTCAACGAGGTGGATCCACGTCGCTCCGGCGTTCTGCCAGTCGAGCGCGGCCTGCAACGGGTCGCCGTACTGGCCGCCGGAACCACTCTTTCCCTGGACGAGCTGGACGGCCTGCCCACCGGAGACATCCACCGCTGGGAGCAATTCGAACGTGGAGGACATTGGCGTTGTGTGACCTTTGCTGACGAGACGTTGGGGTGCGAGGCCGGGGTGCCGGCCGCGTATGAGCCGCGTGACAGGAGTCGCGGGCGCGACGGTGGGGACCGGACGGCCGCAGTGGAGGCTGCGTCTCCGACCTACAGGGTCGCGACCCAGTTGGCCAGCACCTGTGCTCCGGCATCACTCGACTTCTCCGGGTGGAACTGGGTGGCGCTCAGCGGGCCGTTCTCGACGGCGGCGACGAACGGCTCACCGTGCGTGCACCAGGACACCAACGCCGGCGGGATGTGCGCGCTGGCCGGTTCCTGCTCCCACTCCAGAACGGCGTAGGAGTGGACGAAGTAGAAGCGCTCTTTCGGGTCGAGGCCGGCGAACAACCGGCTCCCCTCCGGAACGTCCAGGGTGTTCCACCCCATGTGCGGAACGGTCCGGGCGCGCAGCCGTTCCACGGTACCGGGCCACTCACCGCATCCCTCACTGGTGACACCGTGTTCGGCACCGTGCTCGAACAGGATCTGCATTCCCACACAGACCCCCAGCACCGGACGCCCGCCGGCGAGGCGCTTACCGATCACACGGTCCCCACCCGCCGCGCGCAGCCCTTCCATACAGGAGCTGAAGGCGCCGACTCCGGGAACGACCAGCCCGTCCGCCGCCATCGCGGCGGACGGGTCGTCGGTAACCACAGTGTCAGCCCCCGCACGCTCCAGCGCCCGGTGCGCCGAACGCAGGTTGCCTGATCCATAGTCGAAGATGACGACGTACGGTTGCACGTACGACTGCCGCCTTTCATTCACACCTGGTGTTTCCAGGACTTGCGATCACGTTAGCCACCCAGGCGCAGAACGCCCGCGGCGAGAGCCACCGCGGCACACGCGCCAAGGCTCAGAGCACCGGCCGTGGTGGCGGTTCGCACCGACCAGGCGCCCCCGAGCAGCAGCCCACCCAACGCGAACAGCAGGACGGGCCACGCGCTGTCCATCACAGGGCGCCCTTCGTCGAGGGGACGTCGCTGACCCGGGGATCCCGCTCGCACGCGAACCGCAGCGCGCGGGCCAGCGCCTTGAACTGGCACTCCACAATGTGGTGGGCGTTGCGTCCGTAGGGAACGTGCAGGTGGATCGCCACACGCGCCTGCGCCACGAAGGACTCGAGAATGTGGCGCGTCATCGTCGTGTCGTAGTCCTGCCCCACGAGCGGGGCCATTCCCTCGGGTTCCGTGTGCACCAGGTAGGGCCGCCCGGAGACGTCAACAGTGGCTTCGGCCAGGGCCTCGTCCAACGGGACCTTCGCGTCCGCGAACCGACGGATGCCGGCCTTGTCGCCCAGGGCCTCGGCGAACGCCGCGCCCAGGGCCAGAGCGGTGTCCTCGATCGTGTGGTGCGAGTCGATGTACAGGTCGCCCTCGGCTCGGACCGTCAGGTCGAACAGCCCGTGTTTGGCGAGCTGGTCGAGCATGTGATCGTAGAAGCCGACGCCGGTGGCGACATCGGCGACCCCGGTACCGTCGAGATCGATCTCCACGGCGACCTTGGTCTCTTTCGTGGCGCGTTCGACGCGGCCGGTACGACTCATGTGCCCTCGGATTCCTCTGTGTTCGTGCCGCGCTGGGACGGACTCCGCCGTGCGGACGGGTCAGGACGGCGAAGCCGGACCTCCCCGACCGGGACGGGATACGTGGCGCGGTGTGCCTCTATCGCGCGGACCGGACGGTCGGCGACACTAACCCCCGGTCACTTGGAGCAACGCGTCGCGGAACGCCGACATTTCCTCCGGGGTGCCGACGCTGACCCGCAGCCACCCCGCGGGGCCGGTCTCACGGATGAGCACACCGCGGTCGAGCAGGCCCTGCCACACGGACTTCCGGTCACTGAACCGCCCGAACAGCACGAAGTTGGCGTCGGAGTCAGCGACGACGAAACCGTGCGCGCGTAGCCATTCCACCAGTTCGTCGCGTTCCTCGCGAAGCTGTTTCACCGCTCCCAGCAGTTCGGGGGCGTGCTCCAGCGCCGTGATCGCCACACTCTGGGTGATAGCCGACAGGTGGTAGGGGAGCCGCACCAGGTGCAGGGCTTCCACGACGGCAGGGTGGGCCGCCAGGTAGCCCAACCGCGCTCCCGCCATGGAGAACGCCTTGGACATGGTGCGCGAGACGATCAGCCGAGGGTGGGAGTCCAGCAGTTCCAGCGCACTCGGGGTGCCCGCGCGGCGGAACTCGGCGTAGGCCTCGTCCACGACGACGATCCCGGGAGCCACCCGCGCGATCGCCTCGATGGTCTCCAGCGGAAGCGCGGTCCCCGTCGGATTGTTCGGTGAGCTCAGGAAGACCACGTGCGGCTGGTGCTGTTCGATCGCGCTCGTTGCCTCGGCGACGTCGACGGAGAAGTCGTCGGCGCGCGCTACCGAGAGCCAGGTGGTGTTGGTGACCCCGGTGATGATGGGGTGCATCGAGTAGGAGGGTTCGAACCCCATGGCCGTACGCCCGGGGCCACCGAAGACCTGCAGGATCTGCTGCAGTACCTCGTTGGAACCGTTGGCGGCCCATATCCGGCTCTCGTCCAGCCCGTGGCCGAGGTACCCGGCCAGCGCGCGGCGCAGCCGGACAGCGTCCCGGTCGGGATAGCGGTTGAGCCCGGTGGCGACCTCGGCGACGTCGCGCGCGAGAGCCGCCGCCACCTGCTCCGACGGAGGGTAGGGGTTCTCGTTCGTGTTCAGCGCGATGGGAACGTCGATCTGCGGGGCACCGTAGGGGGTGCCTCCGCGCAGGTCGTCGCGGAGTGGGAGATCCTCGAGTCCGAGTTCCCGCGAGTTCGGGTCCATTACTCCCCCCGTTCCGTCGTACTGCGTTCGGGAGCGAACCGGGCGCTGACCGCCTCCCCGTGGGCGGGCAGGTCCTCGGCGTCGGCCAGCGCGATCGTGTGGCCGGCGACCTCCCGCAGCGCCGAGCGGTCGTAGTCCACGATGTGGGTCCCCCGCAGGAAGCTCTGGACGCTGAGGCCGGAGGAGTAGCGGGCGCTGGCCCCGGTGGGCAGCACGTGGTTGGATCCGGCGCAGTAGTCGCCCAGTGAGACCGGGGTGTGGTCCCCGACGAAGATGGCACCGGCGTTGTGCACCCGTTCCGCCACCGTCCGGGCGTCGGCCGTCATGATCTCCACGTGTTCGGCGGCGTAGGCGTCCACCACGGAAACGCCGTGCGAGAGGTCGTCGACCAGCACGATACCGGACTGGGGGCCACCGAGCGCCTCGGCCACCCGCTGGCTGTGCTTCGTGGCGGGGACGCGCGTCTCCAGTTCGTCCTCCACCCGCTGCGCGAACGTTTCCGAGGGGGTGACAAGCACCGATGCCGCGACAACGTCGTGTTCGGCCTGGCTCACCAGGTCAGCGGCCACGTAGCCGGCATCGGCCGTGTCGTCGGCGAGGACGGCGATCTCGGTGGGCCCCGCCTGCGCGTCGATCCCGATCACGCCGCTGAGGAACCGTTTCGCGGCCGCCACCCATATGTTCCCCGGCCCGGTCACCATGTCGACGCGTCCGCACTCGTCCGTGCCGTAGGCGAACATCGCCACCGCCTGCGCGCCGCCGACACTGTAGATCTCGTCGACACCGAGCAGCGCGCACGTGGCCAGGACCGTGGGGTGCGGAAGCCCGGTGTCCGGCTGTGGAGGGGAGGCCACGGCCAGCGACCCCACCCCTGCCTCCTGCGCCGGTACGGCGTTCATGACCACACTCGAGGGGTAGGCGGCGCGCCCGCCCGGCACGTACAGCCCGACCCGGCCGACGGGAAGCCACCGTTCGGTGACCGAGCCCCCGGGGGCGACATGGGTGGTGGTGTCGGTCCGGCGCTGGTCCCGGTGGACGAGCCGACTGCGGCGGATGGCCTCTTCCAGGGCAGCGCGTACGTCCGGGTCGAGCCCGGCGAGAGCGCTGTCGACAGCCGTTCGGGGGACGCGGAACTCGGTTACCCGCACACCGTCGAACTTCTCCGTAAGCTCGCTCAGTGCCTCGTTTCCCCGGTCACGCACGTCCGCGCAGATCGGGCGGACCTTGTCGGCCATGTCGTCGACGCCGGTTTCGGCACGCGGCAGTACGTCGCGCGGGTCTCCCGGCTCTCCTCGGAGGTCGATTCTAGAGATCACGGCCCCTATTCTACGTGCGCTGGAGCAGCGTCCCGGTGCGCGTTCCCTCCCGTCCCCGGTCGCGGAGCACGATCCACGCTCGCCGGTGGCGAGGAGACGGGCGGGCCGGAGTGACCCCTCCCCGGAACCACACGCCCGGGCCCCGCCACGGGGCGCCGGGCGCGAGTGAGCGCCCGTCCGGCACACCACCCGCGCGGCACGGACAACCCACCCCTCACTGCACCATTTCCCACACCACAACAAGAATGTAGGCAAGCCTCACCATAAGAAATAAAAACGAGCCTATCCTAACTTTGGAATACCTAACCTAATGCGGCAACAATGGAGGTGCACCTAAGTGATGTACCTTGCATTCATTTGATCGAACGTTCTTTGGATATGAGTTATTGTTGGGGCATGACTTCGACGAGCAAGACAAGCGAGCACGGACTGTCCAAGTTCCACCGCCTCCTGGTTGACCAGCTGCGGCACGAGTACACGGCGTCCCAGCAGTACATCGCCCTGGCCGCGTGGTTCGACGACCGCGACCTCCCCCAGCTCGCGCGGGTCTTCTACCGCCAGTCGCTGGAGGAGCGCGACCACGCGATGATGATCCTGCGTTTCCTGCTGGACAACGACGTCCCGGCGACGATCCCGCAGGTCGATGAAATCCAGAACAATTTTGACGCCGCACGGGAGCTCGTGGCGCTCGCCCTGCGCCAGGAACAGGAAGTGACCGAACAGTTCCATTCCCTCATGCGGGCGGCCCGTGAGGAGAACGACTACACCGGGGAACAGTTCCTCCAGTGGTTCCTGCAGGAGCAGACGGAGGAAGTCGCCAAAATGTCGACCCTGCTTTCCGTCATCGACCGCAGCAGCGGGAACCTTTTCGACGTCGAGACGTTCGTCGCCCGCGACATGCCGGACGAGGCCGGCGGCGACCCGTCCGCCCCGGAGACCGCCGGTCCCGCACTGACAGTGTGAGCCGACACCCGTCAGACCGGTCCGCTGTCCGCCGCGCAGGCGGGCAGCGGACCGGTCGGCAGCAGCGTTGCTCCCGCTCCGTCCATGTGACACCTCCATGACCCTCCCGGTAGTGACCGGGTCGGTCTCGCTTCGGGTCTCTCCCCCACACATTCCGGCTGTCCACCCGCCGGCCGGGGACACACGAGACCCCGCACCCATCCCGGGCCATGCGTCGGTTCCGCACCAGGACCGCCCGGCTGAGCACGGTTCCCGAGCGGACGCGCACCAGCCCGAGCCGCGCGTGTGACGGACCGCCAGCGGACCCCCTGGGAGGACAGCGCCGCGCGGCACACCCGTGGCCCCTCCCCGGGCCCGCGCCCGCGTAGGGGCCCCTCCGGAACGGCTGGCGCCCGACCTTCGCACCGTGGGAAAGCCGAACGGCGACGAACCGGAACCGTCGCGACTCGCTTCCCTGTCTCCGCACGGGCCCCGTGGACACGCGGCCCTGTTGTCCACGCTCCGGACGCGGCTCTTTCGGAACCGGTCCGTGGAAACGGCGGTCCTGGGCACCGGTTACGAGAGGTCCGCCCTCCGGCGACAGGGCTCCACGATGCTTCGTCGCCCCTCCCCGGATCCGCTGGGAGGGCCGGGGCCGTTCCGGTGCCCCCGTTCACGGGCGGCGACATTCAGATAACTCCACCAAACACACCACAAGTGAAAATAATTCACACGTCAGGTAATTCCCATGCTTTTCCGTTGCTCCTTTATCTTTTCCGTGGTGCGGGATAAACTCATGCCCGCATCACCGGCAGCGACGCATTACACGAGCACAAAAACACAACAAAACGGAACAAAAAGGCAACCAGCACCCAGTGCCCCCCTCCAGAGAGATACCTGTGCACCCTCCACACTCACCAGCGTCGGGAACGGGGCCACCACCGAACTCGGCCTGCCCTCTGTACTCCGGTGAAAGCCCTCCCCCCGTTCCCCTCACCGGACAGGAGAACCTGGCCGAACTCCGCGAACGCTACGGTTCCGCCGCCCCCGTCGAGCTGGAACCGGGCGTCCGCGCATGGCTGCTGCTCGGTTACCAGGAGAACCTGGAAGCACTGCGTAACACGCGCAGCTTCTCCAACGACCCACGCAAATGGAGCCTACGCCGGGAAGGCCACATACCTCCGGACTCTCCCCTCCGCTATGTCGCCCAGCACCTCCCGCAGGCCGCCACCAACGACGGAGAGGTCCACCGGCGGCTCCGCTCCCCGGTCGCCGCAGCGCTCCGCCGCCTTGACGAGGAAACGTTGCAGGCCCGGGTCCAGTACCTGGCCGACCTTCACATAGACGCGTTCTCCGGTCGCGGACACGCCGAACTCGTCGAGGAGTACGGCTCCGCCCTTCCCGCGGCCGTGCTCAACTGGATCATCGGCGTTTCCGACGACGAGCGCGCTCCGGACATCGCCGCCACGGACCCCCAGAGCAGTGACCGGGCGACGGCCCACGAACAGTTGCGTACCGTGACGCAGTACTTCACCGAACTGGCGCGCCGCAAACGCGACTCACCCGGCCACGACCTCGTCAGCCAGCTGGTAGCCCACGAGTCGAACCTCTCCGACACTGAGGTGGCCCACTCCCTGACAATGCTCGTCACCTCGGGGCACGGGACAACCTCCGCTCTCATCGGCAACGCGTTGTACCGGGTACTCACCGACGCGGACCTGCGCTCGGCGCTGTTCGACTTCCAGCTGCGCGTCGATGACCTGGTCGAGCAGACCCTGTGGAACGATCCACCACAGCGGAGCTGGCTGGGGCGCTACGCTCGGGAGGACCTGCGGTTCGGCTCCGCCGACATCCGGGCCGGGGACGGAATAGTCATCGGCTTCGCCGCAGCGCACAGCGACCCGACAGCGACCGGCTCCGGTGAGTCCGCCGCCGGCCTCGGTTCCGCCACGAACCGGGCCCACCTCTCCTGGGGTGCCGGGGCCCACCAGTGCCCGGGACAGCATCTCGCCTGGCACATCGCCACCACCGGGATAAGCGCTCTGCTCCGCCGCCTACCCGACACGCGACTGGGCACATCACCCGCACGGATACGCCGTTCCGGGTTGTTGAACGGCCGGGGACTACTCGAACTGCCCGTCACCTTCACCCCGGTGGCGGCCTCCCGGAGTGGGGGCAAGACGCCGCCCTCCACGCCCGAAACCGCGCAGTACGCCCCAAGGGGCGGGGTCTCCGCGCCGTTCGCCGCCATGGTCGCCCGATGGCGGCGCCGCCGGTAGGAACTCAGCGTGGCACGTCACCGTCCGGACCGGCGGCGCGCGCACTACCGGGGTCAGCGCTGTCCGGCTGCCCACCGGCACAACGCATGTACGGAAGATCCCGGCGCCACATGCTGACCGCGTCGAAGACCGCGTACTGCAGCACCCCCACGAACGGCCACGTCAGCAGGGCGCTCAACGCGTGCAGCCGCAGCCCCGCGGTAATGACGTCGCCCGGCTGCGCGGCGTCACGCGCGCGTTGGAAGCCCTCCGCGTCGAGCAGGACTCCCACGCGCCACGCGACCACCGAACCCAGGAAGGCGCCCACCACGAGGCAGAACAGGAAAAAGAGCCGCACGTCGGCCCCGCGGAACGTAGCGGCCAGACGATACTGCAGGGCGTAGACGGTGTAGCCGGACACCAGTCCGACCGCCGTCGCCATGAGAGCGAAGTACCCTTCCGAGGCGAACGTCGTCTCGGAGACCGGGTAGGGAACGGTGGCCCCCTCCGAGGTAACGGTGACGTCGGGACGCGGGGCGAGCGTCCACCACAGCACACCGACCAACGCGCCGACCAGCGCCATCGCCCCCACGACCACCGCGGCTGCCACCAACCGCCGCTGCGTCACCAACGACCCACCCTCTTTCCTACTCTCCCGTGGTTACCGGAACATCCCAGCACCACTGTCCAGCACACCGGCACCAGGGGTGCCCCACGGGACGAGCGCGCGAACAGAACACCATCGTGCACCATAACCGAGTACGCGCCAGGACTCGTGGTTTCGGGCGGGGGCTCGGACGGCTGTCCGCACGGACGGGCCGGTGCGATCCGCCCGCACCGACCGACCGTCACCCCGACCGGCGGGAACGGCAGGGTGACGCGAGTGGACACGAATGTTCACTTTCCGGTTGGTTCAAGACGTCTCCCGCGAGTGGCACGCTTGGACCACCCGGTTCCCGTCCCCGCCGCGAAAGGTCCGAACAATGCGCCTTTCCCGAAGAAACTCCCGTGCTGTCTCTCTCACGACAGCAGCCGTTCTCTCCCTGGCCAGCGCTCCCCCGGTATCCGCGGCGGAAACGCAGCGGGACAGCGTCCGGTTCGCGACCTACAACGCGTCGCTGCACCGGCAGTCGGAGGGAGAGCTCGTCGCTGACCTGTCCGACGGCGACGACGAGCAGGCGCAGGCTGTTGCCGAGAACATCCAGCGGGTGCGCCCGGACGTTCTGCTCGTCAACGAGTTCGACTACGACGAGGCGGGGCGTGCCGCGGAACTGTTCCAACGGAACTACCTCTCCCAGGGGCAAAACGGCACCTCGGGTATCGACTACCCCTACCGGTACACGGCGCCGAGCAACACCGGGGTCCCCTCGGGCTTCGACCTGGACAACGACGGCAGGAGCGTGACCGACCCCGACGAGCCGGGCTACGCGGACGACGCTTTGGGATTCGGGGAGTTCCCCGGGCAGTACGGGATGGTCGTCTACTCCAGGTACCCCATCGACACCGACCGCGTCCGCACTTTCCGGGAGTTCCGTTGGGCGGACATGCCGCACGCCCTGCTTCCCACCGACCCGGAGACCGGCGGGGACTTCTACTCCGACGAGGAGCTTGCGGCACTGCCTCTGTCCTCCAAGAGCCACTGGGACCTCCCCGTACGTGTCGGGCCCGGGCCCCCGGTACACCTACTGGCCTCCCACCCCACGCCGCCGAACTTCGGGGGTCCCGAACAGCGCAACCTCGCCCGGAACCACGACGAGATCCGGTTCTGGTCGGACTACGTCTCGCCCCGGGCCGGGGACTACATCCACGACGACAGGGGAGAACGTGGCGGGCTGCGGCCCGGCGCCGCGTTCGTCGTCGCCGGTGACCTGAACGCGGATCCGCGCGATGGCGGCAGCCACCCCGATGCGGTGTCCCAACTGCTCGACACCGCGCGGGTGAACGCTTCGGTCCGCCCGCGCAGTGAGGGCGGGCCGGAGGCGGCCGAACTGCAGCGGGGCGCGAACGAGGAGCATGATGGCGACCCCGCTCACGACACGGGTGATTTCACCGACGACCCGGCCCCGGGGAACCTGCGTGTCGACTACGTTCTTCCCTCCCGCGGCTTGCCCGTGCGGGACAGCGGGGTGTTCTGGCCCACCACCGACGACCCGCGTTCCGAGGCCGCGGCCACCGCCTCCGACCACCGGTTGGTGTGGACAGACGTGCTTTGACCGTTCAGAAAGCGTGTCAGAACGTGCGCACGTTCTGAGTCGTCGCATTACTACGCGGCGTTGACCCCGCCCTGGGGCGGGGGCGTCCCGTGGCGGTACCCGCTACCCGACACACCCGAGGATGCGGCGGTCGTACACGGGTTTCCATCGGGCGTGTTCAGCGTCCCGGCGCAACTCTCCGTGGACGTGCCACCCGCCTCCTCGACCAGGTGGGCGAGGTTGCGGGCGGCATTGAGGTCGCGGTCCAGGTGTGTCGGGTTGGGAACGGTTTCTCCGGTGGACAGCACCGCCAAGTGGTGCCCCAGATCCACACCGATCACCCCGCCGCGCTGTGCCGGGGCGGTCTCGCGTGGGGTGGTCTCGGTGGAGAAGGAGACCATCCACCGGCCGCGCTGGAAATTCACCGTTGCCGAGCGGATCCGGCCGGTGTCCCGGGCCAGGTGGCGGGCGAGTGTGCGGGTGGACTCGTGGGTGCGCACCGTGCCGATGCGCGGCAGCGCCACATGGCGGCAATCCCGAGGGGACAGGCCGATGCTGCCGGTGGTGAACCGGCACGACCACCGCGAGCGTTTCGTCTTGAACCGGGGAAAACCCACCCGTTTCCCCGCACGGGTGCCGCGCCGGGAGGCGGTCCAGTTCGCCAGGGCGGTGGCGAGGTTGGCCGCCCCGCCGGCGTAGGCCTCCGTGGAGTTCTCCGCCCACTACGGCGCCACCTCACCCTTGACCTGGTTGAAGGCTTTGCGCAGCCCCGTAGGCCGACCACGACACGCTGGGGGTCAGCTCCCGCTCACCCACACCGGACTCGCGCTGCGCGCGGCGCTGCTCCAGATTCGTCTTGATCCGGGCGAGAGCCCGGTTGTAGGCGAAACGGGCCGCACCGCAGTGCGAGGCCAGAGCCTGCTGCTGGGCCGGGGTGGGATCCAACGCGAACTGATACGCCCGCACCAGCCCCGCACCCACGCCCGCCCCCGCGTAGCTCGCCGCAGCACAGCCCCTGGCACCCGAATCATGACCGAGAGTGGTGACATTAGCACGGATTGATCTGTTCCCGCACACAACAAGGCACAATTCCCCACCCCCACGGCCGCGGAACCACCACCGGGAAGAGAGGAATACCCCTCCGCACTCCCGGTTAGCGGGACAGTGACGGCGGCGCCCCGGCCATCGGACGCCGCGGTCGGCCGGCCGGCTCCGCCGGAGACACGGCGTCCCGCCGTCCGGCCCGCGGTTCCCGGCATGGGTGGTGAGCGAGAATAAGCACGGACACGGATACGGACACGGAAACAGTCCGAGTCGGCCGGTACACCGTCGCCGTCAGCCGACCGGACAAAGAGCTGTTCGGTGGTTCCGGCGTGACGAAACGCGACCTCGTCGCGCACTACCGCGAGGCGGCACCGTGGATGCTGCCGCACGTACGGAACCGTCCCGTGGCGCTGCACCGCTTCCCGGACGGCATCGATCCCTCCGGACCGGGGACGGCGGGGTTCTTCCAGAAACGGGTACCCGATACCGCGCCCCCGTGGGTACAACGCCTCCGTGTGGTGCGTGTCCGGGGTGGAACGCTCACCATGGTGTCCTGTACGAACGCGGCCACCCTGGCATGGCTCGCTGACCAGGGTGTCATCACGGTGCATCCCTGGTTGAGCCGCGCTGGCCACCTGGGGGAGCCGGATCGGCTCGTTGTGGATCTCGACCCGCCGAACGACGGGTTCGCCCGGGCCCGTTGGGCTGCCCGGTGCGTCCGGGAGACGCTCCAGGAGGCCGGTCTGGTGCCCTACGTGATGACCACCGGATCGCGCGGCCTGCATGTGGTGGTCCCGTTGCGGCCGGAGCGCGACCACGCGGCCGTGCGGGAGCTGGCGCTCGGCGTGGCCGAGGTCACGGCACGGCGCCATCCGGACCGGTTGACCACCCAGTTCCGGAAGGACCGACGCGGGGGGCGGTTGTTCCTCGACACTCTGCGCAACGCCTACGGGCAGCACGCCGTGGCCCCGTACGCCGTCCGTCCGTTGCCGGGCGCGCCCGTCGCCGCTCCCCTCTCCTGGGAGGAGCTGGAGGACGTTGACAGCCCACGCAGGTGGTCCGTGTCGAACTTCGGGGAACGGGTCCGGGTGCTGCGGCACCGGGGCAACCCCTGGCGGGACATGGCACGCCACGCGTGCTCCCCCGGGAAAGCGGCCCGCCGATTGGAGCGCATGGACGGCTGATCCGGCCCCGTTCGCGCCACCGCGTCCCTCCCCCGGGTGGGAACCGCGATGCCCGGACACCTTCCGTGGAGCCTCCCGCGAGGAGCGGAGGCAGGGAAGTCACATATAGCCACTCACATAGAGTATTTGTTCCTATACAGGGAATATAAATAGTCAACCGAATCTTACTTTTTCTCCTTGCACATAACCGAAGAAAAGAGGATTCGTAACGGTGGTACCTCCGTCGCTGGACCTCACCCCCGCGTGGCAAGTCCGGATCGTGGCTCACGGCGGCACGATCGCCGGAGGCGGAGTCCTCGTCCCCGGGAACCAGATCCTGACCTGCGTACACGTTGTCAATGCCGCTCTGGACCGAGGGGATAGCCCTTCCCCACCAGGAGGGGAGAGCCCCCTGCGGGTGGATCTCCCCCACGAGACCGGGTTCCGGCCCGCCGACGCTCGCGTCGTCACCGCGGCCTGGAACCCGGAACGGGACACCACACTTCTCGCGCTGGACAGCGCTCCTGCGCACACGACGGCGCGGCTTGACCCGTGCATGGCGGACACCAGTCCCGCGAACACACCGCGACCGGTGCGCGTACGGGGCTATCCGCGTGGTACTCCCGAAGGGCTGACCGCGAGCGCGCGCGTCGTCGGCGTCGGTGGCGACCGCGCCCACCGGGCACAGCTCGACATCAGTACGGACGACCCGGTCCGGTTCGAGGCGGGGTTCAGCGGCTGCGGCGTGGTGGACACCGAGAGGGGATCAGTCGTCGGGATCCTCGTCAGCGCCCGCTACGGGGGATCCGAACCGGGACACGTCGGGATCATGGAACCGGTCGAGATGGTGGAGAGCCTGTCCCACCACCTGTACGACCGGGAGCTCGAGGCGCTGCGCTCCGTACTCAGCGCGCTGCGGTTCGACGCCGTCCGTGACGTCTACCACGCGGTTGCGGGACGTGGCGCCTCCACCCCCGCTGGCTTCGCCACCGCCTGGGAGGCGTTCCTCCAGCTCCGCCAACTCGCCCCCACCCCTGACGGGCTCCCCCGTGAGGTGTCCTTCGTGGCGGGGATCGCCAGGACCGGAGTGGCGAACACCGCCACTCTGCGCTCCTACATCGACAGCCGCCCCGCGCCGGAGGTCCCACCACACGCTCCAGCCCCGGTCCGGGAGGCCCCCGCGCCGAGCCCGCAGCCCTCGGGGACACTCATCGTCACCGCGGAGCCGGTTCCGGGACGCACCGCCCCCGGCGCCCGCCATCTCCTCACACACTGGGTCGACGACGGGGAGACCCTCACCAACGGCGGTTCCGTCGAGATCGGCCAGACCCAGCTGCGCGAGTCCGTACTGGATCTGATCGGACGCGTCGAGGAGCGGATCCCGGTCTCGCAGGCCGGAAGTTCCACCGCCCTGCGCTTGGACTTCGTGCTTCCCTTCACTCTTCTCACCCGGGGAATCGCGGAATGGCGCCTACCAGCGCCGCTTACCGGCGAGGGGGAGCGCATAGGAGCCTCGTACGACCTCGTGCTGCATTCCCGGGAACGCCTGTGCAACCGGGGGTGGGAACGAGCGCGGCACAAACTGGCCGAACGTTGGCACACTCTGGGAGAGAACGGGTCCGGGAGGGTCTACCACGTTCCCGTGGAGTCCGAGGCCGCCGCGGACCCGGGAATGCAGGACAGTATGTGCGACCCGGCGATCATCGCGTGTGTTCTCGGCAGGAGCCCCTCCCAACGGGAGGGCGCCTTGCAGCTCGGATGCGCGCTGCAGACCGGAATGCCGGCCATAGCCTGGCTGGACTCCGACGACCCCCAGGAGACGAGGAACTTCCAGGAGGACTTCGCCCGCCTGGCTTCCAGCGCGGGAAACACCCTGACGGGCGAGAACGTGCTGGAGCTGCCGCACTGGGTACGGAAGTGCCGAACACGGGACGACTCCCCGCCCCAACGGGACCGTGGCTACGACCCGTACAGCGTGCACCTCATCCTGGACGACATGGTGCACATACGGAGACTGTCCAGGATCGGGATCCTCGCGCTGCCGAAACGGGCGAGGAGGGAGCGTTCGGCCGCCGTACCCCCGTCCGGGAGCACCGCACCCCACTGACCGACCGCGTCCCGCGCGAGACGAGAACCCCGCGAGCCGAACGAGAACGCCCCCACCCCGCGAGGGAGACCCCCATGACGGAAATCATAAGGTTCACGAGCACACGCGGAGATCCCATCCTTGTCGAGGCGACCGGAACGTCATCCGTGATGCGCGAGGTCTCCGGGACAGCGGGTTTCCGGAACTCGGAACACGCCTTCGAGACGATCCTGGGAAAGGTCCGCGACATGTCCGACCTCGTCGCGGGGGAACTGACCCGGCTCTCCTCGGGTCCGGACGAGGTCACCGTGGAGCTGGGGGTCAACGTCAGCGCCGAGGCGGACGTCTTCATCGCCCGCGCCTCCGGCGAGAGCAGCATCACCGTCACCATGACGTGGCGAAACGACGGCTCCGGCGGGTGGGAGGCGTGACGGCCGGGCCCGCCCGCGTCACCGACGCTCGTACATCCCGGCGATCTCGTCCGCGTACCTTTCCAGTATCCGGGTCCGGCGCAGTTTCAGCGTCGGTGTGAGCGTCTCCTCCGCGACGCTGAACCCCGGATCGATCAGGGTGAACTCGCGGATGGCCTCGGCACGGGAGACCGTGGTGTTGGCGTCGTCCACGGCGCGCTGCACCGCGGCGCGCAGCCTCGGGTCGGTAGCCAGGTCAGCCACCCCGTACTCCTCCGGGTACCCGTTCTCCCGTTTCCACGCGGAGAACTCCTCCGGCGCGAGGCTGACCAGAGCCGCGACGAACGGTTTCCCGTCCCCCACGAGCATGCACTGGTCCACCAGGGGGTCGACGCACACACGTTCCTCGATCGGAGCCGGGGTGACGTTCTTCCCTCCCGCGGTGACCAGGATCTCCTTCTTCCGTCCCGTCACCCGGATGTAACCCTCGGAATCCAGCTCACCAAGGTCGCCCGTGGCGAACCAGCCGTCCGTGAAGGCCGCCTCGGTGGCTTCGGGTCGGTTCCAGTACCGGTCGAAAACGTGCGGCCCGGAGACCAGGATCTCGCCGTCGTCGGCGATCCGCACCGCGGCGCCGGGCAACGGGGTCCCGATGGTTCCGGGACGCACACGGCCGGGGACGTTGGCCACCACGGCCGCTGTCGTCTCGGTCAGCCCGTAGCCCTCGTACACGTCCAGTCCCACACCCCGGTAGAAGTGCAGCAGCCGCTCGTCCAGCGCACCCCCGCCGGAAATGATGCTGCCGCACCGTCCACCGAGCGCGTTCCGCAACTGCCGGTACACCAGCGGCTCGAAGACGGCACGCGCGGCACGTAGCCACGGCCGGGGCCCGCTCCGGTCGAGAGACCTGCTGTAAGCGACCGCCACCGCCTCCGCACGGTCGAAGATCCTGCGCCGCAGACCACTGGTCCGGTTACGCGCGCTGCTGTGGACCTTCTCCACCACGTAGGGCACGGCGAGCAGGAAACTCGGGCGGAACGTGGCCAGATCCGCTATGAGGGAACGGACGCTGCCCGTGTGTCCCAGCTTCGCTCCCGCCTGTACCACACCGATCTGGACCATGCGCCCGAAGACGTGGGCGAGCGGGAGGAAGAGCAGCGTGGACGGCGTGCTCCCGTCCGGCTGGGGACGGAACAGTACCGACAGCTCCTGCACCACGCTGTCGACCTCGGCGCGGAAGTTGGCGTGCGTGAGCACGCACCCCTTGGGTGTACCGGTGGTTCCCGACGTGTAGACAATGGTCGCTGGCTCACCGCTCGCCACCCCGGACCGGCGTTGCGCGAGCTCAGCGTCGGTGACCCCGGCACCGGCACCGTCCAGCTCGTCCAGGGCTCCCCGGTCGATGGTCCACACCCGGCCCAGGTCCGGAAGCTGGTCCTGGAGGTCCCGGACAGTAGCAGCGCGCGTCTCGTCGTCCACGAAACAGGCCACCGCTCCGGAGTCCCGCAGGATCATCGCGATCTGCTCGGCCGAGGACGAGGGATAGATCGGCACGCTCACCGCACCGGCCGCCCAGACAGCGTAGTCGAGCACGGTCCACTCGTAGCGGTTTCCGGAGAGCAGAGCCACCCGTTGCCCCTCGGTGACGCCGCACGCCATGAGCCCCTTCGCCGCTGAGGCGACCCAGTCCCGGGTCCGGGCAGCGCTGATGTCACGCCAACCCCCCGAGTCCGGGATGCTGAGCATGGGACGGTCCGGGTCCCGCGCGGCCCGGTCGAACAGTGTCTCGGCCAGTCCGCGGGGGTCGGGATCCACGCTGGCCTCTGGTGCGGAGATATGCTGCACACTTCCGGTGTATCGGATGGCGGCACCGTGCAACGCCGGTACGCGCCCCTCAGCCGCCATGAGATGGCCCATAGTCGCTGACCGACGCGGGGACGGCGCACGTGCCGCTCCCCCATCGGGCCCCTCGAACGGCGACCGCCTTCCGGAACCCCGCGGTGGCACAACGGATCCGCTCCGTAACCGGCCCACCTAGCGTCTCTCCCGCCGCAAACGCAACATCCATCGCGCGCACACCGCCGAGGGGGGCGACCGGCCGACCTGCTCCCCTTCCTGACCTTCCTTACAGACGCTACTCCCCGTAAGGTGCTTACATGGAGCTGATGAAGGTCGAGGACGCACGGAAGAACTTCGCGGACATCCTCAACGAGGTCCGGTACCAGGGGAAACAGATCATCATCACCCGGCACGGGAAACCGGTCGCCAAGATCGCCCCTCTCACGGAGGAGGAACGCGCCGAGTACGGGAACCCGTCACCCTGAACCACAGAGCGGTTGCTGTTCGGCGGTGTGTCCTCCCGCCCGACCGCGCGGGAGCGTTCCCGCACGACCGTGCCGGTGCGGCACCGGCGGCCCGCTCGTGACGGCCAGCCCGCCGGGGGCGGGAGCCTAGCCGGAGGCGTCGAAACGCACCATGAGCGCGGTCCCTTCGGCGGTAACCGTGCCGTTGTGCCGGACCTCTCCGGAGACGAAGACCTTGCGGCGCTCGGTACCGGTGACACGCGCGGTGACCTCCAACGGGGCGTGCAGCGGTGTGGGGCTGCGGTAGTTCACGTCCAGGTTGGCCGTCATCCCGGGCATGCCGGCCGCGCTCGCCGCGCCTCCCAGTGCCTGGTCGAGTATCGCCGCGATCCAGCCACCGTGTACGAGGCCGGGAGGTCCCTGGTACACGCCGTTCAGAGTGATCTCGGCGCGCAGCCCGTCTCCGGAACGTTCCAGTTGCAGCGGCGGGGACGCCGGGTTCGTGACTCCGGAGACGACGTTGGTCAGCGTTCCGTACTCGGCGGTGCCGTCCGGTCGGGTCTGTTCCATGAGCGCACCGGTCTCCCGGCGGGTTCCACTGATCCGCTCGGTGGCGGCGGCCACGGACGCGCGCGCCTCGGCGAGGTCCTCCGGACCGGCCTCGGTGTGGGCAACGGCGTCGACCAGAGCGCGGACATCCGCCACCAACGCTGTCAGTTCGCTGGGAATCTCGTGCTCGGGCAGCACGGACAACCCGAACTCTCGGGGATCGGGGGTTTCCGCTACCGGCTGGTCGTGAACCGTCATGCTCTTCTCTCGTCGTGTCTCTCGGCTGTGTCGCGGGACGGCCGTACCGCCACCAGAGCAGAATATTACTCGGTAGTAGTACAGCGTGGCCAACCCTCCCCGAGGGGTTGGGGCCGCCCCACTCTGCAACCCGCGGCGATCCACCACCTATTTCGTGACACGTGCCACCGGCATCGGGACGGCGCTGCCGGTTCCCGTTCACAACTCCTTGCGCATGTGCAGGTGCGGGATCCCGGCCTCGAGGAACCGCTCGCCGTGGGCGGCGTATCCGAGCCGCTCGTAGAAACCACGGGCGTGTAGCTGGGCGTGCAGTTCCACCACCGCCAGACCCCGCTTGGCGGCGCGCTCCTCGAGCCCGTCCACCAGGGCCTTTCCCGCACCCGTTCCCCGCGCGTGCGGCAACACGGCCAACCGCCCGAGCAGACCCTGCTCCCCCTCGACCACCATCCGGCCGGTACCCACGGGACTGCCGTCGAGGCGTGCCAGCAGATGGTCCGCATCCCGGTCTCGGCTGTCCGGTTCCTCGTCGACGGGAACCTGCTGCTCAGCCACGAAAACGGCGCCCCGGATGGTGAACACGAGCGCGCGTTCCAGGGCATCACTAGCGAGTTCAACGGTCACCATGGGTACCGAGCCTATACCGCGGTCGCGTCGCAGCAGTGCCCGCGTGGTACGGGCAAGCACCGTACCCGGCGGTTGTGGCACCACCTTGCCTCCCCGCGACATCACACGTGGCGACAACGGCGTAAGTCGGCGCGAGGCGGGAAAGTCCCGCAGGGGACCAGACCCCGTTCGGTGGAGACTGTTCGTCCCGAGCGGCGTAGTCCAGCACCGCGCCGGTGCGGTGCTGGCGCGTCGCGCGGCAGGGACAAGCGTGTGCCGAACAGGGACTGGCACCCGTGCCACACGACGACGTGTCGGAAGGACGATCCGATGGCTGATTCCCCCGCCCCACGCACCGCCGCCGAGGAAACCGTGCGCGTCCTCGCGCAGTCGGGCGTCCAACGGTGTTACACCGTGCCCGGTGAGAGTTTCCTGGAGCTGGCCGACGCGATCGAGCAGCACGACGGGATGCGGCTCGTCTCCACCAGGCACGAGAACGGTGCGGGATTCATGGCGGAGGCCGATGCCAAGCTCACCGGGGTCCCCGCCGTGGCCGCGGTAACCCGGGGCCCCGGTGCCTCCAATCTCGCGGTGGGGGTGCACACGGCTATGCAGGACTCCACGCCGATGGTGGTCTTCCTGGGACAGGTGGAGACGGACTACCTCGGGCGGGAAGCGTTCCAGGAAGTGGACCTGACCGCGTTCTACTCCCCCATCACCAAGTGGGCGACGACGGTCGGCCGGGCTGACCGGCTGGCCGAGACAACGGCCCGGGCCCTGCGGCTCGCCACGACCGGCCGCCCCGGCCCGGTGGCCGTGGCGGTACCAGCCGACCTGTTCGGCCAACACGTGGCGCCGTTCCCGGCACTGCCCGGGGCGCCACCGCCGCGGCCTCCCCTGGAGGACGCGGAACGCGAGAGGCTTGCTGCCTGGTTGGCCGCGGCGCGCCGCCCCGCCATCATCGCCGGCGGCGGCACGTACGGTGCGCGCGAGGAGCTGGTGCGCGCAGCCGAACGGTTCCAGGCCGCGGTTTACACGTCCTGGCGTCGGCAGGACGTGTTCCCCAACGACCATCCGCTGTACGCGGGCCACCTGGGGCTGGGGTGCCCGAAGCCGGTTCTGGAGACGCTGGAGAACGCGGATGCCGTCCTCGTGGTCGGTTCCCGGTTGAGCGAGGTCACGACCCAGACGTACCGGCTCCCCGGTGGTGGGACACCCTCCTCGCCTTCCTCCGTCGCCCAGATCGACATCGACGCCGCCCAGGTCGGAGCGAGTGCGGGAGTGTGGCTGGGCGCCGTGGCCGACGCCGGCAGGGCGCTGTCCGCTCTCGCCGAAGCCGACGTGCACGTACCGGAACGGGACACCAGCGCTGCCCACCGGGCCTGGGTCGCGACCACCACCGCACCCGAGAACACCGCGGACAGCGGGAACACCCCCCTACACCCGTGGGCGGTCGTCGAGGGGATGCGCCGCACGCTTCCGGAGGACGCCATCATCACCAACGACGCCGGAAACTTCGCCGCGTTCCTGCACCGCGGTTGGTGGTACCGCCACCCGCGTACACAGCTCGCCCCGACAAGCGGCGCCATGGGATACGCGGTACCCGCTGCCGTGGCCGCCAAGCTCGCGGAACCGCGGCGGACGGTTGTCGCGGTCGCCGGCGACGGGGGCGCACTCATGACCGGCAGCGAGCTGGAGACGGCGGTCCGGCTCGGGCTCCCGCTCGTCGTGGTGGTGTTCCAGAACGGCCTGTACGGCACGATCGCGATGCACCAGGCACGCGCACTGGGCCGCACCGCAGCCGTCGACATCAGCGGCCCACTGGACCTGGCCCGCTACGCCCGGGGGCTGGGAGCTCGCGGCGCCACCGTCACCACTGCCGGGGAGCTGGACACGGTGCTGTCCGACGCCGTCTCCGCCGACACGGCGACGCTGGTCGACGTCCGTACCGACGGGGAGGCCATCAGCCCGGAGACGACCATGACGGAACTGCTCTCCTGAGCTCGGGGAGGCGGCTCAGTCCTCGCGGAGCTGCTCCACGGCTGCGACGAGATCGGGCGGGTAGGAACTGTCGAACTCCACGGTTCCGCCCCGCGTGGGGTGCTCGAACCGCAGCCTCATCGCGTGCAGCCACTGCCGACTGATCCCCAGCCGTTCGGAGATGGTGGGGTCCGCACCGTAGAGGTGGTCGCCCACGCAGGGGCGGCCGATGGCGGCCATGTGCACCCGGATCTGGTGTGTACGGCCGGTCTCCAGGTTGATCTCCAACAGGCTGGCGGAGCGGAACGCCTCGAGCGTGTCGTAGTGGGTAACCGAGGGCCGCCCGCTGGTGACGACCGCGAACCGGCCGTCACCGGAGGGATGCCGGCCGATGGGGGCGTCGACGGTACCGCGCAACGGGTCCGGGTGCCCCTGGACCAGCGTGTGGTAACGCTTGTCCACAGTGCGTTCCTTGAAGGCACGTTTGAGGACGCTGTAGGCGGTCTCGCTCTTGGCGAGCACCATGAGACCGGTCGTGTTGGCGTCCAGCCGGTGGACGATTCCCTGGCGTTCGGCGGCACCGCTGGTACTGAGCTGGACGCCGGACGCCAGCAGCCCTTCCAGCACCGTCGGCCCGGTCCAGCCGACGGTGGGGTGGGCGACGACGCCGGTGGGCTTGTCCACCACGATGATGTCGTCGTCCTCGTAGACCGTGGCCAGGCCGGGGACCGGCTCCGCGGTCGCGGTCGGTGGGGCGGGGGGCGGCGGCAGGGTCACATCGAGCCAGGAGCCTGCCTGGACCCGGTCGGACTTACCGGGTTCGCTCCCGTCGAGACGCACGTTGCCGTCGGCTATGAGTTCGGCGGCGCGGGTGCGGGAGAGCCCGAACATACGCGCGATGGCCGCGTCGAGCCGCTCCCCCTCTATGCCGTCCGGGACGGGCATACTGCGCTCGTCACCGGCTGCCGTCGTCACGCGCGTTTCCCCTTTCCGTCATTGGCCGTCGTGGCCGACCCGCGATCCCGGGTCCCGTCGATGTTGACACCGTTGAACGCCAACAGCACCGTGAGCACGCCACCGACAACTATGCACGAGTCCGCGATGTTGAACACCGGCCAATGCGGGAGCTGGATCCAGTCCACCACTGCTCCCCGCAACGGCCCCGGATCCCGGAACAGCCGGTCCACCAGGTTCCCGCACGCCCCGCCGAGGATCAGGCCGAGGGCCACCGCCCAGCCGGGACTGTGCAGTCTGCGCGCTATCCGCAGGATATACCCCACGACAACGAAAGCGAGCAGGGAGAAGACCCAGGTCATACCGGTCCCGATGGAGAACGCCGCTCCCGTGTTGAAAACCAGGGTGAAGCGGAGAATCTCGCCGACGACGCTCACGGCCTCCCCCGGGCGCAGTAGCGCCAGGGCGGCCTCCTTGGTGGCCAGGTCCGCCGCTATCCCCGTGAACGCGACAGCCGCCAGGAGAACGAACCGCCGCGGTCCCTGCGCGGCGGTTCCGTCCCCTTCCCGTCCGTCACCCTGTGAAGATCCCGTATCAGTCAGCGACGCTCCTCGCGCTGTTTGCACTGCACGCACAGTGTCGCCCGCGGGAACGCCTGCAGCCGGGCCTTCCCGACAGCCTGGCCGCACGACTCGCACTCACCGTAGGTTCCCTCGTCCATCCGCTGGACGGCCCGCTCACTCTGCGCGAGCAGGTCCCGGGTGTTGTACGCGAGTGCCAGGTCGTGTTCACGCTGGTACGCCTTGGCTCCCGTGTCGGTGGGGTCGTCCCCCGCCCCGTCCACCGAGTCCGCGAGGCGTTCCGCCAGCTCCGATTCGGCCTCCGCGATCTCTTTGCGCAGCAGGGCGATGTCGGACTCGAGCTGGTTGCGTACCTCGGCCAGCTCCTCCTCAGTCCATGCAGACTCCCCCGGTCGAACGGGCAGCCCCGCAGCTTCGGTCACGCTCATGTTCCCCTCGTGTTTCCCCCGGTCGGGCCCGGCTACGATCCCTAACTCTGACGCAGGACGGCCGCTGGTTGGCACCGCCGGTCGTGGCTGTCTCCCGGCACCCGTCCCTTTCGGTACCGTGCCGGAACGCGGCGGCTCAGGGCCCTATTCCACACAATTCCGGGTAGCTTAAGCGCCGTCCGCGCGCGGATCAACTCGCGACACCGGACGACACTTTCCCTGTGGTGTTCCCGGTGCTCCCGCTTTTGATACGCGGGAGCACCGGGGCTCAGTCCAGCGAGGCCACCCCTCCGTAGTCGGCGGCCAGGGCCGCCAGGTGCGGTTCCTCGAACGCGGCGGGACCACCGTGCGGCCCGGTCCGCACCTCGATCACCCAGTCGGCGTCGGCGGCGTCGTCCTCGCCCGCGAGCATGCTGCGATGCACCGAGCACGGCTCGTAGCCCTGTTCCAGCAGCTCCTCGGCCAGCTCGTCAGCGTCCTCCCGTTCGGCCAGCGTCACCAGCACGCTCTGTCCCTGGTCGTTCTGTGCCATTCGGCTCACCTTTCCTGGCTGTGTTCGGGGTTACGACAGGCAAGTATGCCCGGTCGCGTTCAGCCGGGGGGAAACGGCCGCGGCCAACGGGAATCCAGCACACGCTACCGCCGCAGTTGCGCTATTCTCGGTCCGCAGCAAGGCGTTGATGGGGCGAGTAGCGCCGGACACAGCCCGCAGCGACTCGGGGATGGTGGGAGCCCGAGGGTATGACCGCCGTGAAGATCACCCCGGAGCCGCCGGAAGAACGGCTGGAAGCGCCACCGTCGCCCTGGGTCCAGCTCAGTAGAACCGGCAGCAACAGGAACAACGAGGTGGGGGACGCGCGGCGTTCCCAAGGAGGGTGGTACCGCGGGGCTTGGGCCTCGTCCCTCCATCAGGCCACTTGTCTGGTGGAAAGGTACGACGAATGCCGAACGAGCAACACTCCGACTCCCGCGTTTTCCCCAGCCTTCCCGCCCAGATCGACCTGCCCGCGGTCGAGCACGAGGTACTGGACCGCTGGTCCCGGGACAGTGTCTTCGAGCGCTCCCTGGAACAGACCCGGGGTAGGCAGAACTGGGTCTTCTTCGAGGGGCCGCCGACCGCCAACGGCCAGCCCGGCGTGCACCATGTCGAGGCCCGCGTGTTCAAGGACGTCTTCCCCCGCTTCAAGACCATGCGGGGCTACCACGTGGACCGCAAGGCCGGATGGGACTGCCACGGCCTTCCCGTGGAGGTCGCCGTGGAGAAGGAGCTCGGCCTGAGCGGGAAGCGGGACATCGAGGAGTTCGGCGTCGCCGAGTTCAACGCGCACTGCCGCGAGTCGGTGCTGCGCAACGTGGACGCGTTCACCGCCATGACCCACCGCCTGGGTTACTGGGTGAACATGGACGACGCCTACCGCACCATGGACCCCCAGTACGTGGAGTCGGTGTGGTGGGCGCTGAGGTACATCTGGGACCAGGGACTGCTCGTCCGCGACTACCGGATCAGCCCCTACTGCCCGCGCTGCGGCACGACCCTGTCCGACCACGAGCTGGCACTGGGCTACGAGACCGTGGTCGACCCCTCGGTGTACGTACGCTTCCCCGTGACCTCCGGCCCCCTGGCGGACCCGGAACGCTCCACCTCACTGCTGGTGTGGACCACGACCCCCTGGACCCTGGTATCCAACACCTCGGTGGCCGTCCATCCGGACGTCTCCTACGTCGTGGCCACCGACGGCTTCGAGCGGCTGCTCATCGCCGAACCACTGGTCGCCGCTGTGCTGGGTGAGGACTGGGAACTCACCGGGGAGCGCTTCGAGGGCGCGGAGATGGAGGGGTGGTCCTACCAGCGCCCCTTCGAGTTCGTCGAGTTCGACGAGACGGCGCACTACATCGTGCTGGCCGACTACGTCACCGTCGAGGACGGCACCGGCCTGGTGCACCAGGCTCCCGCCTTCGGTGCCGACGACATGGCGCTGGCGCGCGCCTACGACCTGCCGATCGTCAACCCCGTCGGGTCCGACGGCACCTTCCGGGCCGAGCTGGAGCTCGTCGGCGGCGACTTCTTCAAGACCGCCGACGACAAACTCGTCACCGACCTCACGGAACGAGGGCTGCTCTTCCGCCACCAGTCCTACGAGCACAGTTACCCGCACTGCTGGCGCTGCCACACCCCGCTGCTGTACTACGCCCTGCCGTCCTGGTACATCAAGACGACGGCGATCAAGGAGCAGCTGCTGCAGCAGAACGCCGACACCAACTGGTACCCCGAGAACGTCAAGGAGGGGCGCTACGGGGAGTGGCTGCGCAACAACGTCGATTGGGCCCTGTCGCGCAGCCGTTACTGGGGAACGCCGCTTCCGATCTGGCAATGCGCCGAGGAGCACACCACCGTCGTGGGATCGCTGGAGGAGCTCGGGCGGCTCGCGGGTTCCGACCTCGGCTCGTTGGACCCGCACCGGCCCTACGTCGACGGGATCACCTTCGCGTGCCCGCAGTGCGGCGGTGATGCCGCCCGCGTCCCCGAGGTGATCGACGCCTGGTTCGACTCGGGCGCGATGCCGTTCGCCCAGTGGGGCGCACCGCACCGCAACGAGGAAACGTTCCGGGACAACTTCCCCGCGCAGTACATCTGCGAGGCCATCGACCAGACACGCGGCTGGTTCTACTCCCTCATGGCCGTGAGCACCCTGGTGTTCGGCCGTTCCTCCTACGAGAACGTGGTGTGCCTGGGCCACATCCTGGCCGAGGACGGGCGCAAGATGAGCAAGCACCTGGGCAACGTGCTGGAACCGATGGAGGTGATGGAACGGCACGGTGCCGACGCGCTGCGCTGGTTCATGCTCGCCAGCGGTTCGCCCTGGATGCCGCGCAGGGTGGGACACACCGCCCTGGAGGAGATCGTCCGCAAGGTGCTGCTGACCTACTACAACACGGTCTCGTTCTTCACCCTGTACGCCAACGCCGGCGACACGTGGGACCACAGCAGACTGGCCGAGGCCCCGGAACCGGGAGCGCGCCCCCTGCTCGACCGGTGGCTGCTCTCCGAACTCAACCGTGCCGTGTCCGGCGTCACCGAGGCTCTGGACAACTTCGACACCACGACAGCGGGGCGTCTTCTCACCACGTTCATCGACGACCTCTCCAACTGGTACGTGCGTCGTTCGCGGCGCCGTTTCTGGGCGGGACCGAAAACTCCCGAGAACGCCTCGGCGTTCGCGACACTGTTCGAGTCGCTGGAGACCCTCACCCAGCTGATGGCGCCGATGGTGCCGTTCATCACCGACCACGTGTGGTCGGCCCTTCGCCGCCCCCAGGCCCCGGACTCCGTGCACCTGACCAGCTGGCCCGAGGTGCGCAGCGAGCTCATCGACACGCACCTGTCCGAGCAGATGGCTCTCACACGGCGCCTCGTGGAACTCGGCCGCTCCGCCCGGGCCGATTCCGGAGTCCGCACCCGCCAACCGCTGTCCCGCGTTCTGGCTGGTGCGGAGGGAGTCGGTTCCCTGCCGGAGGAGTTGCGCTCCCAGATCGCGGAGGAACTCAACGTCGGTCGGATCGACGTACTCGCCGAGGAAGAAGGCGAGCTTGTGGACTACATCGTCAAACCCAACTTCCGTGCCCTGGGGAAACGTTTCGCGAAACGCACCCCGCTGGTGGCGGAGGCCATCCAGTCGGCCGACGCGGCGGAGCTCGTCACGGCGGTGCGCTCCACCGGCTGGGCGCACGTGCGGGTCGAGGAGGAACCGGTGGAGATCAGCGCGGAGGAGGTGCTGATCACCGAGCAGCCGCGGGAGGGCTGGGCCGTGGCCTCGCAGGCCAACGAGACGGTGGCGTTGGACCTGGAGATCACACCGGCGCTGCGGCGCTCCGGCCTGGCGCGTGAGGTCATCCGCCTGGTCCAGGACGCCCGCAAGTCCAGTGGCCTGGACATATCCGACCGCATAGACGTGTGGTGGTCGGCCACCGCCGACGAGACGCACCGGGCGCTGGTCGAGCACGCCGACACCATCGCGGGCGAGGTGCTGGCCAACACACTGACCGAGGGAGTTCCCGAGGAGGAGACACACGCGGTCTCCTCGGACGAGTTCGGGGTGACCTTCTGGCTCCGCAGAGCCTGACGGGCCCCGGGCTCTCCTACGACCGGCCTCGGCGGGGGAACCGTCGGGGCCGGCGGGGCCGGTCGGTACGCGGCAGGCGTCCGGCTCCCACGGCGCGGCACGTCTCGTATCGGTTCCTGCCGGAGTCGAGGGCCCGTGCGGCTTACGACCCGTCGGAGCGGGCGTCGTCCTCCGGGCGCGAGGAGGTCTCGGTTGTCTCGGAGGTTTCCGGCACCTGCGAGGTGTCGCCTCCGTCCCCGGTTTCCGCCTCCGCGGCGGCGGTCCCGGCAGCGGAACCCTCCCCGGAACGGTCCTCCTCGTCCTCCGCCCCGGAACTCTGATCGTCCTGGGAGTCGCCCTGATGGCCGGTGCTCTCGGGATCGGGGCGGGCGCCGCCTTCGGAGTCCTCCTCCACGGCGGTGCTCTCCTCCGCGGCAACGCTCTCCTCCCCGACGGCACTGCGCGCCGCGGAGTCCTCGGAAGCGGGACCGGATGGCTCCGGACTGGTTTCCGGGGCCACCGTCGGTGGAGGAGTGGCCGGGTCGACAGCGTCGGGGGCGTCCTCCTGTGACGGTGTGTCGGCCGGACCTGGCTCAAGGGTCCCGGCCGGTGGGGTCCCAGCCGACGGGGTGTTCTCCTCGACTGAGACTTCCCCGTCCGTCGCAGACAGCGGGGAGTTCTCTTCCGTCGCCTGCTGGGTCGCTCGCGACGGATACTCCGTTGGTACGTCGGGGGAGAAAGTGTCACTCTCCTCGACGCTCTCGGTCGGCGCCGGCGACGTTGCCGACGCGCCGGGGACGGACGCCTTCCCCAACTCGTCCGTCCGCGGGGTGCTTTCGCCGGACCGGTCGGCCCCGTCCGCAGGGAGGCCCCACAGCGCTACCGAGTAGCCCATCAGACGGAGCGCCTCGACAGTGAGAAGCACCGCGCTGATGACGCCCAGGCCGATAGCGATGTAGGCCAGGACCGTCTCGGCAAGTGTCACAGCCATCAGGAGGACGAGCAGCGCCGCCACCAGGATGACGAGACTGGCGATAGTTAGCACCGGAAGAGAGCCTTCGTCGTCGAGGTCGTGTGCAGCAGTGTGACACTGCCTCCTGGGCTACGTACTAACGGCGTTCATGCGGAGGCTCGCTCGGGTTGTAGTTCCCGGGCTGGGCGGGCTCGGCCTGGGCGAACGGGTTTCCGGAGGGGGCACCGTTGCCCGGAGCGCTCGCCTGCTGCATCGCGGGCGCCCCGCCCGAGGGCGCCATCGTCTGGAAACCGCCCGTCGTGTTCGGGTTCTGCTGGGCCGGATTCTGCTGGGCCGGGTTCTGCTGGCTGGGGTTGGGAGCGCTCGGCTCGTTCGCGCCCTCGGCGAGTTCACGCAGCTGCCGCTCGAAGTAGTCCTTCAGCCGGCTGCGGTACTCGCGCTCGAAGTCCTTCAGCTCACTGACCTTGTGCTCCAGCTCCTCGCGCTGCTGCACCAGGGAGCCCATGACCTGACGGTGACGTTCCTGCGCGTCGCGGTCGAGGTTCTCGGAACGGGCACGGGCCTCGTTGACGATCTGCTCGGCCTGCCGGCGCGCTTTTCCGAGGATGTCGTCAGCCTCGTTGCGGGCCCGGCCCAGCGTCTCGTCGGCCTCCCGGCGGGCGTCCGAGATCGCCTGGTCAGCTGTCTGTTGGGCGAGGGCCAGCACCCGCGAGGCGGTGTCCATGTTCTCCTCACCGCCGCCGCCCTGGGCCGCCATGTTCGCCGCCATCGCCGGAAGCTGCTGCTCCATGGACTGGGCGGGGGAGGACTCGGCACGGGCCGGCTCGGGCTGCTGCTGGGGCTGCTGGGCCGGCTGGGGCTGTTGCGGCTGCTGGGCCTGGGGCGCCGGTTCCGCGGGCGCCTGCTCCTGCGGCTGCTGGGCCTCCTGGCCGTTGCCGTTGGGAACCTTGCCCCGCAGGCACTCGGCGAGTTTCCCACGGAGTTCCTCGTTCTCCTGGATGAGTCGGTCCAGCTCGGACTCGACCTCGTCGAGGAACGCGTCGACCTCTTCCTCGTCATAGCCCGGTCGCAACCGGGTCGTACTGAACTGCTTATTCCGCACATCCGCGGGTGTCAGCGGCATGTTCGACTCCTTGGCGCGCTTGGACTCTGTCCGTAAGGACGCTACCTGATCGTGACCTCACGGCAACCCGGAACATGACCAAGACCACACATCGAAACCTCAACCTGCTTTTTCTGTGCCCGTGGCCTGGTCACATGACGGAAATCCGGCTCACGATCTGGATGAGAATAACCACGAAGAGGAAAAGGACGGTGAAGCTGAGGTCGAGTGCCACGCTTCCCAAACGTACAGGTTTGATGAACCGCCGTAGGAACCTCAACGGTGGATCGGTGATCGTGTACGTGGCTTCGGCGAGCACAAGTACGGCCCCCGTGGGCCGCCACGATCGGGAGAACGACTGGACGAGCTCGAACACGAGCCGACCGATCAGCACGAACATGAAGATATACAGGGCGCTGACGAGTACGTTCTGGACGATACTCACGGTCGTTCTCCGACTCCGTCTCTGAACAATGGTCTAGCTCTGATTGAAGAACCCCCGCTCGGCGATGCGGGCTTTGTCCTCAGCAGTCACTTCAACGTTAGCTGGTGACAGCAGGAACACCTTGTTGGTCACACGTTCGATGCTGCCGTGCAGACCGAATATAAGCCCCGCCGCGAAGTCGACCAGACGCTTGGCATCGCTGTCGACCATCTCGGTGAGGTTCATGATCACCGGTATACCTTCCCGGAAGTGCTCCCCGATAGTGCGCGCTTCGTTGTAGGTCCGTGGGTGCAGGGTCGTGATACGCGCGAGGTCGGCGGTGGAGGGAGGAGCCGTCGCGGACGCTCGCCGCTCCTCTGTGGACGTTGTCTGACTGTCCGCATCTGTCACGGGCTCAGCTCGCGAATCACTGCGTTGTTCGAGGCCACGGTCCCGCCGTTCCTCGATACCGTCATCGAAGTCATCAAAGTCATCATACTCGTCCGCATAGCGGAGATCGTAGCGGTCGTCCTCCATGAGGCCGAGATAGACTGCCATCCTGCGCATCGCGCCGGCCATCTCTAGTCCTCCGTCATCTCTGTGGTGCCGCGCCGCAGATGACTTTCCGGTATCCGCCCTGGTTCGCCAAGCGGGCGAACTCGACAGATGGGCGCCAACGTCCATGTGGGGACATTACCCCACGTTGGCATCGCGGGCACCGAGCAACGCCGTGCCCACACGTATGTGGGTTGCCCCTTGGCCGATCGCGGCCTCCATGTCTCCGGTCATCCCCGCGGAAACCACCGTGGCTTGCGGATAGCGTTCGCGGATCGCCGCAGCTGTGGAGCGCAGTCGCGCGAAGCTGGCACCGGGGTCCTCGCCACGGGGAGCTACCGCCATCACCCCGCCGAGGGACAGTCCGGGTTCCGCGACGATCTCGTCCGCGAGACCCATCGCGTCACGCGGGTCCACACCACCGCGGGTTCCGAGTTCGCCCACTTCCGAGTCCGGGTCGAGATTGACCTGTACCAGGCACCCGATCTCCCGGTTCTCCGTCCGCACCCGGGAACCCAGGGTCCGGACCAAGCGGGTGCGGTCCACCGAGTGCACGACGTCAGCGTAACGCGCGACCGAACGGGCCTTGTTCGTCTGCAGCTGGCCGACGAAGTGCCACCTGAGCGGCAGGTCCCCGCACTCGGCCGCCTTTCCCGCCGCCTCCTGGTCCCGGTTCTCACCAACATCGCCGATACCGAGACCAGCGAGAATTCGCACATCAGAGGCCGGGTACGTCTTCGTCACAGCGACGATCGTCACATCGTCCGGCGACCGGGCGTGTCGTTCGCACGCTGCGGAGATCCGGGAACGCAACTCGGCGAGGTTGGCCGCGATCCGCTCGGTCCGAGCGGTCTCCCCCGCGTTTTCCGTCACACGCTTCATGTCGGACATGATCAGCACCACCAGATATATCCGGCAAACCGCCCAGTCATGCCGGTACGCCGGTGCGAGAAAAGGTCGGGGTCCTCCAGGGTGCAGCGCCGATCCACCACGACATTGTGCACCCCGCACTCCTCGAACTGGGCGGTGACCGCTGCGCGGAGGTCGATACTGGCCGTTCCGACGGAGGTACGACCGGCCCCCTGGGGGAGGCGTTCGGCCATCTCGTCACGCATCCATTCCGGCACCTCGTAACACCGGCCGCAGATCGCCGGGCCGAGGGCCACCGTGATCCGGCTTTCCCTGGCCCCCTGGTTGACCATGGCCTCCACGAGACGGGGCGCGATCCCCGCCAGCGTTCCGGCGCGCCCGGAGTGCGCCGCGCCCAGGACACCCGCGTCCGGATCCGCCCCGAGGATCGGCAGACAGTCCGCAGCCAGCGCTGCCAGGACGAGATCGTCGCGGGTGGTGACGATCCCGTCGACCCGTGGCGCCACACCGGGTGCTGTCACCACCGCGACATCAGCACCGTGCACCTGGTCCATCCAGACCACACGACCGCTGTCGAACCCCAGCCGGGCGGCCGCGTCCTGCCGGTTGCGCTCCACAGCCGTGTGGTCGTCGGACACCCCCGAACTGAGGTTGAGCGTATCGAACGGAGCAGCGCTCACCCCGCCGTCATACCGTCGAGTGAAACCGGCAGCCACTCCGGGGCCCAACTGGAACACGGCACTCATCAACCGACGCTGCTCTTCCTGGCTGTGTGGGGAGGGGACAGCAAACAGGGTACCGGCCTCGGAGGAGGCCGGTACCCTGTGCGTTACGTTCCCGCAGGGCATACCGCCCCTGCGGGAAGGGACTACTTGAGGAAGTCCGGGACGTCCAGATCGTCGGGATCGTCGAACACCACTCTGCGCCGGGGGGAGGAGACCTCCCCACCGGAGGCTCCCGAACGCGGAAGCTGGCTCTCCGTACCGGTGCTGCGGAGTTGGGTGCTCTCGCTGTCGCTGACCGACTGGATGTTGCGGCCGCGGTTCCCCTCCTCCTCAGGAGCAGGCTCCGTGTCGGTCTCCTCCTCCACCCGCGCCGCGGCGGAGGCCTGGTTCTCCTCCCTCCGGGGCTCGGGCTCGGGCCGCCTGGATTCCGGTTCTGGCCGCCTGGGCTCGGGCTCGGACCGCCTGACCTCGGGCTCGGGCCGCCTGGGCTCCGGCTCGGGCTCGGAGGGGACCTGGGCGCGGGGAGGCTCCTCCCGCACCGGTTCCGGGGCGGGGCTACGCACCGGCTGTTCGGCAGCCGGCTCCGGGGCGCGCTCCGTTTTTCTCTCCGGCCCGGTCTGGGTGGTCTGGGCCGTCACCGATGACGGTTTCGACTCGGCGGACTCGCCACGCTGCGGTACGGACGGTTCCGCGGTGAGCGCTGCCGCGGTGGACTCGGGTCCCGATTCGACACTCGGCTCGTCGAACCCGGCAGCGATGACGGTGACGCGCACCTCGTCCCCGAGCGCGTCGTCGATCACAGCGCCGAAGATGATGTTGGCGTCGGGAGCGGCCGAGTTCGCAACGAGCTGTGCTGCCTCGTTGATCTCGAACAAGCCCAGGTCGGAACCGCCCTGGATGGACAGGAGCACCCCGTGGGCACCATCGATACTGGCTTCCAGCAGGGGCGAGGAGATCGCCATCTCGGCCGCGGCCACAGCGCGATCGTCCCCCCGCGCCGAGCCGATCCCCATGAGTGCCGACCCCGCACCCGACATGACGGATTTCACGTCAGCGAAGTCCAGGTTGATCAGTCCGGGTGTGGTGATCAGGTCGGTAATGCCCTGCACACCGGAAAGCAGCACCTGGTCGGCTGCTTTGAACGCGTCCAGCACGCTCACTTGCCGGTCAGAGATGGACAGTAGGCGGTCGTTGGGAATCACGATCAGGGTGTCGACCTCTTCGCGCAGTGTCGCTATCCCGGACTCCGCCTGGGTCGCTCTGCGCTTACCTTCGAAACTGAAGGGCCGGGTCACCACACCGATCGTGAGGGCGTCCAACGACCGGGCTATATCGGCAACCACGGGAGCGCCGCCCGTGCCGGTGCCACCACCCTCCCCAGCGGTGACAAAAACCATGTCGGCCCCTTTGAGGACCTCCTCGATCTCCTCGCGGTGGTCCTCGGCCGCCTTTCGTCCCACATCCGGGTTGGCCCCGGCGCCCAATCCGCGCGTGAGCTCGCGGCCGACGTCGAGCTTGACGTCGGCGTCGCTCATCAGCAGCGCCTGAGCGTCGGTGTTGATGGCGATGAACTCGACGCCCTTAAGTCCCTCTTCGATCATCCGATTCACGGCGTTGACACCACCGCCGCCGATACCGACGACTTTGATGACCGCGAGGTAGTTCTGCGGTGCTGCCACGACGAGGGGCCTTTCCGCTCGCTTCTGCCAGCCGCACCGTCCCGTTCCAGCACGATCGTGTGCCTCGCACAGGAGCGAGTCAGCCAGCTTTTCCGGTTCTACAGTGCTACGTCCGGGCTTTTCCGGACTGGTCAACCACCAGCCCGGCTCCCTACAAGAGTGGGTACCGCCCCGCCAGCTCCAGGCTGCCGGCCCCGCCCACCTCGCCCGTTGCAGGGTTCATAGTCATGTCAATCAGGGGCTGCGTTCTTCGACAGTAAGTTGCAGGATGCCGACGGGCAACCAACCACGCGCTTAGCCTAACGGGGCGCACGTTTCCAAGGCGATGCGCGGCCTCGGCGCGTCGCGGCTGTTCCCCCGTCACGCGCGATCGGTCACGCCCCCGAGCCGCCTCGGAGGGAGTCAGGAAACGACCGCCGTGTCCGGAGCGCTGACGTCGTACTCGCGATCCTCGTTCGGAGGCCGCTCGCGCAACAGGATCGCCAGAACCTCGCTCTTCTCCCGCGTCCGCTCCCCGTCTCCCCACACCACACGAGCACCGCTGTCCAGGAGCACGACCACGTTGTCGGGCTCCTCCGCCTCGATGCCCGTGACTCTCCCGAGCACGGGGTCGGAAAGGTGCTCGGTGATACCGGCCGCCACGGAGAGGCCCGGGTTACCCCTGACCTCTCCCGTGATGCGCGCCAGCGGGTAGTCGGAAGGCTCCTCCTCCCGTTCGGCGATCCGCACCCCGGCACCGTCCACCAGCCAGTACCCGCCGTCGATCTCGATACCCACCCGGGGTTCGCGTTCCGTGATGGCCACGCGCAGTGTCGACGGCCATTGCCGGGTGACGTCGACGGACTCGACCAGCCGCAGCTCGTGCACCCGCTGCGCGATGGCGTCCGTGTCCGCACGGATGAGCGGAGTCTCCGATCCGACGTCCGCGCTCGCCACCACCTCGTCAGGGTCGACCCGTTCCGCCCCGGCGACGTCGACGTCGCGGACAGCGAGCAGTTGGGAACTCAGTAACAGCCACCCCGCCCCCGCCAGGACCCCCAGCACGAGAAGCACGACGAAAGCGACCTTCCACGGGTCCCGAGGGGAGGAACGCGCGGCGGTACCAGCCTCCTGTTTCCGGGATTCACCACGTCTCACCGGTCCCCTTCCGACGCCCGTTCGTACCACCCAGCGTCAGGCTAGGCGGAGACACGCTCCAGCTCTGCCAGCAACTCCGGTCCCAGCTCAGTCACGTCACCAGCACCCATGGTGAAGACGAGGTCCCCCGCAGACGCGAGTTCCGCCACCTGCTGCAGGGCCTCGTCCCCGCTGCGACAGTCACGGACACGGCCATGCCCGATGCCGCGGGTGATGAGTTCGGAGCTCACTCCCGGTTCCGGGTCTTCCCTGGCCGCGTATATCGGCAGCACGAGGACCACGTCGGCCAGCGAGAGGGAGTCCGCGAGGTCCGCGGCGAAGATCCGGGTGCGGCTGTACAGATGCGGTTGGAAAACCGCGATCACCCGCCCCGGCCGCAGGCCCTCCCCAGCCGGCACGGAGGTGTGTGACTCCAGGGCCGACCGTGCCGCTCGCAGGTCAGCAGCGATCTCGGTGGGGTGGTGGGCGTAGCTGTCGTAGAGCGCGACCCCTCGGGCCTCGCCCTTGTACTCGAACCGGCGGGCGGCACCGGAGAAACCGCGCAGACCCGCGGAAGCCGACTCCGGGGAGTACCCCAGTTCCTCGGCGACGGCGACGGCGGCCGCGGCGTTGAGCGCGTTGTGCCGCCCCGGCACGGGGACGGTGTACTCCAGCGGCGGCGCGGAGGCGGTGTGCAGCGTGAAGGTGGTGGTGAACCCTTCGGCCCGGACGTCGCTCACCCGGTAGTCAGCCGCCGGGTCCTCCCCGTAGGTACGGACGCGTGCCCCGCGTTCCCGGGCGAGTTCGGCGATCCTGCCGGCGCCGGGATCGTCGATACCGATAACGAGCGTCCGCCGGACCTGGTCGACGAACCCCGCGAAATTGGCGTGGATCTCTCCGAGGTCGCCGTAGTTGTCCAGGTGGTCCGCCTCCACGTTGGAGACCACGGCGATGTCGGGCCAGAGCATCAGGAACGAGCCGTCGCTCTCGTCGGCTTCCGCCACCATGATCTCCCCGGCGCCGGCGTCGGCCCCGGCACCGGTACTGGCGAGCGTTCCGCCGATGACGTATCCGGGGTCGGCTCCCGCGGACCGCAGCACCGTGGTGAGCATCGCGGTGATGGTGGTCTTGCCGTGGGTTCCCGTCACGGCCACGCTGTTGCGGCCCCTCAGCAGTGCGCCCAGAGCCGCGGCCCGTGGAAGGACCCGCAGTCCGCGCCGGCGCGCCTCGCGCAGCTCGGGGTTGTCCTCGCGTACCGCGGAGGAGACGACGACCGTGTCCGCGCCGTCGACGTGCTGCGCGTCGTGTCCCACGTGCACCGTGGCCCCACGCTCTCCCAGCTCGCGCACGAGGTCACCGTCCTTGGCGTCGCTTCCGGACACGGAGGCTCCGCCCTGCAACAGGATGCGCGCGATACCCGACATCCCGACACCGCCGATACCGACGAAGTGCACCCGCCCCAGTTCGTCACTTCGGACCGGTTCGGTCGGCTCGACCAGGCTCATTGCGCGTCCTTCCCGTCGTCAACGTAAGCGTCGTCCTCGTCTCCCTCGTCGTCCTCGTTGACCGGAATGTCGGGAGTGGGACGCTCGCCGGTGGCGATCGCGCTCACCTCCCGGGCCAGTTCCATGTCCGCGTGACGCCGCCCCATGGCCGACGCCGCCTCGGACATACCCACGACCCGGTCCGTATCGGTGAGAAGGGGCACGAGGTTCTCCCTGATCCACTGCGGGGTCAGGTCAGCGTTGTCCACCATGATGCCCCCGCCCGCCTCGATGATCGGCTCGGCGTTGAGCCGTTGCTCACCGTTACCGATCGGCAGGGGCACGAACGCTCCCGGCAGCCCCACGGCCGTGAGTTCGGCGCAGGTCATCGCGCCGGAACGGCACATCGCGACGTCCGCTGCCGCGTAGGCGAGGTCCATGCGGTCCACGTAGGGGACGGCCACGTAGGGAACGCCGTCGCGCGTGTAGTCCTCGGGTTCACTGGCGTTCTTGGGTCCTACGACGTGCAGGACCTGAACGCCGGCCTCCCGGAAGTCGGCTATGGTGTCGAACGCCGCCTGGTTGACGTCCTGCGCTCCCTGGGAGCCGCCGAAGATCAGCAGGGTGGGGAGTTCGGGTCGGAGGCCGAAGTGCGCTCGGGCCTTGTCCCCCGAGGCGAGACGGTCCAGGGTGGATATCCCCTCACGCAGCGGAATACCGACGAAACGGCCGCGGCGGAGGTCGGTGTGCGGGTGTCCGGTGAAAACGTGGGGGGTGAGTCGCGCCCCGAGCCGGTTGGCCAGGCCGGGCAGCGGGTTGGCCTCGTGCACGACGATCGGGATGCCGCGCCGACGTGCGGCGATGTAGCCGGGGGTGGCCACGTAACCACCGAAACCGACGAGTACGTCGGCGTTGAGCTGGTCGAGATGGTTCCCGGCGGCACTGATCGAACTCGCCAGTTTGCCCGGTACGGTGAGCAGCTTCGGCGTGATCTTCCGCGGCAGGGGGACAGCGGGTATCTCACCGAGATCATAGCCCCGCATGGGCACGAGCCGGGTTTCCAGTCCCCGTTCAGTTCCCAAACACGTGATCTGGCACTCCGGATCGATACGCCGCAGCGCATCCGCCAGGGATAGGGCGGGCTCGATATGCCCGGCCGTGCCGCCTCCGGCGAGGGCTACCCTCATCGTCGCCGATTCCTCCTTGATTGAACCTGCGTTGGACGCGAGCTGTTCTTCGTCTGCGCCCCGGAACCGGGTCTCGTGTCCGTCCCGGCCCTGTCCAGCCCGAGCCAGCGTAGAGCCTGTTGCACTGGTCCCGGACCACGCGCGGCCAACGCTTTCCTCGCTTGGGGCTCGGTTTTGGCGAGAGCGAGCAGGACGCCCAACCCTGCCAGGGTCGGAACCAGCGACGATCCACCCGCCGAGACCAGGGGGAGCGGGATACCCGTCACCGGCAGCACGCCGATAACCGTGCCGATGTTGACCAACGCCTGGACCACGATCCAGGCGGTGACCGCCGTGGCGGCCAGCCGCACGAACGGATCCTTGACCCGCGAGGCGATGCGGAGCCCAGCGTAACCGAGGACACCGAAAAGTCCCACGACGACCAGAGTCCCGATGAGACCGAGCTCCTCGCCGAGGATGGCGAAGATGAAGTCGCTCTCCGGGTGCGGGAGGAATCCCCACTTCTCCCGGCTCCTCGCGATCCCGACACCGAGTACCCCGCCCGTACCCAACGCGTACAACCCGTGCAGCAGCTGGAATCCCGAACCGGTCGGGTCGGACTGGGGGTTGAGGAAGGAGGTGACCCGGGCCAGCCGGAACGGCTCGACCGCGATCATGATCCCCGCGAGTACGCTGGCCAGACCGAACATGCCGACGAACAGCTTCGCCGGTGCGCCGACGACCCACAGCAGGGCGAGGAATATCGCCAGAAGCACCAGCGTGGTCCCCAGGTCGGTACCGATCAGCACCAGCAGTACCAGCACCCCGCACCCCGGCAACAACGGGACCAGCAGGTGGCGCCACTCGGCGATCTGCCGCAGTTCCTCCTTACGCGCCAACACGTTGGAGCCCCACAGCGCGAAGGCGAGTTTGGCGAACTCCGAGGGCTGGATGGTGTAACCACCGACCTCCAACCAGCGCACCGCGCCGTAACCGTACTCCTTGCCCTGGAAAGCCGTGAGGACCAAGAGAGCGATCGATCCCAGCATCGCCGGGTAGCCGACCTTACGCAGCAGCGTCACCGGAAGGTGGGACACCACCATCATCAGCGGAATCCCGCAGGCGGCGGCAGCCACCTGCTTCTGGAAGAGCGAGTACGCCGAGCCGGTCTCGGTGTAGGAGTCGACTATGGAGGACGACAGGACCATGGCCAGTCCCAGTGCGATGAGCAGCACGCTGCTGGAGAAGACCAGGTAGTACGAGGTCAACGGCCGGTTCAGCGCCTGGGGCAGTTCCCGCAGCCACCCCAGGCTCCTCGCGGCGGTGCTTTCCGGTCTGTCCGTGCCGCCGCGCCGAGGACCGGCGCTGGGAGTACGGGCAGATCCTGACCTCGAGGTTGACGATGACACTGCCGCTGGCCGCCTTTGTCCCACTGGTTCCCTTGCTGTCCTTCTCACCGTCCGGGGGCGGGGAATCGCGGTTCCCCCACGGAGCGCACAAGGGACAGGGGCTCCGAGCCCGGTGGCTGCGTCCGGGCGGGAACAGACACCGCCGACTCCGCGACAGCGCGGCTGTGCCCTCGCACCGCTGGGCCCGTGCCACGCCGGGGCCCGCCCTGTCCGCCGTGTCCCCCGGCTCCGTGACGCTTCCGGAGGCCGCGCTCTGACACACGGTCGGACGGGACCGGAACCGCAACAGCACGGTCGTTCGCCTCCCCCATCTCTCCGGCGCGAACGGTCGGCTCCTGGTTCCGGTGGGAGCCGACAGCCCCCAGGAACGCGTTCTGCCTCAGCCCGGGAGCCGGAAACACCCCGCGATAACTGGTAGCGTCGCCCAATTCTGGCGGCGCGACGACGACAAGCGTCGGACATTTCGCGCGTGTTGCCGTCCTTGTGGAATACCGGAGAGCCTAGCCCTCACGGAACGGAGTACGCCAGAACACAGTGCGTCCGCTCATTCCGGCGGGGAGGGCGCCAATCCCCCGACGGCCGCGACGAAGGCCTCACCGCGCTCGTTGTAGTCGGTGAACATGTCCATTGAGGCGGCGGCGGGAGCCAGGAGGACCGTGTCACCGGAACGGGCGAGTTCGGCCGCGGCGGACACGACCTTTCCCATAGCTTCGGGACCGGTGTCGGGGATGTCCACGACGGGAGCGTCGGGAACGTGCTCGGCCAGGGCCGACCGGAGCCGAGCACGGTCCTGGCCGAACAGGACCGCCCCTCGCAGTCGGGGAGCGGCCGCACGGACCAGCTCCTCCACGTCGGCCCCCTTCAGCAGTCCCCCCGCGAGCCACACGACGGATCCGAACGAGGCGACGGACGCGGCGGCAGCGTGCGGGTTGGTCGCTTTGGAGTCATCCACGTAGTCCACCGTCTCCACGGTCGCGACCCGTGAGATGCGGTGGGGCTCGGGAGCGAACCGCGCGAGGCCGGTACGAACCGCTTCGGGTGAGACTCCGACGGAGCGCGCGAGCGTCGCCGCGGCCAGCGCGTTGGCGACGTTGTGCGGGTCCGCGGCAGCCATCTCGCTGACCCGGGCGAGTTCGACGGCTTCGGTCCGCGGTTCGCTCACGAACGACCGGTCGACGAGCCGTCCCGCGTCCAGTCCCAACTCGCCGGGCTCCGGCCGGTTGGTGGAGAAACCCGCGAGCGGAGCCCCGGAGTCTCCCCGGGTTGTGGCCAGGTGCCGGGACCACGGGTCGTCCTGGTTCGTCACCCGGACCGTCCCGGGCGCATAGACCTGCCCCTTCGCCCGGGCGTAGGGTTCCATCCCCCCGTGCCAGTCCAGGTGGTCGGCCGCCACGTTGAGGACCGTCGCGGCGTACGGCCGCAGCGTCGCCGACCAGTGGAGCTGGAAGCTGGAGAGCTCCACCGCGAGGATGTCGGCGGGAGCCCGGCCGTCGGTTCCGGGAAGTACCGCGTCGATGATCGGGGTCCCGACGTTTCCCACCGCAGCGGCGGCGCGGCCGTCGGCGCGCAGGATCTCCTCCAGCATGCGCACCGTCGTCGTCTTGCCGTTGGTTCCGGTCACGGCCAGCCATGTCTGGTTGGCCGGTCTCAGCCGCCAGGCGAGCTCCACATCACAGATGACCTCGATTCCGGAACGGGCGGCGGCAACCAGCAGGGGGGAGTCGGGGCGCCACCCGGGTGAGGTGACGACGAGTTCGCTACCAGGGGGGAGTTCCTCACCGCCGAGCGCGACCTCGACACCCTCGGTACGCAGTTCGGCAGCACGCTCTCGGGCGGTCTGGTCCGTACGGCCGTCCACCACCACCACGTGGGCGCCCATACCCGACAGGGCGCGGGCCACCGGCGGTCCGGACACTCCCAGACCGGCGACGCACACGACGCGGTCCCTGAACTCGCCGGAGAGGTTCCCGGGCGGAGAGTCACACACTAGCTCGGCATCCATTCAAGGTAGAACAGGCCGATACCGATTCCCACCAGCAGGCCCTGGATGATCCAGAACCGGATCACGATGGTGGTCTCGTCCCAGCCCTTGAGTTCAAAGTGATGCTGCAGGGGCGCCATTCGCAGGATGCGCTTCCCTGTCAGACGGAAGAAGCTGACCTGCATCATCACGGACGCGGTGATGATCACGAACAGTCCGCCGATGATCAGCAGCAGCAGTTGCGTACGGGTCGTGATGGCGAGACCCACCAGAAGACCGCCCAACGCCAGCGACCCGGTGTCGCCCATGAAGATCTTGGCAGGCGGCGCGTTGTACCACAGGAACCCGATGCACCCGCCCAGGCACGCCGCCGCGACCACGGCGAGGTCCAGCGGGTCCCGCACGGGATAGCAGCTCGGGGTGAGAGCGGTCGCGCAGCTCTGGCGCAGCTGCCAGTTGCCGATGATGACATAGGCCACCAGCGAGAGGATCGTCGCTCCCGTGGCGAGGCCGTCCAGACCGTCGGTCAGGTTCACCGCGTTGGAGAAGCCCACGATCAGCAGCAGCGCCCAGATCACGAAAACGGCGAGCAGCAGGGGCGGACCGAAGTCCCGGAGGAACGAGAGCTGCGGTGCTGCCGGCGTGTACTGGTAGCCGTTGGGGAACTGGGTCACCCCGACGGCGAACGCCACACCCACCACGATCTGGCCCAGCATCTTCGCGCTGCTGCGCAGACCGAGGCTGCGGCGCTTGTAGATCTTGATGAAATCGTCCAGAAAGCCGACTGCGCCCAGCCCGACGAACAGGAACATGACCAGCAGGCCGGAAGCCGTGGGTCGGGTCATCAGGATCAGGTGGGAACCGAAGTACCCGATCACCGCACCGATGATGATGATGATGCCACCCATGGTGGGTGTGCCCTGCTTGGTCTTGTGCCCCTCCGGACCGTCGTCCCGGATCTCTTGACCGAACTTGAACCGGAACAGGATCCGGATCACCATCGGCATAGCCAACAGTGACACGACGAGGGAAAGCGCAGCCGCGGCGAGGATGCCGGTCACTTGTCGGCCTCCTGTGCGGTCAGTTGTTCGGCTACCTGCTCCAACCCGGCCACGCGTGATCCCTTCACCATGACGACGTCTCCTGCCCGCAGCCGGTCACGCAATGCCGCTGTCGCTTCCGCGGCATCCGCCACGCTACGGACCTCTCCTTGCCACGCGGCAACGCTGCGGGCGCCGTCGGCGATGGGCGCGGCCTCGTCCCCGACAACGATGAGCTCCGTCACTCCGCTCGAGGCGGCGAACCGCCCGACGTTCTCGTGCGCCTCCCGGTGCTGCGCACCCAGTTCCGCCATGTGCCCGAGAACGGCGTAGGAGCGCCCCGCGCCAGCCAGCGACCGCAGCGTGCTCAGGGCCGCTCGCACCGACTCCGGGTTGGCGTTGTAGGCGTCGTTGAGGACGGTGGCGCCGCCGGTGGAATACGTGATCTCCATCCGCCACCGGCTGAGCGGTTGGGCCTCGCTCAACGCAGCCGCGACACTCTCCGGGTCGGCACCCGCCTCGACAGCCGCCGCGGCGACAGCCAACGCGTTGTGCACCTGGTGCCACCCAACGAGCCGAAGGTGGACCCGCGCCGTGTGCTCCCCCACGCAGAGCGTGAAGCGGGGGCGTCCCGCGTCGTCCAGCTCCGCGTCACGAGCACGCACGTCAACGTCGGCCGCCAACCCGTAGGTGACGACGCGCGCACGCGTACGCTCGGACATGGCCAGCACAGCGTCGTCGTCGGCGTTGAGCACGGCGACACCGCCACCGGCGGCCTCCGGCAGGGCCTCCACCAGCTCACCCTTGGCCTGCGCGATGGCCGCTCGGCTGCCGAACTCCCCCACATGGGCGCTTCCCACATTGAGCACCACACCGATGCGCGGTGGGGCGACGGAGCACAGGTGCGCGATGTGCCCCTGACCACGAGCCGCCACTTCCACGGTGATGAACCTGGTGTCCGCGTCCGCCCGGAGAACGGTCAGCGGGTGGCCGATCTCGTTGTTGTACGAACCCACGGGTGCGACGGTCCGTCCGAAACGGCCCAGCACCTGCGCGAGCAGATCCTTGGTGGTGGTCTTACCGGAGGAGCCGGTGATTCCGATGATCTCGGCGCCGGTGAGCCGGTCCGCCACGGAGCGGGCAAGACGGCCCAGGGCCGCCACGACCTCGGCGTCCCCGCCGTCGACCCTCAGATGCGGCACCGGGACCGGCCGAGAGGCCAACACGGCCACCGCACCCGCCGCGACAGCGGACTCGGCGAAATCATGGCCGTCCGCGTGTTCGCCCTCGAGAGCCACGAACAGAGCGCCCGGCTCGACCCGCCGGGAATCGGTCACCACAGGGCCAGTGACGAGTTCCGCCGGTCGCGCCGACCCACCCAGTCGGGCTTGGGTGATCTCGGCGATCCGATCGAGCGTCAGCGCGATCAAATCCACTCCTCAAGTCGGGCCCGCCCCTACCACGCTTGGAAACACTCGGCACGTCAACGGAACTCGACACACGGGGACACCACCGTGCTCGTTAACCGCGCGGCGTCGCCGTGCCACGGGGCCGGGCAGCGATTGCCGGACCTACCTTAGAACATCTCACGTGGCCGGGAGTGCCTCCAGTCCCGGACGAACCTGTCTTTTCCGTTCGTTTCACCGAGAAGTGCGGCTTCCGGGCACCCGCGAACACCGGGTCGAAGGTGGGCGCCTACGTGCCGGCGCGCCGGCGTAGTGCCTCCCGCAGCACCTCGCGGTCGTCGAACCACACGACCTCCGATCCCACGTATTGGCCGCGCTCATGGCCCTTGCCCGCCACGACCACGACATCATCGGACGCCGCACGGTCCACCGCCAGGCTAATAGCGGCGGCGCGGTCAGGTTCGACCGTCACCCCAGCGCGCCGTTCCGGCGGGACCTTCGTGACACCGTCGAGCATGCCGGTGATGATCGTGATCGGATCTTCACTGCGGGGGTTGTCGTTGGTGACGATCACCATATCCGCCAGGGCGCTGGCGGTTTCCCCCATGAGAGGGCGTTTGGCCCGGTCACGGTCACCTCCGCACCCGAGGACGATGATCACCCGCCCCCGAGTGACCTCGCGGAGCGAGCCGAGGACGGCCTCGATCGCTCCGGGCTTGTGGGAGTAGTCGACCAGCGCGGTGAAATCCTGCCCCTCATCGACGCGTTCCATCCGCCCGGGAACACCGGGAGACTCGCTGACTCCGCGCACCGCTTCCTGCAACGGCACTCCCGCATCCACCAACGCCACGATCGCCGCCAACGCGTTGGAGACGTTGAACGGGCCGGGGAGGCACACCGACGCGTCGGCCTGCACCCCACCGGGACCCACCACGTGGAACGTGCTCCCGTCCGCACCCGACCGGATGTCCAGTGCCCGCCAATCGGCCTGTGCGTCCCCGGCCGTGGAGAACGTGGTCACCTCGACGGCGCCCCGGTCCTCCACCATGTCGACGAGCGCCCGCCCGAACTGGTCGTCACGGTTGATGACAGCGGTCGAACAGTGTTCCGGGGTGAACAACCGGGCCTTGGTTTCGAAGTACTCGCGCAGGTCGGTGTGGAAGTCCAGATGGTCCTGGGAAAGGTTGGTGAAGACGGCCACGTCGTAACGGGTCTCCCCCACCCGGCCCAGGGCGAGCGCGTGACTCGAGACCTCCATGGCGGCCGCGGCCACCCCACGTTCCCGCATAACGGCCAGTAGCCCGTGCAGATCGGTCGCTTCCGGAGTGGTCAGGGAGGACTGGACCCGGTCGTCACCCACGCGCATCTCCACGGTGCCCACGAGCCCGGTCGACATGCCGGACGCCCGCAGACCGGACTCCACCAGGTACGTGACCGTGGTCTTCCCGCTGGTCCCGGTGGTACCGATCAGCAGCAGGCTGTCAGCCGGGTGGCCGTAGACGCAGGCGGCCGCCGACCCGAGGTGGGAACGCGGCGAGTCGACCGTGAGGACGGGAACTCCAGCGGCCGCGGCGCGCTCGCGGCCCGCGGGGTCGGTGAGAATGGCCGTAGCGCCGGCGGCCACCGCCTGACGGGAGAAGTCCGCTCCGTGCGCCTGCTCGCCAGGCAGGGCGGCGTACAGGTCGCCGGGACGCACCTGTCGGGAGTCGTGCGTGATCCCCGACACCGTACGGCCGGTGTCGGCGACGCGTTCGGTCGTATCCGCACCCACTGCCCGGACGATGTCGGAGAGGGGCCGGGGCTGGTTCTGTTCGGGTCGTGTTTCCGGTGCCACATCGAGAGGTTATCGGGTGCGCGGCGCGAATAGCTAATCCATGTCCCCGCTCCCCCCATGCGGTGAGGGGGCGGGGACCGATCTCTCGGCGGGGCCGGAGCCTCCCCGGCCTCTCCCGATCACTCCTCCTCGAACAGGCGCACGTCGGGAGCACCCGAACCCGACGGTGGGACCTGTTCGCTCTTGAGCGCGAACGACATCACGTCGGAGAACACGGGGGCGGCGGCGTCATTGCCGTAGTAGTCGTCCTCCGGGTCGTTCACGACGGCCTGGACGATCAGCTCCGGATCGTCCGCGGGGGCGAACCCGACGAAGGACGCGGTGTAACCGCCGTCCTCGTAGTTGCCGGTCTCGGGGTTGAACCGCTCGGCGGTTCCGGTCTTACCAGCTACCCGGTACCCGGGGATGTTGGCATTCGGCGCGGTGCCCTCCTCCCCTGTCACCGCCTCCAGCATCCGCCGTGTGTTGTCGGCTGTCTCCTCGCTGACGACCCGCTCCCTCTTCGGGTCCTCGGCGGGGGTGAGCTCACCGTCGGCGCCGACGGTCCCCTCCAGGATCGTCGGTTCGGTCCGCACTCCCCCGTTGGCGATCGTCGCGTAGACACTCGCCATCTGCACGGCGTTGACGGATATCCCCTGTCCGAACGAGATCGTGGGCAGGCGTGTTCCCGACCAGTCGTCCGGGTCGGTGAGCATGCCGGCGTTCTCGCCGGGAAGGTCCAGCCCGGTCGGCTTGCCGAAGCCGAACTTGCCCAGGTACTCGTAAAGACGGTCAGCGCCGAGCTCCTCGCCCACCTGGATCGTACCGACGTTGCTGGACTGGGCGATGATGCCGTTCAACGTGAGCCGTTGTGTCTCGTGCTTCTCGGAATCCGTGAACGTCCGGTCGTAACGCTGGATGGAGTCCGGCACGGTGAAGACCGTCTCCGGGTCCACGAGTCCTTCCTCCATCGCGCCCGCGGCCGTGATGACCTTGTTCGTGCTTCCGGGCTCGAACGACTCGGTGACGGCGCCGTTCAACCGCTCCTCCGGTGCGGAGTCGTCGATGTCGTCGGGAGAGTAGCTCGGGTAGTCGGCCATCGCCACGATCTCCCCCGTGGGACGCATCGCGATGACACTGCCCCCCTCGGCGTCGAGTTTCTCCACCTGCTCGGACAGCGCCTGCTGGGCCTTCCACTGGATGTCCTGGTCCAGGGTGAGCCGAACGTCCTGTCCGGGAGTGGGTTTCTTGACCAGCCCACCGGCCATCGGGATCCGTGTTCCGGAAGCTCCCATCTCCACCTGCCGCTTACCGGGTTCCCCCGCCAGTGTGCCGTCCATGACGGCTTCCAGCCCTTCCAGACCGTCGCCGTCGTCCCCGGTGAAGCCAACCAGGTCGGCAGCTGCCGTCTCGTCGGGGTAGACCCGTTTGTAGTCCACCTGGGCGCCCACCCCGTGCAGGCCGAGTTCGTCCAGCTTCTTCCAGCCGGCGGGCAGGACGTTGCGTTTCACCACCTCGTAGCGGCTCTGCTCGGCGTCGATTTTGGACCGGACGTCGTCCGGTTCGAGGTCGAGGCGTTGCGACAGCTCGTCAACGACCTCGTCACGCTGGTCGTCGTGGATCTCCGCCGGGTCCACGAAGACGGTACGGACCTCGATGGAGGTGGCGAAGGTGTGGCCGTTGGCACCGACGATGTCCCCGCGAACGGTGGGAACGTCGAGAGTGGTGAGTCGGGCTTCGGCGGCTTCGGAGGCGTAGTTGGCGGCGTCGATCCCCTGGATCTGCACCAGCCGGACGGCGAACAACGCCATGACCCCCGCCATGAGCACCGCAGCGATCCGGAGCCGGCGTTTGGGGTCGCTCCGGCGGAAGTACCGGCCCAACCGCGGGGAAGCGGGCCGCCCGCCGGGACCCCGGCGCGGGGGCCCCTGCCGGGAGGCCGACGACCTCCGGTCGGTTCCGGACGCTCGCTGTCGCTGCCTGGCCCCGGATGTGGGACGTTGGTTTCCGTTCTTCCCGGTGGCCCGTCCGTCAGCGGAACGGCGCCTACCGTTGGGGTACCTGTCCCGGGAGGAGTTCAACGGCACCCTCCTCCGCTCTCCCGCGCCGTTCCGGGGACGGACCCGCGGAACGCGTCACTCTCCCGCATCTGCAGCTCCGTCGTTCCGCGACGCCTTGCCACCGATGACCTCTCCCGTTTCCAGGTTGATGAAGACCGGGGCCTCGCCCTGCTCCATTCCGAGTTCCTCCGCCGAGGAGGCGAGGGAACCCGCCGACTCCAGCTCGACCACCCGTTCGCGAAGCTTCTCCTCCTGGTTGGAAAGCTCACTGTTCTGCTGTTCCAGCCGGCTGATGGCGAACGCGTCCTCGATGAGCACCGTGCGCAGCGCCAGCAGGCTTACCAGAGCCCCGCCGAGCAGACCAAGGATGAGTAGCACGAACGGCATGCGTGGTGCCTTGGGGCCCGTGCCCGCGCCTTTGGACGTGTCGTCCCGTCGCCTCATACAACCCTCCGCCTTCGTCCTGGCCTATCGCGGTCCGGTCTCACTTCCACCGGTGCGACGCGCTTCCGTCACGACGCCGTTCCCGGATCGCGGATACGCTCGGCTGCCCTCAACCGCGCCGACGCGGCGCGAGGGTTGCCCTCGCTCTCCTCGGCGCCGGGTTGTTCGGCGCCCCTGGTGAGCAGACGGAGTTCGGGACGTTCCTCCTCGAGCGTCACCGGGAGGTCGGGTGGAGTGGTGTCGGTCGCGAGTGACGCCAGTGTCCGCTTACTGATGCGATCTTCCAGGGAGTGGTAGGAGAGCACAACGACCCGGCCACCCACGGCAAGCCGGGAGACGGCGGCGGGAAGCGCGCGCCGCAGGATCGTCAGTTCGGCGTTCACCTCGATCCGCAGGGCCTGGAACGTACGTTTGGCGGGGTTGCCGCCGCTGCGCCGGGCCGCGGCGGGGATGGCCCCGCGGACGATCTCCGCCAAGCGACGCGTGGAGTCGAGGGGCTCTGTCCCCCGTTCGCGTCCGATCGCCTGGGCGATACGCCGCGCGAACCGTTCCTCGCCGTAGTCGCGCAGCACACGCGCGAGCTCGCCGACCGGGTAGGTGTTGACCACGTCAGCAGCCGTTTGCCCCTGCGAACGGTCCATACGCATGTCCAGCGGGGCGTCGTAGGAGTAGGCGAAACCCCGCTCGGCCTCGTCGAGCTGCGGGGAGGACACTCCCAGGTCCAGGAGGAGGCCGTGGACACGGGAGATGCCGAGGTCATCGAGGACGCGGGGGATCGCGTCGAAGTCGGCGTGGTGCAGGCTCACCCGTTCGTCCACGGACGCGAGCCGACGGCGGGCGCGGTCCAGGGCCGACGTGTCCCGGTCCAGCCCCACCAGACGCGCTCCGGGAACGGCGTCCAGTAACCGCGCGGCATGCCCTCCCAGACCGAGGGTCCCGTCCACGAGGACCGCCTCCTGGCTTTCCAACGCGGGGGAAAGCAGTTCGCACACCCGGTCCGGCATGACCGGAGTGTGCGAGGCGTCAGCATCCGCCATGGACACGTTTCTCCCTACCGTTCAGACGCGTGCGAACGTGTTGTTGCGCTGTCCCGGTGACAGTGCGGTACCAGCCCGGTGTGCGGTGGGCTGCCTCCCGGCGGCCCCCGCGACCGGAACGACCGGCCGCCCGCCGCGTTCCGGCGACTAGGCCGGCCGCCTTCCGGCGACGGGAGAACGTGGCCTCCGCCATCCCGACCGCTCCGACGGGAACGGCGGACGCGTTCAGCTCGTGGCCGGCACCGTCACCCTACTGCCGACGGGCGGGCCCGTGCTTAAGGGGACACAGCCCACCGGAGGCGTTTCCCGCCCCGTATTCCAGGGTCCCACCGGACAGCACGTCACACGCGGCGGGCCGGACCCAGCTTCCGGGGGAACCGCGGAAAACGTGGTGGTAGCGACCGGACACGAGCCACCGGTCTCCGGCCACGGAACGCGGCGCGCGTCGGCGACCAGGTTCCGGCACCGCGTTGGGACACACGGCGGCTCGCGCCTTCCGCCCGTGAGCCCGGGGTTCACGGGCCTGCCCCGAACGCCCCGGGACACAAGTGAGCGCCCGCCACAACGTGTTGGCGGGCGCGATCCACCGCTGGGAAGAACTGGCGAGACGAAGCTACTGGTCGCCCTCCTGCCGCCGGCGCCAGCGTTCCTCGAAACGCTGCATCATCCCGGGGCGTTGCTGGCGACGCTGCTTGGGACGGGACGCGGCAGCGGTCTTCTCCGTACCTCCGCCTCCCGCCGCACGTCGCCAACCGGACATGCCCCACAGGGCGCATGCCAGCATGGCGACGAAACCGATGATGCTAACGACCGGCTGCTGGAGGAAGACGCCAGCCATCAGCAGAATGATGCCGAGCGCGAACCCGATCGACGCCTTGACGATCCAACGCTTGTAATGGACCGCAGGAGTCGTCTGTCGCACGGTGTTGGCGAATTTCGGATCCTCAGCGTAGAGCGCCTGCTCGATCTGGTCGAGCATACGCTGCTCGTGTTCAGAGAGCGGCACGGCGCCTCCCAATGACAGTCCCCAGCGGGTGCTGAACAGCATTGTAATGAATAGTGCTACGCCCAGAATACGGCGACATAGCTGCTAATGAAAAGAAGCGATCCACATGTAGCTGACCCACATCACTCACGGTACCCTCACCGCCACTACGAAACACCACGCCACGGACTCCACCTCCACACGTCACCACGGTTTTGGACCGCACGGGACGGCCCCGCCCCCGTGGTGCCGTCCACATATGCAACGAACGATGCCGCACCGATGGTGCCAGACTATGTGTCACGTTCCTCACGCTGTGCCAACGTGGCAGGAAGAACAGCACCGGTACCGAACTTCCGGGCGATGTGGTCCATCGCCTGTTCCGCCTCGCGCCACCCGTTTTCCGGCTCGTCCAGAACGGGTTGGCGCGAGACGCGGGAAGCCGTGACGAGCCCCTCGGCACGGACTCCCACCAGACGCAGCGGTGTCCGCTCCAGACCGGCTGCCAGGTAGAGCTCCCGTGCTGCCGCGTTGATGTCCCGGGCCACGTCGGTGGGTGCGGTCAACGTCCGGGAACGGGTGATCGTCGTGAAATCGGACCGGCGCAGCTTCACCACCACCGTGCGGCCCGCCTGGTCCTCAGCACGGAGCCGCCGCGCCACCGTCTCGGAGAGCCGCAGCAGCTCGCGCCCTATCACTTCCGCGTCGGCGACGTCGTGGGAGAACGTCTGTTCCACGCCGACACTCTTGTCCGGCGCCGTCGGGACGACGGGGCGTTCGTCCCGACCCGCCGCCAACGCCGCGAGATGGTTCCCGGCGGCCTGGCCCAGGGTGTGCCGCAGCGTCTGGGCGGGGATACGAGCGACGTCCCCGATCGTACGCGCTCCCAGCGCCCCGAGCGCGGACTCCGTCCGCTCCCCCACTCCCCACAGCGCTCCGACCGGCAGCGGGTGCAGGAAATCGTGGACGTACTCGGTGGGAACCAGAAGCATCCCGTCCGGTTTGCAATGGGTCGAGGCGAGTTTCGCGACGAACTTGGTCGCCGCGACCCCTACCGAACAGGTGAGCCCCTGCTCCGCGTGGATCCGTTCCCGGACCAGCTCGGCGATACGTACGGGGCTGCCGAGCCGACGGCGGGAGCCCGACACGTCGAGGAACGCCTCGTCCGCCGAGAGTGGTTCCACCTCGGGGGTGACGGACCGCAGGATCCGGCCCACCTCGCGGGAGACGCGCTGGTACTCCTCCCCGTCCGGCGGAAGCACGACAGCCCGGGGGCACAGTCGCAGCGCCCGGGCCATGGGCATCGCCGAGTGCACTCCGTAGGTACGGGCCGTGTAGTCGGCCGAGGAGACGACCCCCCGGTTTCCCGTACCGCCGACGATGAGGGGCTTCCCCCGCACCTCCGGGCGCCTCAGCTGCTCGACACTGGCATAGAAGGCGTCCATGTCGATGTGCAGTACGCGGCAGTCGCCGTCCTGCTCCGCCCCACCGGGTAACCGCCTGAGGCCCTCTGGCCCCACGGCCCCGCGCAACGGTGTTCCACGCTCGAGCTGACGACGACTCATACCCACAGTCTGCCGTGGGACGCGCGGGACACCAACGGGCTCTACGCGGCGGCCGGCGGACGCCGCGCGGGGCCGGGGTCACGCCCCGGGGCGGTGCGCCACAACGTGCAGTTGGGTAGCGATGCCCGAGAGTGCCGGGTGGGCCGCCGCGATCCGCTCCAGAGCCAGGAGTTGCGGCCCCTCCTGCGTATCCGCGTCACAGGCGCGCCCGGGGAGCAGGTCGGCGAAGACGCGCACGCCTCTGGTGCTCGGCTCGATCAACCCCGTACGTTCGGCCAGTTCGGTGAGCTGCTCCGCGGTGAACCGGCGCGGCATCGGGTCACCGCTCCCCCAGCGCCCGTCCGGATCCACCAACAGCTGGTGGGCCTCGGAAACGTGTCCCGCCAGGGCCCGGTGCAGGGCGCCCGCGACCGTGTTCGCCGCGAGTACGCTCACCGCCCCGCCCGGGCGGGTGATCTCCATGACGTCGGTCAGTGCCCGCAGTGGATCGTCCACGTACTCCAGCACGTTGTGGACGAGGACGAGATGCGCCTCCCGCGCGGGAAGCAACCGGGAGAGATCTCCCGTCTCCCCCTGCAGCGCCTGTACACGGACCCCGGCTTCCGCCGCGCGGCGTTCCAGGGCGGCCAGCGAGTCGGGGCTGGGCTCGACCACGGTCACCCGGTGTCCCAGCTCGGCGAGCGGAACGGCGGCGCCACCGGTGCCACCTCCCGCGTCGACGATCTCCAACGGAGTGTCGCCGCCGGGACTGAGGCCGGCCAGCAGGCCCTGCAACGCCTCCCACACCACGGCGGGGCGAGTGACGCTCGCTTCCCTGGGGCTACCGGCAGCTGTGCCCTCGGTGGATGCGCCGCCGTCCTTGTCCGTCACGCCAGTCCTTCCTGATCGGCACTCCGCAGACTACAGCGCGAGTGTCGCCTTGTTCTCCATCAAACGCGAGAGCAGACCGTTGACGAACGTCGGTGACTCCTCGGTGGACAGGTCCTTGGCAACGGCGACAGCCTCCGCGATCGCCACCTTGTCCGGGATGTCACTGTCCCACAGCAGCTCGTACGCGCCCATGCGGAGGATGTTGCGGTCGACCGTGGGCATCCGCTCCAGCGTCCACCCGATGGCGTACTCCTCGATCAGCTCGTCGATGCGCGCACGGCGCTCGTCGACGGCCGTGGCGAGCCGCTCGGTGAACTCGTTGATCGGCGGTTCCGACTCCCCGCGGCGCCTGCGTTCGATCACCTGCGGCGCGGTGGTCGAACGCAGTTCTGCTTCGTAGAGTACCTCGACCGCGCGCTTTCGGGCCTTGCGTCGCGCGCTGCTCACTGCTCTCTCCGCTCGCGTTCGGCTACGGTTCGTGGGTGCAGTGTCCTCAATTGACACGGCCGAGGTAGTCACCGCTACGGGTGTCGACCTTGATTCGCTCACCGTTGCCGATGAACAGCGGAACCTGGACGGTCGCTCCCGTCTCCACCGTCGCCGACTTCGTGCCGCCGGTCGAGCGGTCTCCCTGGACTCCGGGCGCGGTCTCGGTGATCGTCACCTCGATGGACGGGGGAAGCTCCACGTAGAGCGGCTCGCCCTCGTGCATGGCGACGGTGACGGTGGCGCTCTCCATCATGAAGTCGGCGTTCTTGCCGACGACCTGGTCGGGCACGATGATCTGGTCGTATGTCTCGGCGTCCATGAAGACGAAGGACTCACCGTCGTTGTAGAGGTACTGCATCTCGCGCCGGTCGACGTTGGCGAACTCGACCTTGGCGCCGGCGTTGAACGTCTTGTCCACGACCTTGCCGGAGGTGACGTTCTTCAGCTTGGTGCGCACAAACGCACCACCCTTACCGGGCTTCACGTGCTGGAACTCCACCACGTTCCAGAGCTCGCCGCCGTCGAGCTTCAGGGTCGTGCCGTTCTTCAGGTCGTTCGTCGTGGCCACTTCGGTCGTCTCCCCAAGGGTTCGGGCGCAGTCGATCACGGGACGGGATCCCGGCCGGCGGCGTCGACCCGTCTCGGGGACGCGCAACCGTTGCCGGTCCTGTCTCTCGCACCTGTCCAGTCTAGTGGGTTCGCGGAGTGGGGGTGTTCAGACGCTCACCGCCCGGTACGCAGCGGTGAGAAGGTCCTCCGAGGGGGAGGCGAGGAGCGCCGGCCTCCCCGGGGCGTCCAGGACCACGAACCGGAGCGTGGCTCCGCGCGCCTTCTTGTCCACCCGCATCGCCTCGTTGAGTCGCGGCCAGGCCGCTTCCGGATAGCTGACGGGAAGTCCGACCGAGGACAGGACATCCCGGTGGCGGTGCACCACCTCCGCCCCGATACGGCCGTCCAACCGGGACAGTTCCGCGGCGAACAGCATCCCGACACTGACCGCGTACCCGTGCCGGAAGGTGTAGCCCTCGACACGCTCGATCGCGTGCCCCAGGGTGTGGCCGTAGTTCAGCATCTCCCGCCGGCCGCTCTCCCGCAGGTCGGCCGAGACGACCTCGGCTTTCACCGCCACGGCGCGTTCCACCAGCTCCCGGGTGTGCCTCCCCTCGGGCCTGCTGGCCTCCCGGGGGTCGGACTCCACCAGGTCCACGATGGCGGTGTCGGCGATGAAACCGGCCTTGACGACCTCCGCCAGACCAGCGATGTGGTCGTCGGCGGGCAGGGTCGACAGGGCGTCGAGGTCACACAGGACACCCGCCGGCGGGTGGAACGCTCCCACGAGGTTCTTGCCCTCGTCGGTGTTGATCCCGGTCTTGCCGCCGACAGCGGCGTCCACCATGCCGAGCATGGTGGTGGGTACCAGAACGCAGCGGACCCCGCGCAGCCAGGTGGCGGCGACGAAGCCGGCGAGGTCGGTGACCGCTCCCCCGCCGATACCAACGACCGCGTCGCTGCGGGTGAAGCCGGCCCGGCCGAGCTTTCCCCACAGCTGTGCTGCGACGGTCGCGTCCTTGGCGGCCTCGCCGTCGGGGACCAGCATGGAGTGGACCGTGTGGCCCGCGGCCTCCAGCGCCTCCACCAGGGGGCGCGCGATCAGCCACGTGTTCCCGGTGTACAGCACCGCCACCCGCTCCGCGCTGCTTCCCACCAGGTGGGGCAGCTCCGCGGAGACGCCGTTGCCGATCACGACCTCGTAGCGGTCCGAGCTGCCGCCCACCGCGATCCGGCTCACTGTCATGACCGGCCGTCCCGGCGTCCGGGCAGCGTGGTCAGGAGCTCGTCGACGACCTCCTCGGGGTGGTAGCCACTGGTCGGCACCGTCACGGTGGCCAACCCCTCGTAGATCGGCAACCGCTCCTCCAACAGCTTCTTCAGCCTCGTCCGCGGGTTGATCGCCAGCATGGGACGGGCCTGGTCCATGCCGACGCGCTTGGCCGCATCCGAGAACTCCACCTGCAGGTAGACCACATGGTGGTCGGCCAGGTCCCGCTGGGTGTCCGGGTCGAGGACCGCCCCGCCACCCAGCGCCAGGACGCCCGAGCATCCGGTCAGGCTCTCCGCGACCACCTCACGCTCCAGCGCGCGGAACGCCGCCTCTCCGTCGTCGACGAACATGTCACTGATCGTCTTGCCCGCGCGCGTCTCGATCTCGGCGTCCGTGTCCACCAGCTGCGTCCCCAGACGCTCGGCCAGCGCGCGGCCGACCGTGCTCTTCCCGGAGCCGGGTGATCCGATGAGAACCGCTGTCGGCGCAGTCATTCGTCTCCTCCAGGACGTGTTCCCGTCCAGCCGCGGTCTTCCAGCGTTTTCAGGTAGGAACGCAGGTTCTGCTCGGTCTCTCCCACCGAGTCCCCACCGAACTTCTCCACCGCCGCCTCGGCGAGCACCAGGGCGACCATCGCTTCGGCCACCACCCCGGCCGCGGGGACCGCCGTGACGTCGCTGCGCTGGTGGTGCGCCTGGGTCGCCTCGCCCGTGGCCACGTCGACGGTCTCCAGAGCGCGCGGCACCGTCGCTATGGGCTTCATCGCCGCGCGCACCCGTAGCGGCTCTCCCGTGGTCATGCCGCCCTCGACGCCACCGGCCCGGTTGCTCCGGCGGTTCACCCCCGTGCTGTCCCCGGCGGGTTCGATCTCGTCGTGCGCCGCGGAACCGCGGCGCGCCGCAGTGCGGAAGCCGTCCCCGACCTCGACGCCCTTGATGGCGTGCACCCCCATGAGGGCACTCGCGAGCCGGCCGTCCAGGCGGCGGTCCCAGTGGACGTGGCTCCCCAGCCCGGGGGGCAGGCCGTAGGCGAGAACCTCGACGACGCCGCCCAACGTGTCCCCGGACTTCTTCGTGTCGTCCACCTCGGCGACCATCCGGGCGCTGGCCTCCGGGTCGAGGCAACGCACCGGGTCGGCGTCGACGCGTTCCATGTCGTGGGGCCCTGGCGCGTGCTCCTCGGACACCTCGACGGTCCCCATGGAGACGACGTGGCTGAGGATGCGCACTCCGAGCGCCTGCTGGCAGAACCGTCGTGCGACCTCACCGATGGCCACGCGGGCGGCGGTCTCCCGTGCGCTGGCGCGTTCCAGGACCGGACGCGCCTCGTCGTGACCGTACTTCTGCATGCCCACGAGGTCGGCGTGCCCCGGCCGGGGGCGGGTCAACGGCGCGTTGCGCGCCAGCCCCTCCAGTTCCTCCTCGGGGACGGGGTCAGGGGACATGACGCGTTCCCACTTGGGCCACTCGGTGTTGCCCACCTCGACAGCGACGGGGCCTCCCATGGTGGCACCGTGCCGGACACCCCCCGTGAAGGTGACCTCGTCCTGTTCGAACTTCATCCGGGCGCCGCGGCCGTATCCGGCGCGGCGCCGGGACAGGGCGGCGGCGAGGTCCGAGGAAGTGACGGACACACCTGCCGGAAGCCCCTCCAGTATCGCTACGAGTTTGGGCCCATGGGACTCGCCCGCGGTCAGCCAGCGCAACATACTCCGATCTTCCCATGTTCGACGGGGTGACGGCGCAACGACCCGAGCCGCCCGTCGCGGCGGCACTCAGGAGAACAGGAGAGACATCGGGTCACCGAACAGGATAACCGCCAGTGCTCCGGCGACCATGAAAGGACCGAACGGGATCCTGCTCTTGCGGGTCGCTCTCCCCAGCAGGATCAGCACCAGGCCGAGGGAGGCGGAGAGGAGCGAGGCCAGGAAGGTGGCCGAGACCACGCTTCCCGTCCCCTCCCATCCGAGGTAGAGGCCGAGCACACCGGCGAGTTTCACGTCCCCCCAGCCCATACCCGCCGGATAGATGAACCACAGCAGCCAGTAGAAGGCCCACAGTCCGACAAGGCCGAGGAGGGCCCCGACCATGGGTCCGGCGTCGGCGGAGAGCCCGGAGGCGGTGGCCAGCAGCACGAGGGCCACCACGTAGGAGGGGAACACGAGGGCGTTGGGCAGCCGCTGCACCCGCGCGTCGACGACGGACAGCAGCACGCCCACGGAACAGAGGAACAGGAGGGCCACGGTCTCCGCTGGCGCGCGGCCGGCTCCCTCCAGCCCTCTGGTGAGGCCGACCAGCGCGAACGTCGCCGCGGTGAGTACCGCCGTGGGGACGGACTCGCCGACGGGGGTCGCGCAGGCGGGGCAGCGGCCCCGCACCGGCAACCGGTAGTCGCGGGGTACCGGCGCCCAGCGCGCGAACCCGACCTCGGCGTCACACCGGGGGCAGGAGGGTGGCGGTGGTCCGGACGCCTCGGAGGCGGGTTCGTGCCGGTGGAACAGGGAAACGGTGCGGCCCGTGGCGAGCCCCACCGGAATACCGGCTGCGCCAAGGCACAGGGCGAACACGGCGTCCGCGGCGGAGGGCAGGAGCGAGAGCATCGTGTGCTGATCGTACAGATCCCGGGAGGGTTCCTCCGCACCACCGGGGCGTACCGGGTCCGGGTCCTATCCGTTGTCCTCCACACGGGGACGGGAGCGGCCTCACTCCTCCTGACCGGAGCGAACCACGGCGCTGAGCTCCACCCCGCCGGGCAGCAGGGGGGCGAGCACCGCGTCGAGGCGTCGGGCGAGGTGCCGCAGGGAGTCGTCGTCGCGTTGTTCCAGCTCCAGGCGGATGCCGATGTCCGCCCGGTCGGACTCCAGGACCCGGACTCGCTCGATGCCGAACTCGGTGTGTGTCACGCGGTAGATGCCCGCCAGGACCTCCGGGTCCTCGCGCGGCTCGGGCAACGCGCCGCGTTCGGCCAGGGCGGTGAGGAAACGCCCCTGGACGGTGTAGGTCACCGGTCCCGCGATGTCGAGGACCAGCGCGTCGGCGCCCTCCTCCAGCGCGGCGCCGCACGCTTCGGCGGCGCTCAGCGGTACGGGGCGCGCGTCCGTGCGCCACGCCCCCAGTGCGGCCGCGGAGGTGAAGGCGGGGACGCCCCGGCGCCCTTCCGGTCCGGAGATCAGCGGGAGGGTGACGTCACTGTTCCGCTCCGTACCGGTGCCGTTCCCCTCGGCGGGGGCGGCGAGCACGGGCACGAGCACGCGGCGGGTCCCGAGCGCGGCCAGTACTTCCCGTTCACTGGCCTCCCCTCGCTCGTAGGCCGCCAGCCGCTCGCTCACCAGCGGGTCCGCGGATCCGTCGTCGTTGGAGAAGCGCTGTGCACCGATGATGGATGGTCCGTTCACAGGGGAAGCCTACCGCCTCAGCGTGGAACTCCCGGCGGGGATGGGCGCGACGGTCGCGACGGACGGGGGGCCGCGGTTGACGTTCCCCACCGGAAATAAATTATCTTCCTTGAAAGTTATTTCTCTTAAAGTAAAGATGTGACGGTACCATCACATGGAGTAACCGCACATACCCTAGTCACAGGAGGACCCCGTGAGCGAGCAGCAACTTCCCGTCGGAACGTGGCGGATCGACCCCGTGCACTCCGAGGTGACGTTCTCCGTCCGTCACATGATGGTCAGCAAGGTACGCGGGAGTTTCGAGCGGTTCGACGCCACGCTGACCGTCCCGGAGGACCCGTTCGCCTCCTCGCTGGAAGCCACGATCGACGCCTCGTCCATCAACACCGGCAACCAGCAGCGCGACGACCACGTGCGCTCCGCCGACTTCTTCGACGTCGAGAACCACCCGCAGTTCCACTTCGTCTCGACCGAGGCCCGCCAGTCCGGCGACGACCTCGTTCTCACCGGGAACCTCACGATCAAGGGCAACACCAACCCGGTCGAGATGAAACTGGAGTTCAACGGCTCCACCCGCGACCCCTACGGCATGCTCCGCGCCGGCTTCCACGCCGAGACCGAGATCAGCCGCAAAACGTTCGGAGTGGACATCGAGATGCCCATGGAGGGTGGCGGCGTGGTCGTCGGCGACCGCATCAGGATCGAGATCGACGCCGAGTTCACACTCGACGAGGGCTGAACCGCACGGCCGGGTTCCGGCCCTGCCGCCCGATCCCGACCAGTGCCGGACCCGGGACCGTGGTAGAGCTCACGAAGCCTAGGGCTACCCGCCCCCGCCGGGGGCGGGTAGCCCTAGGCTGGAGGCGTCGTACCGCAACCGGACCCTCAGCCGAGAGACGCCGCCCGCACCATGGCCACGCCAGACGAGCCGGACCCCAACGCACCCACGGAAAGAGTCGAACCCGCCGCCCCGGGACGGTCGGGACACGACGCCGGTCCCACACGCCGGGCCACTCGGATCCTGCGTCCCGACACCGGCCGGAACACGCGCGTGTCCGCATCGCCGCAGTCCCGGCGTCCGCACCGGCCCCGGCCCTGGCAGCGGTTCCTCTCCTGGCTCGCCGGCCTCGTCTCCCGGTTGGTCATCCGTCCGGCCGCAGAGCTGGAATACGCGGTCCCGGCAGAACTCCGCCGCCGGTACGCCATCCACGACCGCATCGGAGCGGGCGGAGAGGCCGTCGTCTACCGCGCCGAGCCGCGTGGCGAGCCGCAGCGCCCGCTCGCGCTGAAGGTCTACCGTCCGGGGCACGACATCAACCGCGAGCTCCTGGACCGGCTGCGTGCCCGCAGCAGCGCCGCACCCCACGCACCGGCCATCCACGACTACGGCTACGCGCGTTCCTCGTGGGACGAGGAGACCGCCTGGGAGGCCCAGGAGTACTTCTCCGGCGGATCGCTGCGGGGACTGCTGGAGGACGCCCCGCTGCCCGAGGAACGCGCCCGCGAGATCGTCTCCGCCATCGCGGAGTGCCTGCACTACTGGCAGGACTCCCTCAACCACAACCACACGGACGTCAAACCCGAGAACCTGCTCGTCCGCAGCAGCGACCCTCCCGTTTTCGCCCTCACCGACTTCGGCGGCGCCGTGCGGGCCACGATGAGCCGCGTGTACGGCGGTCTGGCGGTCACCCAGGACTACGCTGCCCCCGAGGTCGTGGAGGGCCGCAGGGAGGCTCCCGCGGCGTGGTGGTCCCTGGGAGTGATGGTCCACGAACTGGTGACCGGACGGCGTCCGGAACGCGGCGAGAACTGGTTGGTGGCGCGCAGTACGGGGGTCGACGTTTCCGCCGTCGCCGATGAGGAGTGGCGGCTGCTGGCCCGGGGCCTGCTCACCCCCGACGCCTCGGGGCGCTGGGGGTACGCCGAGGTACGGCAGTGGCTGTCCGGTGAACGTCCGCAGTTGGCCTCCTCCCGGACGACATCGCCCATACGCTTCGCCGACGTCTCCCACCACGACCCGCCCAGCCTCGCGTTCGACCTGCTCGACCGCTCCGACAAGGGCGAGGTGTGGCTGGGCACCCACTGGCCGACGGTGCGGACCTGGCTGGACCGGGAGGTCAACGACTACACGTTCGACCGGGGGTATCTCACCGACCTCGAGCAGCGCCCGGAACGCGTCCACGTGGCGATAAGCGCCCTTGCCGCACGGTTCGTCCCCGGGATGCCGCCGCGGTACCGGGGGCACGAGACGAGCGCCGAGGGCGTACTGCGGCTGGTCTCGGGGGAGCAGCGCCAACACGCGGTCCTGCGGGAGGCCGTCGAGTTCGGCGCGCTGGAGCTGGCCGCACGGCACTGGTGCGACCACTCCGAGTGCCGGACCGAGGGAACCGGGCGCTGTGCGCTGCTGGAGCGTGTCCACCACGAGGTTCCCCTGGTCATGGAGCGTGTCGAGGAGCGGGTACGGCTTCTGGCCAGTGAACACGGCGCCGGCACGCCCGCCCGCCACGAATGGGACACGTGCTGGGCGCGTGTGGCCGAGCTGGTGCTCGACCCCCGAGCGTGGACCCGCCAACGGCGGCTGCTGCGTGCCCAGTCCTGGCATCCGGCGCAGCGGAGCAACGCCCCTCGCCTCGCCTGGTGGCGCGGGTTGCGTACCGCCGGGTTGCACGGCGGTTCCGGCAGCACTCCCGTGGACACGACGGCCGCGTTGGCCACGGCGCTCCTCCTGCTGCCCGCCGCGTCCCGGGCTGGGGACACGCAGCGGGAGCACGACCGGGCGAACAGCAGGGCCCGCTGGCACAACCGGTGGCAGCGGGCGGCCAGCGGCTGCGTCAGCGGTTGGTACTGGCTGCGCGAACGGTTGACGCGTCGGTCGCAGCCAGGTTCCACGGCAGTGGGCGATCCCACGGTCGGGGAACCTCCCGCGACCGGTCACGACTACCCGTCGCGGGGTGGGAAGGCGGAGAGGAAACGCCTCGATCGCGGGATGCGCCAGTTGCAGAAAGCGATGGGTGCCGGCCGGTGCCGCCGGTTCGTCTACCCGGTCGCGCTGTTGGGACTGGTCGACGGTCTCGGTCGGGTGCTGCGCGGCGACGGGTACTTTCCCGGCGACAACCCTGCCGGTGCCGCCTACGTCTCCCTGGTGGACTTCAGCGGCGACGGGGCGGTGCGGCCGGTTACCGGGACCGCGAGCTCCGTCGCCGAGACACTGGGCGACAGCGGGCAGTGGTGGTACCCGGTTCTGCTCGGCCTGGTGCTGTTCCTGCTCGGACGCACGACCGCGAGCGACCGCCGCAGGGCCAGAACCCAGCTGATGGCGCGGCGGCTGGCCGTGGTCGGTACGGTGCTGCTGGCGGTCGTGCTTCTGGGGAGCGTCCGCGCTCTGGGCGGCGGCGTGCTCATCCCGTTGGACTCGCTCCTCGGCTGATCAGCTCGGGGCAGGCCGCCCGGAACGTCACGTCCTCCCGCCGCCGATTCGGGAAACCGCGGTTCAGTCGGATCCCGCGTCGAGTGTTTCCCGGATGCGTTCCAGGTCATCCCGGGTATCCACGTCCTCGGGGGAACCGGCGTCGTCACAGGGGACCGGCGTGACAAGGTGAGGGTTGGCACGGAGGAAGGGACGCGCGCCGACGTCTCCCGTCGCCAGGCTACGCACCTCAGGCCAGTGTTCACGGGACAACAGCACCGGGTTGCGCGGGAGCCCCTCGTACGTCGCCACCGCCACGCTCGCCCCCGCCCGGTGGGCGTCACACAGCCGCCGCACGGCGACCGCGGTCACCAGGGGCTGGTCCGCCAGGGCCACGACCGCCGCCCCGACGTCCTCCGGCAACGCGTCCAGGCCGGCCCGCAGCGAGGTTCCCAGGCCGCTTTCCCACAAGGGATTGTCCACGATCCAGGCGCCCGCCACGGTCACCCCGACAGCTCCGCTCACGACACACACCGGTTCGCAGCCGCCGTCGCGCAGCGTCCGCACGCCGCGGTCAGCGAGCCGTTCCCCCGCCACCGTCACCACCGCCTTGGGGCCGCCCAACCGGCTCCCCTCGCCGGCGGCGAGGAGAACCCCGGCCACCGGCGCGTGCTTCCCCCGGACCGCGGACATCATGCTCCGGCCCGGTTACGTGTGGTGGGGAGAGTGTCGTTCATGCCCGGAACCCGCCGTCCCGGTCGTCGGTGTCTCCCGCCGACGGAGCGGATCCCACCAGGGGTGTGCTGTGGATGCGGCCGCTGGTCGTCCGCAGCGGGCGGCCGCTTCCTCCCCGTCTGCCCTGGATGAGTTCGGCGGCCACCGAGACCGCCGTCTCCTCCGGTGTACGGGCTCCCAGGTCCAACCCGATGGGGGAGCACAACCGGTCGAGGTCCGCCTCGTCCACACCCGCCGCGCGCAGCCGTGCCAGCCGGTCCTCGTGGGTTCGCCGACTGCCCATCGCCCCGATGTAGCCGGCGCGGGTGCGGAACGCCGCCTGCAACGCGGGAACGTCGAACTTCGGGTCGTGTGTCAGTACGCAGATCGCCGTACGTTCGTCGAGCCCCTCCGCGACCTCCTCGAGGAACACGTGGGGCCATCTGACCACGACCTCGTCGGCGGTGGGGAAACGCTTGGAGGTGACGAAAACCGGCCGCGCGTCGCACACGGTCACGTGGTACCCCAGGTAGCTCCCGATGTCGGCGACCGCCGCGGCGAAGTCGATCGCGCCGAACACCAGCATCCGCGGCGGTGGGGTGAACGACTGCACGAACACCTCGACCTCGTCGCCGTCGCACTGCCCCTCGGGACCGTAGCGGCGGATTTCCGTACCGCCGTGCGCGAGCGCGCCCCGGACCTCCTCGTCCACGGCCGCATCCAGCTGGCCGCTTCCCAACGTTCCCTCGGAGCCCTGCTGCCGCACCACCCGGCGCTTCCCCGCACGCCCGGCACCGGAGACGAGGGTGACCACCGCCACGGGCTCGTGTACCGCGATGCTCTCCAGCACGCCGGACAGCTGGGGATAGAGCCGGGGGTTGACCGGTTCCACGAAGACACGCAGTACGCCGCCACAGGTCAGACCGGAAGCGAAAGCGTCCTCGTCGGTGATGCCGTACTGCTCGCAGACGGGTTCGCCCGTGGCCATCACCTGTTGTGCCAGTTCGTAGACGGCGCCCTCCACGCATCCTCCGGACACGCTTCCGGCGACCTCTCCGGAGGCGCTCACGGCCAGCGCCGCGCCGGCTTCCCGGGGCGCACTCCTGTAGGTGTCGATGACCGTGGCGAGAGCGAACGTCTCACCGGAGTCGTAGAACTCCGTGACGGCCGAGCGAATGTCCCGCACGTGGCACCCTTCCCGTGCATCCGCCTACTGTCCTGGGAACCAGCTTAGGAGCCGCACGTTGTTGGGAGGAGAGCACGATTCTCCAAAATCGGCCGGGCGCACTCGTCAGTGAACACATACGCCCGGCCGCCCGAGCTCGGAAGCCCCGGACCGTTACCGGCGCTCAGGAACTCCGCGCCCCGGGCGGCGTCCGGGAGATGTCCGAGAGGTGTCCGGGAGGCACCTACACACCGACACGCTCCGGCGCGGGTGTCAGCGAGCGCCCCACCATAGCGGGGAGGTTGGTTGCCATCTCGGCCAGTTCGGTGATGTCGGACCCGCTGAGAGCCTGCGGGCCGTCGCACAGGGCGGTTTCGGGGGCCGGGTGGACGTCGACGATGACGCCGTCGGCGCCGGCGGCGACGGCGGCACGCGAGAGCGGGAGCACCAGCTCGCGCTTCCCTCCCGAGTGGGAGGGGTCAGCGATCACCGGCAGGTGGGACAGGCCCTGGGCGACGGGAACCGCGCTGATGTCCAGCGTGTTGCGGGTCGCCTTCTCGAAGGTACGTATCCCCCGTTCGCACAGCACGATGTCGAGGTTCCCGCGCTGGGCGATGTACTCGGCGGCCATCAGCCACTCCTCGATGGTGGCGTTCATGCCGCGTTTGAGCAGCACCGGGACGCCGGCTTCCCCGGCCGCCTGCAGCAGGGCGAAGTTCTGCATGTTCCGCGTGCCGATCTGCAGCATGTCCGCGTAACCAGCGACCAGGTCAACGTCGGCCGCGTCCACGACCTCGGTGACGATCGGCAGGCCGGTTTCCGCACGCACGTCGGCCAGGATCTTGCAACCGGACTCCCCCAGCCCCTGGAACGCGTAGGGGGACGTCCGGGGTTTGTAGGCACCGCCGCGCAGTACCGAGGCTCCGGCGGCTTTGGCCATCTGCGCCGCGGCCAGGGTCTGTTCCGGGGTCTCCACTGCGCACGGGCCGGCGATCAGTGTCATGTTGTCTCCGCCGATGGGGACGCCGCCGACCCGCACCACGGTGCGGCTCTCGTGGTTCTCCCGGCTCACCAGCTTGTAGGGGGCGGAGATACGGAGTACGTCACTGACTCCCGGCATGGCCCGCAGGTCGAGGGTCTCGAACTGCCGGACGTCCCCCACGAGGCCAACGATGGTGCGGCTGACTCCGCGGGTGACGTAGGCCTCGCCTCCAGCCGAGGCGACGAGTTCGACAAGACTGTCGATGTTTTCCGGGGTGGCGTCCGGCGCCATAACGATGACCATCTGCACGGTTCCTTCGGCGTTCGGGAGCTTTCCCGCGGTTCGGGGCCGCGGGTGTGGGACACGTTTCTGGGACAAAAAAAGCCCCCGGGCCATGTGGCCCGGGGGCAGGAAAGATCGTCCGTTTCAGCGCAGCGCTTGGCGGGCGACCGCCCTCTCCCTGGGCCGGTAGCCATAAAAACGCCAAAAGTTACGCTGCATGGTTCCGACTGTAACGCACCCGGACTACCGCTGCGCACACCCGGGGTATGCATGTTCCGCCTTCCCGTCCCTGGCAGTATGGCGGTGACGGTTCGTGAAGGAGCTCGATTGTCGGATCATCGACTGCCACCAGGGCAGTATGTGCCACGCGAGCGGCCGGTTCTGCACTACGGTCCGGTCCCCCGTTTCCGCCCGCAGCAGTGGGATTTCCGGGTATACGGCATCACTGCCTCGCTCGGCGAGTTCCGGTGGTCCTGGCCGGAGTTCGACGCACTGCCGCGTACGGAGGTCGTGTCCGACTTCCACTGCGTTACCAGATTCACGATCCCGGGGATCCGCTGGTGGGGGGCACCCGCCGCGCACCTGACGGAGCTGGCTCCTCCCGACGGTTCGGTGACCCACGTCATGGTCTGGGCCGAGTTCGGTTTCAGCGCGAACCTGCGCATCGACGACTTCCTCGCCGAGAACGTCGTGCTGGCCACCCACCGGGACGGGGAACGCCTGCCGCCCGAGAACGGGTATCCGGTACGGCTGGTCGTTCCGCACCTGTACGGCTGGAAGAGCGTGAAATGGGTGCGCGCCATCGAGTACCTGACCGCCGACCGTCGCGGTTTCTGGGAACAGCGCGGATACCACAACATCGCCGACCCGTGGGCAGAGCAGCGTTACTTCTACCAGGAGGAGCCCGGGCAGGGCCCGCCGCTGGCATAGCCACCGCGGGGCTACCGGAGTCGTGGCCGCGTGTTCCGGGAAGGTGCGACCGGCGCCCTGCTGCCGGGTCAGCGCGGGACGCACATCTCGATCTCGGTCCCCTCCTGGGGTGCTGTCGTCACCGTGGTCCACCCGCCGAGGTCGCGGACGCGACCGCGGATCGACTGGGCGACACCGAGGCGCCCGTGCGCTGCGGCCTCCTCCAGACGCGCCTCGGACGTTCCGGGGCCCTCGTCCCGGACTGTCACCGTCACCCGGTCCCCCTCGTCCTCGGCGAGGATCCACACGCCGGTTTCCGGTGGGCAGTGCCGTCGGACGTTGTCCAGCGCAGCCTGCACGGCAGCGTCGACCTCCCGGGCGCGGGACGGTGGCAGCGGTACCCCCGTGGCGGGTGCCGACACCGTGACGCTGGTGGAGGCGTGCGCGCGCAGGAGGGAGCGCAGGTCCTCTTCCTCCGGCTCCGAGCGTGCGGCGGGGGTAGCGGGGGCCTCGGCTGTGGGAGGCTCCCGCTCCTGCATACCGACCAGGCTGCGCAGCTTCTCCTCCTGCTGGCCTGCCATACGCCCCAGTTCCGCCGTCTCCCCTCCGATCTCGAGACCGCGACGCTGCACCATCGCCAACACCTGCAGCACGGAGTCGTGTATGGAACGGGCCAGACGCTCGCGTTCGGCTGTCCTGGCCTCCATCTCGACGGCCTGGGCGAACTTTCGCTCCGCCTGGGACATGTAGTGCGCCATGTAGCCCACGGCGTAACCGGCGAGGATGAGCAGCACAACACCACGTACCGTGGCGCTGGTCATCCCCGTGCCCAACGACACGCGCAGCGCGACGTCCACAACGCCGTACCCCAGCGCCACGGCCAGCGCCCCGCGGCGCCCGCAGATCACGGCGGTGGCCAGAGCCGCTCCGGCGAACCATGTGGCGGTGAGCGGGGGCGCCATCCGCACGTAGCTCGGTTCGACGGCGAACGCGGTCGCCCCCAGGCACCCGAACGCGACCGTGAGGTCGGTAGCCAGGACCTCCCACCCCGTGTACCTGCGGCGCACGTACACGTGGCTGGAGAGAGCGGTCCACCCGGCCATGACGACCAGCACCGTCCACGCCAGCCAGGGACGGGCAAGCAGCTCGTGGTTCTGCGCGAGGAGGGCGCCCGCGTACAGCAGCGAAGCCGCGCGGAAGACAGCTATGCCGCGCCACAACGGAACATGGAAGCCCATGGGAATCAGTGTCCTCGCCGGCAGGGTGCTCCGTGTCTCTGCTGCGTCCACGGTTCCGGGAGAAACCGTACCGCTGGCACCGCAGCCGGCGCCCCACTGTGGGCGACACCGTCGCCGCCGGCCTTCTCCGGTGCCCGACGCCAGCGGCCCGTGCTACACCACGGCACCGTCGTCCGGCCCGTTGTCCCCGGACGGCCCGTCACCCATCCGGACCACCAGCACCACGAACCCGGCGATGAAGGCGGCGACGGAGCAGAACGCCAGCCAGCCCGGGAGCCGCTGCCCGAGCAGCATCGAGCCGAGTAGGAGCAGAGGCCCGCCGAGGAGCCCCGCCCATGCCAGCCTGCTGGTGGCGTCCCCTCTCGGGAAGGGCGGGGGCGGGGGCGGGACGAAGTGGTCGTCGCTGCCGCCGCTGTCGTCCGCAGCACGTTCCGCACGAACGCTGTCGGGCGTGTCCCGCGACGTGGTGTCACTGGCCGCGTCGGCGCCCCCGGGCGTCGTGTCCTCCTCGTCCGTTGCCACCGGAGATTCCTCCCCGGAGGCGGATATGTTCTCCGCGTCCGGCCAGACCGCATCGTGGGCCGCGACGTCACTCTCGTAGAACCGCGCCACGAGCTCGGCCCACACGGCGTCGTCGGGGTCGCTCTCCTCGGATCCGGACTCCTCCCCGCCGGAAGGGTGCGTATCCGTGGTGGCGGTCCCGTCTCCCTCCGCCCTGTCCGCGGCCACCGACGTCCCGTCCGCGGTACCGGCCAGGTCGGGAAGCTCCGCGTGCAGCACCCGCTCGGCTTCCGCCTGTTCCCGGGCGTCGACGTAGAGACGGTCGCACTCCGGATGCCCCTGCGCCGGGTCCGTCTCGCGGTTCGACGGTTGCTCGACGTCGATCGGAACCGCGTAGGCGGCTATACCAGTGCGGCGCAGCGCGTCGAGCATGGCGTCGGCGCGGGATGGCGGAAGTGTGATGAGTGGAGTGTAGGCGTCCGCGGGCAGGCCGTTCTCCCGACGATCCGTCATCAGCTTTTCGGGCGTGCCGCTCCACCTCAGGCAGAGGAAACGCCCTCCTCCTTTCGGGTGGTGTAGGCGTGGCCGGCGACGCTCTGACGTAGGTGGATACGGCGGTTACTGGTCCGGTACGCGGTCCGCTGGCTGGCGGGTCCCGGCAGCGGGAGCGGTGGCACCGCACCCACCGGAGCTCGGGAGGCCGCACCACGGATACCGCCGGAGCGGGGAGTGTCTCCGGGCGCGGAGCGCCACGGGGGTGGCGGGGCAGCGGTACTCACGCCCCCGGGCGCGCCCGAGGCACGAGGGGGTGCGCCTCCCGGCCCGCCGGGAGGCTGGGCGCGTACCGGAACCATCGATGCCGCCTCCCTTCGCGGTGGTTGGTGGTCACGGCGCAACCGGACCGTTTGTCCGACGAACGCTGGAGTCCGGTGCGGGTGTTCCCGCTACCCACTGTCGTCGTCGCCGTAATGCTGTGTGTGCCCGCGAACGGCCACTGTCGGCACTGGCCGCTCCTGTTGGTGAGGATACGTGCTGCCGGATGCGGCACCACATGGTCGTGCGGCTCGCGACGGAGCGCAGCGGACTCTGGTGACTGACGCCACATTTTCCGGTTTCCGGTCGCGCGCCGCGCTCCGCAGCCGGAGCACCGCGACGCCGCTGTCGCCGTTGCCTCCTCGGTACGTTCCCCAACGTGCACGGGGGAAGCCCGCCGCGCGGTTTCCCTCCCGGTTGCTGGCGGGACACGTGCGGGACCGCGCGTTGTGCCGTGAGGCTCGGCCAGCCTCGTACCCGCGGTTTCCCGCCGAACTTGGTGGTCGTTGCCATGCGATGCGAAGATGGCAAGGATTGTTCGTGGATACGGGGAGGCAAGCCGGGTGTTCTACTGGGTGGTCAAAGCAATCCTCGGGCCAGTGCTCGCGGTCCTGTGGCAACCGCGCGCGGAAGGAGTGGAGAACGTCCCCCGTCAGGGGCCGGCGATTCTGGTCAGTAACCACCTGTCGTTCTCCGACCACTTCTTCGGGCCGCTCCCCCTGCCCCGCAAGATCACGTTCCTGGCCAAGTCGGACTACTTCACGGGCAAGGGCGTCAAGGGGCTGTTCACGCGCCTGTTCTTCACCGGGGTCGGCCAGCTCCCCATCGACCGCTCCGGCGGCAAGGCCAGCGAGGCCGCGTTGCGCACCGCGCTGCGGGTCCTCAACCAGGGCAAGCTACTCGGGATCTATCCCGAGGGCACCCGCTCCCCCGACGGGAAACTGTACCGGGGGAAGACCGGCGTCGCCCGGATGATCCTGGAGTCGCAGGCACCGGTCATCCCGATGGCCATGATCAACGTCGACAAGATCATGCCCCCCGGGCGCACCGTTCCCAAACTGGGGGTGCGTCCCAAGGTCGTGTTCGGGAAACCGCTGGACTTCTCCCGGTATTACGGAATGGAGAAGGACCCGAAGATCCTGCGGGCGGTAACGGACGAGCTCATGTACGCCCTGATGGAGCTGTCCGGCCAGGAGTACGTGGACCGCTACGCCCAGTCGGTCAAGAGCGAACGCACCGCCGCCGCGAGGGAGGAGAGGAAGGAGCACACCAGCGAGAAGCGTGCTCAGCGGCGTAGCGAGCGGAAGGCGAGCCGGCGCGCCAGGAAGCGACGGGCCCGCGCCGAACGGAAACGCGACGGCTCCGGGTCGGGCACCGCCGAGTGAGACGGCGCTGGGCTCTGTCCGGCTGGCGCTTGTCCTCCCGCGCGGGCACGCCCGGTGCCGCTCGCGGCGAACAGCGTCCGGCGAACAGGGCCTAGTGGGACCGGCCGCCTTCCCGGGGCGGGTCCTCTCCGGAGGCCGGGGAGGCCGAGCGCTGGTTCCGTTGCTCTTCCAGGGTCCGCTCCAGCACCCCCCATCCCTGGTTCAGCGCTGTGAACAACGTGCTTCCCGCCCGGAAGAGGTGGGTCGCGACCTCGGGTCCCGCGGTGCGCGCGATTCCGGCGAGCTGCTCCAGCGGCCGCTCCTGCTGCTCGGGCTGCTCGCGTCTGACGGCCTCCTCCCACACGTCCCCGCTGCTCTCGGCTCTGGTCGCCGGGCTGGAGGGGGAACGGCGCATTCCCGCGACGACCAGCTTGCGTTGCAGTGCCTCCGCCAGGTGCAGCGCGTCGTCGATGATGTCCTGCGACCCGTCGGTCTGGCGATCCTCGTCTACCATGGTCCTGATCTCCCGTCGCCTCGGCTGGACAGTGCTGGACGCGGCGCCCGCCGCCCTGGGAACGAGGATATCGGTACCGGCCGCGGCCCTCCCGCGTGTCAACCACCGGTCACCATCTCATACCGAACCGCTCGGTATCCTACCCGCGAGTAAGGAAAGTTGTTAGCGTCATCACGTCCCCTCGTCTACACCTCATACCCAGGAGCGAACATCGTGCGCGAGTACAGCCGCCCCGTGAGAGCCGAGATATCCTCCGACGCGCATCTGCCGGACACCGTCTTCGCACGCGTGGTTGAGGAACCCGACTCTGTCGCGCTCCGGCGCCAGGAGTCCGGCCAGTGGCACGACGTGACGTGGCGGGAGTTCGGCGACGACGTGGCACGCACGGCCAAAGCCCTGATCGCGCTCGGTATCGAACACGGCGACCGGGTCGGCCTGATGTCGCGGACCCGCTACGAATGGACCGTCATCGATTACGCGATCTGGTCGGCCGGCGCGGTCACCGTCCCCATCTACGAGTCCTCGTCCGCGGACCAGATCGAATGGATCCTCAGCGACTCCGGGAGCAGGGCCGTGTTCGTCGAGAAACCGGAGCACGCGGAACGCGTGCGTTCGGTGTGGGAGAGCCTCCCGGAGCTGGGCCACATATGGGAGATCGAAGGCGCAGGACTGCGGGAGTTCAACGAGTCCGGTTCCGAGGTTGAGGACTCCACCCTGCGGGAGCGGCGCACGGCCGGAGACGTGAACGACCTCGCCACCCTCATCTACACCTCGGGAACGACCGGCCGCCCCAAGGGGTGCGAGCTCACACACCGCAACCTGTTGTTCACCATCTACAACACAACGATGTACGGACCGCTGGAGGAGCTCTTCAGCGTCCAGGGCAGGTCCACCCTGCTGTTCCTCCCCCTGGCGCACTCGTTCGCCCGCATCATCCAGATCGGTTGTATCGAGTCCCGCACGGTGCTCGGCCACTTCCCGACCACCGGCCCCGAACTCATCGACACGCTCGCGGTGTACAAACCCACCTTCCTGCTCGCCGTCCCCCGCGTCTTCGAGAAGGTGTACAACAAAGCCGAGCAGAAGGCCGTCTCAGAGGGGCGAGGGAAGATATTCAAGGCCGCGGCCGACACCGCGGTCGCCTACAGCCGGGCGATGAGCTCCGGCCGGGTCCCACTCGGGCTGCGTGTCAAGCACGCGGTCTTCGCCAAACTCGTCTACGGGAAGATCCTCTCCGCGGTCGGAGGACAGGCCAGCCACGCCGTGTCCGGCGGCTCGGCCCTGGGCGACCGCCTCGGCCACTTCTTCCGCGGTGTGGGACTGACCATCATCGAGGGCTACGGCCTCACGGAGACCTCCGCCCCCACCGCCGTCAACTCGCCGCAGGAGAACAAGATCGGCACGGTCGGCGCTCCCTTCCCCGGTGTGACCGTCCGGATCGCCGACGACGGCGAGGTGCTGTGCAAGGGCGACCACGTGATGCGCGGGTACTGGAACAACGAGAAGGCCACCAAGGAGGCCTTCGACGAGGACGGCTTCTACCGGACCGGTGATCTCGGGTCCCTGGACGAGGACGGCTACCTCAGCATCACCGGCCGGAAGAAGGAGATGATCGTCACCGCAGGCGGGAAGAACATCCCCCCGGCGGTACTGGAGGACCGGATATGCGGCCACGCGATCGTCAGCCAGTGCATGGTGCTCGGCGACGGCCGCAACTTCGTCTCCGCCCTGGTGACGATCGACCCGGAGGCCTACGAGTTCTGGCGCCAGAAGCACGGCAAGACCGGTGACATCCCGGACATGGTCAACGACCCCGACCTCCTCGCCACTGTCCAGGAAGCCATCGACGACGCCAACGCGGCGGTCTCCCGCGCCGAGTCGGTGCGCAAGTTCACGATCCTCCCCCGGGACTTCTCGGAGGAGGGCGGCGAGATGACCGCCTCACTGAAGGTGAAGCGCCACGTGGTGGCCAAGCAGTACAGCGACGAGATCGAGGCGATGTACGCCTAGCCGCCTACCCGCCCCGCCGTCGACCGGACGGCGGGGCGGGGGTGGGGCCCCGACAACTCCTCAGTCGAGCAGGTCCGCCAAGCGCCGGGCTGTCGCCTCCCAGCTCCACTCTCGTTCGACCCACGCCCGGCCGCGCTCTCCCATCCCGTCGGCGGTTTCGGGATCGCCCAGCAGCCGGACCAGCGCGCGCGCTGTGGGGCCCGGCCGGTCCCCGTCCACGACCCTGCCGGTCTCGCCGTCGAGGACAGCGTCCGGAGCGCCGCCGGAGTTACCGGCGACCACGGGAAGCCCGCTCGCCGACGCCTCCAGGTACACCATGCCCAGACCCTCGATATCCAGCCCGCCGTTGCGGCTACGGCACGGCATGGCGAACACGTCACCCGCGGCGTAGTAGGCGGGGAGTTCCTGGTGGCTCGCGGTTCCCGCGAAGTGGACGCAGTCCTGCACCCCCAGTTCCCGCGCCAGTGAGCGCAGCCGCGCGCGGTAGGGGCCGTCTCCCACGATGAGCAGGGCAGCGTCGGGGATCTCCGCGCGCACCCGGGGCCACGCCCGGATGAGAGTGTCCTGGCCCTTGCGGGCCACCAGCCGGGAGATACACACGGCGACGCGCCGACCGGTGAGTCCGTGCCGCTGGCGGATCCGTTCTCCCCCCGACCGGGGGTGGAACCGGTCGGTGTCCACGCCCGGCGCGAGCTGGCGCATCCGCGCGGCGGCGTCCGGGGAGACGGCGCGGGCCAGCCTCCTGCGGGTGTACTCGCCCAGGTAGGTCACGGTGTCGCACTCGTCGGCGATACGGCGCAGCGCCTGCCGGGCTCCGGGCAGGAGCGACCATCCGGCTTCGTGTCCGTGTGTGAGCGCGACGACGCGCTCCACCCCCGACCGGCGCAGCCCGCCGGCCAACAGGCCGAGGGGCGCCGCAGCGCCGAACAGCACCGAATCGCAGCCTTCCAGCGAGGCGATGCGCTGCGCGCGGCGCAGAACACGGGGGGTGGGGAGCAGCACGGATGTGTTCTCCCGGATCACGGGGAACGGCTCACCCGTGTCGTGCACCCGCGGGTCGCCCCGTGTGGCGGAGGTGGGAGTGGAGCAGTAGACCACCACCGAGCCGGGCGGTCGGCGCAGTGCGAGTTCGTGCACGAACTCCTGGATTCCGCCGGTTCGGGGTGGGAAGTCGTTGGTGACGATCAGTGTGGACGGCACGGGGCCGAGTCTAGGACCGGTTGGCGCTCCGGTGTGCTCGGCCCCGCGCGTCGGGTGTCAGGGGCGTACGACGCCGGTCTGGTTCCGCTCGTAGTAGCCGTCCAGCTGGACCTCCTGGACGGGCTTCTCCGGGTTGGAGGCGTGCACCATCTTGCCGTCCCCGGCGTAGATCCCCACGTGCGAGGGACCGTCGTAGAAGAAGAGGAGGTCACCGGGCTGCTTCTCGCTCCAGGAGACGCTCTGCCCAGCGTTGATCTGGTCGTAGGTGGTGCGGGGCAGGTTCACTCCGGCCTGCTTCCAGGCGTGCTGGGTCAGGCTGGAGCAGTCCCACACGTCGGGGCCGTTGGCGCCCAGTTGGTAGCTGTCCCCGATCTGGGCGTAGGCGAAGTCCAGTGCCGCTCCAGCGTCGCCGGAGGCCGAGCCGGTGTAGGAGGCGGACGAGGAGTTACCGGACCCGCCGCCGACCTCTTCCTGCTGTTCGGCGGTCAGCTCGTCGAGCAGGTCCTCCTTCTCCTCGAGCTTCTCCTCGGCGTCCTCCTTGGCGGACTCGGCCTCGTCGAGCTTCTCCTTCGCCTCTTCCTCGGTCTCCTCCGCTTCGGACTTGAGGTCGTCGAGCTCTTCCTTCCTCTCCAGGTAGCTCCGCAGGTTCTCCTGCTGGTTCTCGGAGAGGTAGCCGAGGTCGGATGCCTGCTCCAGCGCGTCCTGGGGGCCGTCCGAGCTGATCAGGTAGGCCGGCGACGTGTAGTCCACGCCGCTGTAGGCGGCGTTGGCCAGGGTCCGCACGTCCTCCTGCATCGTGTCCAGCTCTTCCTGGGCGTCCTCCTGCTTGGACTCGATGTCCTCGAGTTTCTCCTGGGCGGCGTCATGCTCTTCCTTGGCCTGGTTGTACTCGTCGGCCAGGCTGGCGTAATCCTCCTCAAGCTGCTCGACCTCGTCCTTGACCTCGTCGAGCGACGGGTCCGCCTGGGCGGTGCCCGTGGACATCAGCAGGGCACCAACCGCGACGAAACCGACGGCCGCGAGGTGACGACGATACGAGCCACGTTCATGGTGGTCGTCCATGGTGGTGGCACACCTTTCTCCCAATGGTCCGCCTGCCGGTACGCGCAACCGGTGTCGAGGGGGCCTCTCTGGCGACACGTGGTCAGGGGTTGTGCTCAGGGGCCCGGCCTCCGCACCAGGGGGTTGCGGGGACATGTGCGGAGTTCGGCGGGAACGGGCCGTGCCGTCCTGGTGACGGCGAGAACGACGGCGCCGCTCGGCGGGGAACCCTACTGTATCGTGCGCTCCCCTCTCAACTATTTCGTTACTTTTTACCTTAATCTACGGAATATCCGGAAATAACACTGCTGCCCGAACACGCGGTGTCCAGGCGGCAGGAAGACCCGCGGGATCGGGGGTTCTACGGACGGACCCCGAACTGGAACTTACTGTCCCAGTGACCCGCCATGGAGACCACCTGGACGTTCTTGCCCGTACGCGGAGCGTGCACCATCTGGTCGTTTCCGGCGTACATGCCCATGTGGCCCAACCCGTCGAAGAAGACCAGGTCGCCCGGTTGCAGCTGGCCACGGGAGACACGGTTACCGACCTCGGCCTGCGTGTAGGTCGTCCGCGGCAGGTCGACCCCGGCGGCCTCCCACGCGCGCATGGTCAGGCCGGAGCAGTCGTAACCGTCCGGTCCGGCACCGCCGTACACGTAGGGCTTACCGATCTGGGCGTAGGCGAAGTCGAGGGCGGTGCGCGCGTCACCGGAGGCGCTCCCCTCGTAGCTGCCCCCCTCGGTGTCGCCCTCACCGGCCGGGTCGGCGTCGGGGAACTCCTCGAGCAGGGACTCCTGCTCGTCGATCTTGTCCTCGACCTCGTCCTTCTTGTCCTCGATCTCCTCTTTCTTGTCCTTGGCGTCCTCCAGGGCGCTGTCCGCTTCCTCCTTGAGTTTGAACAGCCGTTCCGAGGACTCGCTGAAGTCGTCGAGCTCCTTCTTCTGGCTCTCCGAGAGGTACCCGAGGTCGGCCGACTGGTCGAGAAGGTCGTCCGGTTCCTCCACCGAGAGCACTGTGCTCGTCGCATCGAGCTCAGTGGACTTGTAAGCGGCGCTGGCGAACTCGGCTACCTTGTCCTGCAGTTCCTCGTAGCGGTCCTGCTCGTCGCCGACGTCGTCCTCGAGTTCGTCGGCCTTCTTCTTCGCCGCGTCGTAGTCCTCTTTCGCCTGGTTGTACTCGTCGACGAGACGTCCCGCCTCGTCGTTGAGCTCGTCGATCCGGTCCTCGACCTCCTCCTGGGAGGGGTCCGGATCGGCGTGGGCGACTCCGGACGGCACGATCAGACTGCCGGCCGCAACGGCTCCGATGCCGGCGGCGAACCGGTGCGCCGTACGCCGACCACCACTACTCGCCATGGCGGTACACGCTCCTTCTGGTTAAGAATCCACATGCGCAGACGGGACATCGGCGCCCGCAACGGGGGTGGAGGAGAAGCCTGCTCCGGGACAGGCAGGCGGGAATGCTCCGGGAAAAACGTAGCGGACCGCCACCCTCACCTCAACCAGGGAGACACATCCATAACGCCCAGCACGCCGGGATCGTGCGGATTGTGCGTTACCCGCGCTCCGTCAGCCACCGCAGGAACAGCGCGGAGGGCACCGTGCGCGCCCCCTCCCGGCGGACGGCGAGAACGATCTCGTGGTCCGAGGTCACCACGGCCAGGGGGCGGCCCGTGGGCTCGCCCCGGACGAGGCGGATGATCAGGTCGTCGGCGGTCTCCTCCGGGTCGCTGAACAGCAACCGGATCCGGCGCGCCGTCGACCGCGCCGGCTGGGGGTCCACGTCCGCGCCGTCGAAGACGCAGGTGATCTCTGCTTTCGTCTGGCTCGTGATGCCTTCCAGCGAGGAGACGAGCCGCAGCCGCTGGTCCGCCAGCGGAAGGGCGGGATACCCCGTCTTGGTGACGTTGTAGCCGTCCACCAGCAGGTGGACACGCGGCAGCGCCAGCAGGTCGTCCACGACCCCCGGGTCGTCGTCGGGGCGCCCGTGGCTGCGACGTTCGGGTTCGGGCTGTGGCTGTTCCCTGGCCATCAGATCCGCCGGGGTGTCGATGGAGCTGGGAAGCGCGAGTTCCCGCCGCAACCCGTGCGCGGATTCCAGTAACACGTCCAGAAGCACGCGCAGCCGCGCGTCATCCGCGCTGCGCCCCGCCCGCGCGGCCCGCCGGGCGTTCTCCACCTGCTCCTCGGCGGCGGCGACCCGGTTACGCAACCGACGGTTCTCCGCATCCACGGCGTTGGCGTGGTTCTCCGCCTCCGTGCTGCGTTCCTGCGCGCGTGCGGTCGCCTGTTCGGCCCTCTCCTCCGCCTCCCGCACACGTTGCCGCTGACTGTGCATCTTCCGCCTGAGGTCGGCGATCGTCCGACGCTGTTCGCGCAACTCGCCACGCAGCCGGTTGGTCTCCTCCCGGTGCTGGGTTTTGCTCTCCTCCAGCTGACGCCTGAGGTCGGCGATCGTGTCCTCCGCCTCCGCGGCCTCCTTCGCGCTCTCCTGACGCTCCAGCTCGTCGTGGACGCGCTCCACGACCGCGGCCCACCCGCGCGGCCGAACGACATAGGCAGCGGCAGCCACCGCAACCGGATCAGCGGCGGGAGGAACCTCCCCCTCGCGCAGCCGTGTCACGAGTTCCGGCCAGAACCGTTCCACCTGCTGGGCCACGCGGGAACGGAAGCTGGAGTCGCTCTCCAGTTGGGCGGCGATCTGCGGACCCGCCAGTCGTGCCCGGCGCCGCGGCTCGAACTTGGCCACCCGCCGCAGGGCGGCGGGAACCTCCGAACTCGGCAGGGAGCCCAGGACATCCGACCCGTACTCGACAACCCTGCTGCGCACTCTCTCCGGCAGCGGCCGGGACAGGGAGTCGGGGGACGCGGCCCCCTCCTCACGTGAGGAAGAGGCCGCGCCCTCCGGGTCATCGCCGGAGCTCATTCCCGCTCCGCACCGTTCTCGGCGGCGACGAGCTCCTCCGCGGCGGGACGGTCGACGATCTCCACCGAGTCGACCGTGTCACACCAGCGGCACCGCACCTGCTCAACAGTCTCGTTCAGGATCTCGTGCTCCTCGGTCCTACTCGCGCCGGAAAGATCGAAGTGCAGGTAATCACACGAACGTACAGTACGCGTCACGTCGAACCGGGTCAGGTTCCCGCACTGCACGCATCTCCAACGCTGGGTATCGGACGGTACCGAGACACTCACAACTATGTCCTCCTTACTTCCTCTACCGACCTTAGGCGCTGGCTACACGCAAGGTCCGGGCCATCTTTCCATGGCCGGGGCCCGAGGTCCGGGGGGCGGGTGGCGTTTACCCTGACGGGGTGACGCAGTCGCAACCTCACGTCCAAACCTCTCTTTACGACCTCGGCACGCCGCTTTCGCACGTCACCTTCGTCGTGGTGGACCTGGAGACCACCGGCACCCGCCCGCGGGAGGCGGGGATCACCGAGATCGGTGCGGTGAAGGTACGGGGCGGGGAGGTCCTGGGGGAGTTCACCACACTCACCAACCCGCGTACCCCTGTATCCCCGAACGTCACCATGCTCACCGGAATCACCAACGCCATGGTGGCCTCCGCCCCTCCCCTGGAGACGGTGCTTCCCGAGTTCCTGGAGTTCGCGGAGCTGGACGGGGACACGGTGCTGGTGGCCCACAACGCCCCGTTCGACGTGCGGTTCCTCACCGCCGCCTGTGCCGAGCACAACCATCGCTGGCCCCGCCCCACCGTGGTGGACACGTTGCGGATCGCGCGCCACACCCTCCCCCGGCACGAGGTCAGCAACCACAAGCTCACGACGCTCGCCTCGTTCTTCGGCGTGACGGAACAGCCCGTCCACCGCGCGCTGGAGGACGCGCGCGCCACGGTCGGGGTACTGCACGGGCTGTTCGAACGTCTGGGGCCGTTGGGGATCGACACACTGGAAGAGCTGCGCCGGTTCGGCCCCAAACCGACCCAGGCGCAGCGGAGCAAGCGCCACCTCGCCCGGGACGTCCCGCACGGCCCCGGGGTCTACGTCTTCGTCGACGCCGCGGGAGACACCCTGTACGTGGGCAAGAGCTCGGACGTGCGCACCCGTGTGCGGTCCTACTTCACCGCCGGGGAGACCCGGGGCCGGATCCGCGAGATGATCCCCCGCGTCGAGAGGGTCGTCCCGATCCCCTGCGCCACGGCGCTGGAGGCTGACGTGCGGGAGCTGCGTCTCATCGCCGAACGCAAACCGCCCTACAACCGCCGCTCCCGCGCGCCGGAACGGACAGCGTGGCTCACGCTGACGGAGGAGGAGCGCCCCCGGCTGACGATCGTGCGGACGTCCCAGAACGACGGCGGTCCGTGCATCGGGCCGTTCAGCTCCACACGCGAGGCGGAAAGCGTCCGGGATATGCTGCACCCCGTTCTCCGCCTGCGACGCAGCGCCTGCCAGGCCGCCCGCGAGGAACCGGAGGACTACGCGACGCGTGCCGCGGCCGCGCGCGAGGCACTGTTCACCGACCCTGCTCCGGTGGTCGAGACCCTGTTCGCCCGCATCTCGGAGCTCTCCGCCGACCTCCGCTTCGAGGAGGCTGCCACCGCACGCGACCAGCTCAGCGCCTTCCTCTCGGCGGCCGCCCGGACACAACGGCTGGCGGCGCTCGCCCGGATCCCCCACCTGGTCGTGGCACGTCCCGCGGCATCGGGCTGGGAGACACACGTCGTCCGCCACGGCCGCCTGGCGGGCAGTGGCGTACTGGAACCGGGGCGCGATCCGCAGGCGTTCACTGACTCCCTGGTACGTACCGCGGAGACGGTGCCGCCCGGCGTCGGCCCGGTCCCGCGCGCCAGCGCCGCGGAGACGGAACGGGTACTGGCGTGGCTGGACGCCCCGGACCTGCGGATCGTGGAGATCGAGGGATTCTGGACGTGCCCTGTCACCAGCGCGGAGAGATACCGCGACCTGACAGACTGGCGGCATGGCGGGCATCCCACTCAGTGACGACTACCCGGTACGACGGGTTCCGGCGGTCAGCTACCTGCTCATCACCGCGAACGTTCTCGTCTACCTTCTCTCGCCGTTGTCGTTATTGGCGACCTGGTACGGGGTCGACCTGCAGGTACGGGCGTGTGCGCTGGAAAGCTACCTGTTGCGGTGGGCGGTCATTCCCACTGAGCTCCTGGCCGGGGAACAGCTGTCCGCCGTCTCCTCCTGCCCGGGCTCCGACGTCACCAAGGTGGTGTGGCTCTCCCCCGCCACCGCCATGTTCCTGCACGGCGACGTCGTCCACCTGCTGAGCAACATGGTGTACCTGTTCGTGTTCGGTCCCGTGGTCGAGGACCGGCTGGGACGAACACGCTACGCCGTTCTCTACGCGGCTTCGGGGGTTCTGGCGACGTACGCCTTCGCCTTCACACAGCCCGGCTCCGCGTCCCCGATGCTGGGGGCCTCCGGCGCGATCTCCGGCGTGCTCGGGGCCTATCTCGCCGTGCAGTTCCGCAGCCGCGTCACCACACTGATCTTCTTCGTGCTGCCAATCCGTCTGCCGGGGTGGGTACTGGTGCTCAGCTACTTCGTGCTCCAGTACTTCCTGTACATCAGTGTCGCGCTCTTTCCCGGAGCCGAGGATTCGGGTGTAGCCTACGCCGCGCACGTGTACGGCTTCATCGCCGGTCTGCTCGGCGGAGCCGTCATCTACCGCATACGCTGGCGGTCCGGCAGGCGCCTGTCCGACGTGCACTAGACAGCCGGTGTCCGCACGCCACGATTTCGCAGGAGAGCTCGTGATCACTGCCATCGTCATGATCAAGACCGACGTCGACCGTATCTCGGAGGTGGCGGAGACCGTCGCCGACATCGACGGCGTCAGCGAGGTGTACTCCGTGACAGGAGACGTCGACCTGATCGCGATAGTTCGGGTGGCCGGACACGAGGAACTCGCCGAGGTCATCCCGGGCCGGGTGAACAAGACCACCGGGGTGCGCTCCTCCGACACGCACATCGCGTTCCACACGTACTCCCAGCACGACCTGGACGCGGCGTTCTCCCTGGGGACATAGCCCTCGGGTCGCGCTCAGCACCGGTCCGGTGGAACACGGCGGTTTCCGGGCCCACCGGACCCGCGACACCGCGCGAGGACCGGGTGCGTCCCTCACACGCCCGCGCGCTTGGCGAACTGCTGGCTGGCGGCGATCCAGTCCTCCAGTGTCGCCGTCGCCGCGCCGCTGTCCACGGCGGATGCCGCCCTCTCGTATCCCGAACGCAGCAGCTCGACGAGGCCCGCGGAACCGTTCTGGTCCTCGTCGGCGGCCGCGATCGTCGCGGCCGCGTTCAGTAGCACGGCCTCCCGAACCGGGCCCCGCTCGCCGGAAAGCACCGCGCGCAGGACACCGGCGTTGAACTCGACGTCCCCGCCACGCAGCGCCTCCGGGTCGCAACGCTCGATTCCGAGGTCTGCGGGGTCGAACTCCCGTTCCTGGATCTCGCCCCCGCAGACGCGCCAGACCCGGGACGTGGTGGTCGTGGTCAGCTCGTCCAACCCGTCGTCACCGCGGAACACCAGCGCGGAGGCGTTCCGTTGGGCGAACACTCCCGCGATGGTCTCGCACATCTCCCGGTCGAAAACCCCGACGGCTCCGGCTGTCGGACGCGCGGGGTTCGTCAGCGGCCCGAGGAAGTTGAAGACCGTGGGCACCCCGAGTTCGCGACGCGGTTTGGCCGCGTACCGCAGCGAGGGGTGGAAGAGCGGCGCGAAACAGAACGTGATTCCGGTCGTCTCGGCCACCTGCCGCGTCTGCTCCGGAGGGAGGTCGATGACAACGCCGAGCCGCTCCAGGACGTCAGCCGTTCCGCAGGAGGAGGAGGCCGCACGGTTGCCGTGTTTGACGACCTGGCAGCCCGCCGCGGCAGCGACGATGGCGGCCATCGTCGAGATGTTGACGGTGTGCGCCCGGTCCCCGCCGGTGCCCACGATGTCCACCGTGCGCCCCGGGACATCGAGCCGCACGGCGTGGTCCAGCATGCCCTGGGACAGGCCGGTGACCTCCGCGACGCTGGCGCCCTTCGCACGCAGCGCGATGGCGAACCCGGCGATCTGGGCGTCGGACACGGACCCTGTCATGATCTCGCGCATGGCCCATTCCGTGTCCGCCGCCGACAGCGACACACCGTCCAGCAGGGACGTGATCAGTTCGGGCCAGGTCCGGTCTTGTGGTCTCACGTGGCTCCCATCCCGGCTGTCAGTTCTGCTGCGCGGAGAGCTCGGCGGCACGGCCACGCATGAGCTCCGCCAGCGCCTCGGCCAACGCCACCGGGTCTATGGGGTGGCTGACGACCCTGTCCGCGCGTGACCACGTGGCGAGCCACCCGTCGTCCCGCCTACCGATGAGCAACAGCACCGGCGGGCACCGGAACACCTCGTCCTTGACCTCCCGGCAGACGCCCATGCCTCCTGCCGGGGCGGACTCGCCGTCGAAAATGGCGACGTCGACAGCGGTGTCCGGGTCGTGCAGTCGCTTGTGCACGGCGGGAGCGGTGGCGCACTCCAGGAACTCGACCTTGGGGACGTCAGCGGCGGGCCTGCGCCCGATGGCGAGACGCACCTGCTCGCGCACAGCCGGCTTGTCGCTGTAAATGAGAATGCGCATTCCCCTAGGATGCCACCAAGGACGCACCAGTGGCCACGCATCAGCGGTACGGTGGGGGCGGTAGCGGAGCCGACGCCATCGGCGATCGGGCACGTTACGGGGGGTCGTGCAGCACTCGTCGCCAGATACCGCAATAATGCTGCCGTGGCGACAGTAACCGCGAACCAAGAAGCTCAACCGACACCAGTGCATGGTGCGGCCAAACGACCTGACCTGGTGAGCGTTGGCACCATCGTGTGGTTGTCCAACGAACTCATGTTCTTTGCGGCGCTGTTCGCGATGTACTTCACCATCCGATCAGTGACGGTGGGAGACCCCGAGCTGGGACCGTGGCCGGCCACCGACTTGAACGTCGGCTACGCCCTGGTCTTCACCATCATCCTCGTGGCCTCCAGCTTCACTGCGCAGGCGGGTGTTTGGGCCGCCGAGCGCGGTGACGTGGGCAAGCTCCGGATGTGGTTCATCATCTCGTTCCTGATGGGCCTGGTCTTCGTACTCGGGCAGGCGAACGAGTACCGCGAACTCGTGCACGAGGGGCTGACTCTGCAGTCCAGCGCCTACGGCTCGATGTTCTACCTCACCACGGGCTTCCACGGCCTCCACGTCATCGGTGGTCTCATCGCGTTCCTGCTCATGCTGGGACGGACGTACGCCGCGAAGCGCTTCACCCACCAACAGGCCACCAGTGCCATCGTCGTGTCCTACTACTGGCACTTCGTGGACGTGGTCTGGGTCGCTTTGTTCGCATCCATCTACTTCATCCAGTAACCCGAAACGGGGAAACCGTGAAATGGATTAACGCGCGGCGGCGGCATCCCCTAGCGGGGTATGTCGTCGTCCTCATCGCGCTCGCGTTCTTCGGGGCGGGCTACGCCTTCCTGGCCCCCGACCCGGGAACCGCGGAAGCGCAGACTCTTGCCGCGGAAAGCACGAGCGACGACCGGGAACAGCCCGACGTCGCCAGGGGCAAGGAGATCTACAACAAGAGCTGTGCGAGCTGCCACGGAACCGACTTCTCCGGTACCGACGACGCCCCTGCGCTCACCGATGTTGGCGGCGCCGCGATCGACTTCCAGGTAAGCACCGGGCGTATGCCCTCGACCGACCCCGACACGCAGATGCCGCGCAAGGCCCCGGTGTTCTCCCAGGAAGAGATCAACGACCTGATCGCCTACTACAAGCAGGAAGGCGGCAGCGGGCCGGAGGTACCCCAGGGGGTTCCCGGCAGTGCTCCCCAACGCGCCGACTTCTCCGACGAGGAGGAGTACGAGGCCGCCAAGGAGGAGTACGACGAGGCCAAGGAGAGCTACGTCTCCGGTGCGGAGGACACCGAGTCGGGGATGAAGCTGTACCTGACCAACTGCGCGCACTGCCACAGCTGGTCGGGTGGCGGCGGTGCCCTCACCGGCGGCAACTACGCGCCGGAGATCCACGAGGCCTCGCCGCGCCAGCTCTACGAGGCGATGATCACTGGCCCCAGCCAAATGCCCGTGTTCAACGACGCGAGTATCACACCGGATGAGAAACAGGATCTGATCGCCTATGTGAAGGAGCTGCAGGCCGAGCCGGACGCGGGTGGTGTCTTCGCCCTGAACCGGGTCGGTCAGGTCGCCGAGGGCTTCATCGGCTGGACCGTCGGCCTCAGCCTGATCGTGGCGTGCGCGATCTGGATCACCGCGAAGCAGCGAGCCCATGACTGATAACAACACCAACCACGACAATGGAGGTGCCGAGGACCGCGACCGGGTCATCGGCACCCCGTCGTCCGCTGATGACGACGCGATCATCGCCGCCGAGGAGGATCAGCACCCCGAGCACGAGGGGGCGTATCCGGCCGAGGAGACGCAGAAGCACTCGGAGGAGGTGCAGCGTCGCGGCGAGAAGGTGGCCGCACTGTGGTTCGTCCTCGCGTTCCTCGCCGGGATCGGATTCTTCGTGGCTTATTTCGCCTTCCCGCCGAACGCGGAGGGGGAACCGGCCATCGCCAACCCCCAGACCGGCCAGTACTCCAACATGGCGTTGGGGGGGACTCTCACCGTCGCACTGTTCGCGATCGGGGCCGGCATGACCGTGTGGGCACGCAAGGTCATGCCGCACTACGAGGTCTCCTCACCGTACGACGAGCTTCCCTCGCCCGCCGAGGAGAAGAGTTCGTTCGGTGACTTCTTCATGAAGGGCGCGAACGAGAGCGGACTGACCAAGCGCCCCCTCATGCGCCGTACGATGCTGGCCGCGATGCTGCCGTTGGGGCTGGCGCCCCTGGTGCTGCTTCGGGACACCGGCCCGCTTCCCGGCGACAAGCTCAAACACACCATGTGGCGGAAGGGCATGCGCATGGTCGTGGAGGGCGGCACCGGAGAGGGCGACGACCAGTGGATCCGGGCCGAGGACCTGGCGAACGAGCCCGGCGGGATGATCACCGCCCTGCCCTACGCCGAACCCACCGAGGAGCACCCGGAGGGCCTGAGCCTGGACGAGAAGGCGAAGGCCGTGGTCCTGCTGATCCGGATGCCCCAGGACTCCTGGGGCGAACGGATGAAGGAGGAGAACGGCAAACGACTCGACTGGACCCAGGACGGGATCGTCGCCTACTCCAAGATCTGCACCCATGTGGGCTGTCCCGCCGCGCTGTACGAGCGGGATACCCACCGGATTCTGTGCCCGTGCCACCAGTCGACGTTCGATGCCGCCAACGCCGCCGAGGTCGTTTTCGGACCAGCGCACCGCCCTCTACCCCAGCTACCGCTCTCGGTGGATGACGAGGGATACCTGGTCGCCGACGGTGACTTCGACACTGCGGTCGGACCGACCTTCTGGGACGCGGAGAGGGGTGAGTAGCCGGTGAGTACGAGCTCCCAGCCGCCCAAAGGGCTGCGCAATGTCGGTAACTACATCGACGACCGGTTCCATTTGGCGAAGCTCGGGGAGAAGAACCTGCGCAAGGTCTTCCCGAACCACTGGTCGTTCATGCTGGGCGAGATCGCGCTGTACTCGTTCATCATCCTGCTCGTCACCGGGGTCTTTCTGACCCTGTGGTTCAACCCGAGCATGTCGGAGACCGTCTACGAGGGCTCCTACGAGCGCATGCACGGCGTCCACATGAGCGAGGCCTACGCCTCGACGCTCTACATCGACTTCGATGTACGCGGCGGGTTCCTCATGCGGCAGATCCACCACTGGGCGGCGCTGATCTTCGTCGCAGCCCTGGTGACACACATGCTCCGGGTCTTCTTCACCGGCGCGTTCCGCAAGCCCCGCGAGATCAACTGGATCATCGGCGTCGTGATCTTCATGCTCGCCATCGTGGAGGGACTCTTCGGTTACTCGCTTCCCGACGACCTCCCGTCCGGCATGGGTGTGCGGATCCTGCAGGGTGTGATCCTGGCGATCCCGGTCATCGGCACCTACGTGATGATGTTCCTCTTCGGGGGGCAGTTCCCGGGCGAGGACATCATCCCGCGGCTGTACATGCTGCACATCCTGCTCATCCCGGGGATCCTGCTGGCGCTGATCGTCGCCCACATATTCATCCTGTGGCACCAGAAGCACACCCAGTATCCGGGGCAGGGGCGAACGGAGAAGAAAGTCGTCGGGACACCGATGTTCCCCGGCTTCGCCATCAAGGCCGGAGGATTCTTCTTCTTCGTGTTCGCCATTGTCACCGGTCTCAGCGCGTTCGTGCAGATCAACCCGATCCACCTGTTCGGGCCGTTCACCCCGACATCCATCACATCGGGCCTGCAGCCCGACTGGTACATGGGCTTCATGGAGGGGTCGCTCCGGATCTTCCCGAACTGGTTCGACTTCAGCATCGCCGGGTACGCGGTACCGACCGGTGTCCTGGTCCCGGGGCTCGTCATCCCCGGCGCCATCTTCGGCGCTCTGCTGCTGTGGCCGTTCGTGGAGCAGTGGATCAGCGGCGACAAGCGTCACCACAACGTGGCCGACCGCCCGCGCAACGCCCCGGTCCGCACGGGCCTCGGCGTGGCCGGCATGGTCTTCTACGGCCTGCTGTGGTTGGCGGGCGCCAACGACGTGCTCGCCGAGACGTTCTCCATCAGCCTGTACGCGACGACGTGGTTCTTCCGGATCTTCGTCATCGCGGGGCCGATCATCGGGTTCATCGTCACGAAACGCATCTGTCTGGGGCTGCAGCTCCGGGACCGTGAGACTCTGGAGCACGGTTACGAGAGCGGCAACATCCAGCAGCTCCCCAGCGGGGAGTTCGTCGAGGTGCACCGGGAGTCCTCCGCGGACACGGTCAGCGTGCTGCAGAGCAAGAAGGAGGCACCCGCCCCGGCTCCCACGGTGGACGAGAACGGTGTCGAGTCCCCGGCCGCCCGCGGCCTCAAGGGACGGCTCCGTCGTGCGCTGGCCCACTGGTACACGAAGGACAACGTTTCCTTCGAGGGAGTCGAGCCGCACAGCGCCCACCACGGCCACGGCGAAGGGGGCTCCTCGGAGGAGGAGACCGCAGCCAGCCACTGACACGGCGCTCGGCACTCGGCCCGGCCCTCCGGTTCGCGCGGAACACCTCCGCACGGCACCGGGCGGCCGGGCCTTACTGTGTCTCCCCCGAGCCCCGGGCGAACCCTCCCGGGACCAGCCGGTGGGCCCCACGGCCACGCGCGCCGACTCCGTGACGGGCCACAGCCCCGACTGTCGTCCGACCCCCTCACACCATCGGCCACTGTGTCCCCATCTCCTCTCCGTGCCACTGATGGGCGCACACGGGAATCGGAGTCCGGCCCCGGAGCCGGACGGGTGCGCCCCACCGGCAGCCGGCGGGCAGAACACGCCGATCATCCGAGAGGAACGGTGGCACGCGGTGCGTCCGCGGAGGCCCGCTCGGGTCTTCCCGCCGCCCGGCCGGGGCACGGGGCTGTCCCGGACGTGTCAGGCGGAGCCGGCGGGGTGTGGGGGTCGCGCGCCGTCGGCGCTGCGGGAAGCCGTCGCAGCTGCCTGGAAGGCCCCGGCAGCGTCCGCCGCCCCGCGGTGGGGACGCTGCCGGGCTTCGGGGGAACGGCCGGGAGAACCCTGCCGGCGCGCCCGGATGGACGCGCCGGCAGGGCGGGAGCGGGGAAGGCCGCGAGCCGGGAGGGGCTCCGCGGCCGCTCGTGGGGGTCACCCGGCCGGAGGAGGGAATTCTCCGGTGTCGCTGTCGGGGGCTCTTCGCGGGAACGGGATTCCCGGACCCGCTACTCGTCGGTGGTGTGCACCGAGCCGGGGGTCCCCTCCTCGTCGGTCCTGTCGGGCTCGCCCGTCGCGCTGTTCTCCAGCCACTGGTCCCACGAGCGCTGCCAGTAGCCCCAGCCGTTGTCCACCTCGAGCTCGCGGTCGGTCCCCTCCACAACGAGCGGGTCACCCTGGTAGCTGTTCTCGTAGAACCACTTGGCGTCCTCGGTGGACATGTTGGGGCAGCCGTGGCTCGTGTTCTCCTCGCCCAGTGCCGCGCTGTTCCACGGGGCCGCGTGGGTGAACTCGCCACTGTTGGAGAAGCGCACCGCGTACTCCACGTCGAGCTTGTAGCCCTCGGGACTGTCGACGGGGACCCCGGTCGTGGAGGAGTCCATCGTCAGCTCACGGCGTTTGTTCATCGTCAGGTGCGTACCGCTGGTGGTGGTGTACTTCTCCACGTTGGCCTTGCCGATGCTGACCGGGAACTTCTGGATCTGCTCACCGTCGCGCTCCACCGTCATCTGGTGGGAGTCGCTGTCGATGGTGCTGACCTGCTTCCGCCCCACCTCGAAGTTGAGCCGGTGGTTCTCGATGCCGTGGACCCCCTCGCTGGCCTCGGTCCCGGCCAGGTGCATGTCCACGGTCACCTCCGTTCCGGAGGGCCAGTACTCCTTGGGCCGGAACACGGCCATGTCATCGCCGAACCAGTTCCAGGCACCCTGGGTCGGCTCGTCAGCGGACACCTCGATGGAGTTCTCCACCTGCTTCTTGTTCTCCACCGGAAGGTCGAAGTTGACGATGACCGGCATTCCCACACCCACGGTCTCGCCGCTGGTCGGGAAGTTGGACACCAGCTCCAGCCGCTGCCCCTGGGGCGCCGGCACGGTGCTGAACTCGCTGACGGCCTCGCTCTCCTCACCGTCCTCGTTCTCGGCGGTGGCGGTCACCGTGACGTCCGCACCGGGCTTCAGGTTCCACTCGCTGACCCACTCGGTCTTGTCGTCGTTCAGCTGCCCGGTGACCTCGTCGACGGCGGAGTCGGACCCGTCCCCGGTGTCGGCTCCGCCGCTCTGCTCCACCTGTACGTCGGTGATGCTTCCCCCGTCCGCCTGGACCGTGACGGGGACGTCGGGACGGACTTCGGAACCACCGTCCTCAGGAAGGACCTTGACCGTGACCGGGTCGCTTCCCCCCTCCGCGCCCGCGGTGTCAGCACCTTCGGAACCGGAACCGGAGCATGCGGCGGTGAGGCCGAGGGCTAACACCGCCAGCCCCGCACCCGCACGGCGGTGCGCCGTTGGGAATGCGCTGTCCTTCACGCCTGGTCCTCCAGCATCCAGCTCGACCCACGTTGCTCTACACCCGCTGGGACGCGCCCCGAATCGGGACAGTTCCTGACAAACCAGCGGCACGTTCGCGGGCTACAACAACAAGCATTATTGGGGGAAAGCCCGCACCAAAAGAATACCCCGGTTCCCTTCCGGATGGCTCACGGGCCGGAAGGGAACCGGGGTAGGGCGAAGGTCAGCCGCGGCGTGCGGCCTAGTGCTCGAACTCGTGGCGGTAGTACTCGAAGACCCAGCCGATGACGGTCAGCATCAGTGCGAAACCGCCGATGAACACCATCCACCAGCCGATCGCCACCCCGACGGCGGTGAACGCGACCGCCATGGCGACGAACAGCGGCCACCAGCTGTGCGGGCTGAAGAAGCCGTAGTCTCCGGCGTTCTCGGCGATCTCCCCGTCGAGTCGCTCCTCTGGCGGAGGACCGTGGTGGTGTTCGCTACGGCGTGCCGACTGCCAGATCCAGAAACCGACCATCCACCCGAAGGCGATCGCGACGATCAGCGCGACCGTCCCGGTCCATTCGACGCTTCCTTCGGAGACCCACGCCCAGTAGGCGTACAGTGCCGCGACCAGACCGAAGAAGGTCGAGACACCCATAAACATGTATGCCTGCATCTTCATGCTCGGACTCGCCTCCTAGGTCGCGCTCGACGGTTCCGGCGCCGCGCCGGGAGCCGCAGCGTGCGGATGGTGCAGGTCGAACGCGGGGCGTTCGGAACGGATACGCGGCAGCGAGGTGAAGTTGTGCCGCGGTGGCGGGCACGACGTCGCCCACTCCAGCGAGCACCCGTACTCCCACGGGTCGTCCACGGTGACCTTGGCCGCGTTCTTGTGGGTGATCCACATGTTCCAGAAGAACACCAGGGTGGAAGCGCCCAGGACGAACGCGCTGATCGAGGAGATCATGTTCAGCGTGGTGAAACCGTCGGCGGGGTGGTAGTCGGCGTACCGCCGCGGGAAGCCCTCAGCGCCCAGCCAGTGCTGCACCAGGAACGTGCCGTGGAACCCGAAGAAGAGCAGCCAGAAGTGGATCTTGCCCAGCGTCTCGTTCAGTAGCTTCCCGGTGAACTTGGGCCACCAGAAGTAGAACCCGGCGAACATCGCGAAGACCACGGTGCCGAACACGACGTAGTGGAAGTGGGCCACGACGAAGTAGCTGTCGGTGACGTGGAAGTCGATGGGCGGGGAGGCCAGCAGCACACCGGTGAGTCCACCGAACAGGAACGTCACCAGGAAGCCGACGACGAACAGCATGGGGGTGCTGAACACCAGCTGGCCGCGCCACATCGTGCCGATCCAGTTGAAGAACTTCACACCGGTGGGAACGGCGATGAGGAAGCTCATGAAGGAGAAGAACGGCAGCAGCACGGCCCCGGTCGGGAACATGTGGTGCGCCCACACCGTGACGGAGAGTCCGGTGATCGCGATGGTCGCTCCCACCAGGCTCTTGTAGCCGAAGATCGGTTTGCGGCTGAACACCGGGAGGATCTCGGTGACGATGCCGAAGAACGGCAACGCGATGATGTACACCTCGGGGTGCCCGAAGAACCAGAACAGGTGCTGCCAGAGGATGGCGCCGCCGTGTTCCGCGTCGTAGACGTGGGTGCCGATCATCCGGTCCGCTCCCAGCGCCACCAGGGCGGCTGTCAGCACGGGGAACGCGATCAGCACGAGCACGCTGGTCAGCAGCGTGTTCCACGAGAAGATCGACATCCTGAACATCGTCATCCCGGGCGCGCGCATGACCAGCCCGGTGGTGATGAAGTTGACCGCGGCGAGGATCGTTCCCAGACCGCTGACCACCAGTCCCAGGATCCACAGGTCGCCTCCGATGCCCGGCGACCGGACCGCGTCCGAGAGCGGGGTGTAGGCGAACCAGCCGAAGCTGGCGGCGCCACCGGGGGTGAGGAATCCGCCGACGACGATCAGGCCGCCGAACAGGAACAGGTAGTAGCCGAAGATGTTCATCCGGGGGAACGCCACGTCCGGAGCACCGATGTGCAACGGCATGATGATGTTGGCGAACCCGACGAACAGCGGTGTGGCGAACAACAGCAGCATGATGGTGCCGTGCATGGTGAACAGCTGGTTGAACTGTTCGTTGGTCACCACCTGCAGGCCCGGCCACAGCAGCTCGGCGCGGATCAGCAGCGCCAGCAGACCGGCGAAGACGAAGAACCCGAACGAGGTGATCAGGTACATGTACCCGATCGTCTTGTGGTCGGTCGACGTCAGCCAGTCGACGATGATCGACCCTTTACGGGTGGTCGTGGGTGCGGGAGTCGCAACGCTGGACGGAGTCACTGTCGTCATCAGTCGCCAGCCTCCTCGGCCTCGTCGCGGGTAGCCGCAGCGTCCGCTTCCTCATCCTGCTGCTCGGTCGGGGTCTCCTGCTGTTCGGAGCCGTTCTGGGCCTGAGCCTCCTGCTCCTCGACCCACGCGTCGTACTCCTCGGAGTCCACGACCTTGACGTCGAACAGCATCTCACTGTGGTCGACGCCGCAGAGCTCTGCGCAGCGGCCACGGTAGACACCCTCAGTGCCCTCGTTGATCTTCACCTGGAACTCGTTGTCCTTGCCCGGGATCACGTCCATCTTGAACGCGAACTCGGGTACCCAGAACGAGTGGATGACGTCCGGTGAGGTCAGGTCGAAGTGCACGACCTCTCCCTCGGGGAGAACGAGGGTCGGCAGGTCGTCGGGGGTTCCCACGGTGGAGAACCGGGTCTCCGGCTCGGCACCGTCACCTGCCTCGCTCTTGGGCTCGTCCAGGTAGTTGAACTGCCAGCTCCACTGGAAAGCGACCACCTCGACGTTGACGTCGGCTGGTTCGTCGGTCTCCAGCAGGTAGGTCTGGTCGCGCGCGGTGAAGTAGAAAAGGACAGAAATGATAACGATCGGCAGCACGGTGTAGAGCGCCTCGATGGGCATGTTGTAGCGCACCTGCGGCGGCAGCTGCTCGGAGCGCTTGCGGTGGAAGATGACCGACCAGATGGTCAGCCCCCACACCAGGATGCCGACCGCGAACGCCGCCACCCACGAGCCCTGCCAGAGCGTGAGCACGCGCTCTGCCTGCTCAGTGATCGGCTCCGGCACGCCCAGCCGGGTGAACTCGTTCGAGGCGCAGCCGGTCGCGGCCATGCCCAACGCGGCCAACGCTACGCCGCGCGGTGCCCATCGGCGCAGCGCGGGGCGCCGATTCCTAAGGCGGGTCGGACTCACGGATTGCCTTCCCAGCGATGATGCCCGCGTCCAACGCGGGCGGTCGTGTATCCCAAGCTCGTCAAGGGGCAACATATCGCGACTCACCCGCCGTGCTGCTCACGGACATGCGTAAACCAGCGTGTTACTCGGCGCACGGCGGCTGGCACTCGCGTTTCTGCCACCCCGGCCCGCCTGTAGAGACGGGCTAAGGCGAGAGTACCGCTGCCTTCACGTCCTCTTTAACCGGGTACCGGTTAGCCACCAGGACGGGTAGGGATCGGGGGTGAACCGAACCCACGAGGAGGAGCCCGTGTCCGACCAGCCGCTGGTAACGATCGAAGCGATCGGACGGAAATGCCCCGTTCCCGTCATCATGCTCGCCGAGAGGATCCGCGAGGTCCCCATCGGCTCGCTCGTCGCCGTTACCGCCGACGATCCGGCGGCCAGGACCGACATTCCTTCCTGGTGCCGGATGAAGATGCAGGAGTTCGTCGCCGAACACCCGCTGGACCATGGTAGCGCCTTTCACGTCCGGCGCATGTACTGAGTCCGGGACAACAACGGGACCGCGCACCCGGCGGGTGCGCGGTCCCGTGTATCCGGGCTGTCCGGTTGTTACCGCGCGTAGTACTCGACGACGAGCTGCTCGTCGAAGGGAATCGGCACCTGCTCGCGCGACGGGCGGTCGACGACCGCCACCCGCAGGTCCGAGTGGCTCACGGCGAGGTAGCCCGCAGTGCGCTCGTCAGCGTGCACACCCTCGGCAGCCTCGACGAACGGGACCAGCTTCTTGGACTTCTCCCGAACGCTGACGATCTGCCCCGGCTTGACCTGGAACGAGGGAATGTCCACTTTCTGGCCGTCCACGGTGATGTGACCGTGGTTCACGTACTGCCGGGCCGCGTAGATCGAGGGAGCCAGCCCCGAGCGCAGCACGACCGACACGAGCCGCATTTCCAGCTCGGCGATCATCTCCTCGCCGGTACGGCCGGAACGCTTGCGGGCGCTCTCGTACACCCGGGCGAGCTGCTTCTCCGACAGGTCGTAGTACCAGCGCAGCTTCTGCTTCTCTGCCTGGCGCACCGCGTAGTCGCTGCTCGAGCGACGAACCCGGCGGCCGTGCTCGCCCGGCGGGTAGGGCCGCTTCTCGAAGTAGCTGACCGCCTTACGGGTCAGCGGGGTACCGGCGCGCCGGGACAACCGCACCTTAGGTCCGGTGTAGCGCATTCACGTCCTCCGTCTGTTTTCATCAAGAGAGTCCGAGGTAAGGCTCGCCTAGGTCTCGGAGGTGCCACACAGCAACCCGGTCGCGTCCGTCCCACGGACACGACCGCTCCCGTACCGCCACAGAGACCCCCACCGTGGCGGCGTTGGCGTATCTGAACCCGGCGCGCATCTCAGCGCGCCGGGGCGGGATCACGCCGCTGGCACCGCGGGCGTGTAACACCGCCGGGTGCCGCGGCGCGTGGGTCGCGCTCCCACTGTACGCGTTCTCCACGGGTGGCCCGAACACACGTGTGCCCGTCGGGAACACTCCCGACGGGCACGACACGGGTAGCTCAACCCGGTGTCACAGGAAGGCCTCGGCCTCGCGAGCGCTCTCCTCGCCGTAGGAGTCGGTGAGCTTCCTGAGCAGGCTCTCCTTCGTCAGCGTGTACTCCTGGGGCCCATCGGCCTCCAGGCAGTGCACGGCGGTGGCGTTCCCCACCTGGGCGGAGCGCTCCAGGCTGAGGCCCCATCCCAGGGCGGTGAGGAAACCGGCCCGGAAGGCGTCTCCCACACCGGTGGGCTCGCCGATGGAGGTCACCGCGGCGGAGGGAACGTGCACCGGCGGCTCACCCTTGCGCGCGATCTCGACGCCCTTGGCGCCGAGCGTGGTGATCCGCATACCGACCCGGTCCAGGATCTCCTCTTCGCTCCACCCGCTCTTCTGCTCGGCGAGCGCCTTCTCGTACTCGTTGGTGAACAGGTAGGTGGCGCCCTCGATGAGCTGGCGGACGTCCGGCCCTTCCAGCAGGGCCAGCTGTTGGGAGGGGTCGGCGGCGAAGGGGATACCGCGCTCCCGGCACTCCTTACTGTGCTGCACCATCGCCTTGGGGTCGTTGGCGCCGATCAGGACCAGCTCGATCCCGTGCTGCGCGGTCAGTGACGCGAGCTCGATGTCACTGGCCTCGGCCATGGCACCGGGGTAGAACGAGGCGATCTGGTTCTGGTCGAGGTCGGTCGTGCAGACGAAGCGAGCGGTGTGCTTCCTCTCGGAGATCCGCACGCCGGAGGCGTCCACTCCATGGCTTTCCAGGTAGGACTTGTACCCGTCGAAGTCGGCACCGGCCCCGCCCACGAGGAGGGGACGCGCACCCAGCCGTGCCATGGCGAAGGAGATGTTAGGCGCAACCCCACCGCGCCGGACGTCCAACTCGTCCACCAGGAACGACAGGGAGATCTGCTCGAGCTGGTCAGCGATGATCTGCTCGGAGAACCGCCCGCCGAAGGACATCAGGTGATCGGTAGCGATAGATCCGGTTACAGCGATGCGCACTCTGTAGGGCTCCTTGTATCGGGGAGACAAGACAAGCCCCAAGAGTACCCAGCGTCCTTCGCCGGCTCCGGAAGGCCCCCTCGAATTCCCTATGTTCCTGACCCTGCGCATCCGGGCGAACACAGCACCGGCCCGTGCGACACGCACTCGCACGGGCCGGTGCTCGGGGCTCCTCAGTTGAAGGAGTCGCCGCAGGCGCAGGAGCCGGTCGCGTTGGGGTTGTCGATGGTGAAGCCCTGCTTCTCGATGGTGTCGACGAAGTCGATCGTGGCACCGATCAGGTAGGGCGCGCTCATCCGGTCGGTAACGACCTCGACGCCACCGAAATCGGCCACCACGTCGCCGTCGAGCTCACGCTCGTCGAAGAAGAGCTGGTACCGCAGTCCCGAGCAGCCGCCCGGCTGGACAGCGACACGAAGACGAAGATCGTCCCTGCCCTCCTGGTCGAGCAGACCCTTGATCTTGCTCGAAGCCTCGTCAGTCAGGATGACCCCTTGCGCGGTGGCCTCGCTCTGAACCGTCATCTGCTAGTTCCTCCAAAACAGGCGTGGCGGCCGCCACGGCGACCTGGTTGCTCCTCGGCCGCCTCAACGCCGAGGCTCGGTTGTGCATTCCTGCCAATGGCGGGCACGCGCGCTGGTACTGCCTCCAGGTTAGGCCGTTGAGTGACGACGGGCTACCGTCGCCGCAAGCGTACGCAGCTCGGCGGCCGGCTGTTCGAGCGCGGCCTCCACCGAACCGGCGGACTCCACCAGGGAGTACGTCGACGTGATGCCAGCCGCCCGCGCCTCGTGTGGGGCCACGTCCACCACCCCGGCCACCACCGCGCACGCGGTTCCTCGCTTCGCGGCCGTGGTGGCGACACCGTGGGGGAGCTTGCCCCGCAGCGACTGGGAGTCGAACGACCCCTCCCCAGTGAGGACCAGGTCGGCCGACGCCACCCGTTCGGCGAGTCCCACCGCTTCCAGTACCCGCTGCACCCCCGACTCCACACTTCCGTCGAGAAGCAGGAGAGCATAGCCCAGGCCGCCCGCCGCGCCCGCTCCTGGAGTGTTGCGGAACTCACCTCCCACCGTGACGGCGTCGGCGAAGGTGGAGAGCGCCGTTTCCAGGCGCCGCACCTGCTCCTCGTCCGCTCCCTTCTGCGGGCCGAAGACGGCCGACGCCCCGCTGTCGCCGACGAGGGGGTTGTCCACGTCCGTGGCGGCGACCAGCCGCACACCGGCGGTGGCGGCACGGGCCGGGGCCAGGTTCACGGGACCGGTGAGTGCGGCGAGGGGCGATCCCCCGTGGGCCAGGAGGTCACTCGGGGCGGCGCCGAGCGCGGCGAGCATCCCCGCGCCGCCGTCGTTGGTCGCGCTGCCTCCGAGCCCCACGACGGCGGTCTCGGCGCCTTCGGAGACGGCATGGGAGATCAGCTCCCCCACGCCGTAACTGGTCGCGTGTTCCGGGTTTCGCTGTGTGGCGGGCACCAGGTGCAGCCCGCACGCCTGGGCACTCTCGATGTAGGCGGTGGCGGTGTCGGACACGAGAAGGTACTCGGCGTCCACCGGGTTTCCCTGGGGCCCGGTCACGGTTACGGACACGCGCTTCCCACCCAGGGCGGTGTGCAGCACTTCGACGAAACCGGGGCCACCGTCGGACAGGGGAACGCGCTCGATGTCCGCGTCGGGGTCGGTCTCGTGCCATCCCTGGGCGAGCGCCTCGGCGGCCTCGACCGCGGAGAGGGTTCCGGCGAACTTGTCTGGGGCAATAACGATACGCACGGTTCCAGTCTGCCCGCAGGCACCCGCCGCGACCAGCCCTCTGCGGAAAATTTATCCACTTTACGAGATTTATTTTCCGCTTCACGAAATAAACGTATGGCAGCGCTCCTAGAAGACGAGCGTGTCCAACCACCGTTCCCACGGTTCCCGGTTACCCGTCAGCACGCGGCTGTGACCGTTCTCGAGCGAAAGCCGCCGGGCGACCACCAGCGCCAGTTCCCCCGGCGGCCCGGCGAGCGTCGAGTCCGCGGGCTCGTCAGCGGTGGCGTGCCTCGTGGTGAAACCGTCCGTGCCGAGGTCGACGCGCCAGTGCACGTCACTGTCGGTGGCCGACAGCGCCAGCACCCCCGGGGTCTCCGGCCCCGTCGGGACTCCCTTGTACTCGTGCACAACGGCGATGATCCCGAAGAACTCGTCGATGGCGTCGACTCCGTACTGATACTCCTCCGGAGCGGGTTCCCCAGCGCCAGTTCCGCGTCGGCCCGGTGGACCGCCGTCTCGTGCAGCGCGCGGCGCGGCCAGAAGCGGGCGTGGTTGTCACTGCTCCAACTCCACACCGGGGTCTCCGGATCGGCTCCCCGGAACGCCGACTCCATCACCTCCGCACCCTCCGCCAACCACGCCGGATAGGCCTCGAACGTCTCCGGAGCCGGAGCGTTCACCTCCAGCATCCGGGTACTGCGCTGTTCGACCAGGGCGGCGAACCAGCGGTGCGCCCGGCCCACATGCCGCAGCAACTCGCCCAGGCTCCACTCCGGACACGTCGGCACGGTGACGGTGAGGTCGGCGCCCTCCACCATCCCGGCGAGCCTTCGGGTCTCCGCTCCCACCGCCTCGATATACGTCCCGTAGCTCAACCGGTGGCACGCCTCGGTTGGTTCCGGGACAACCGCGTCGGTCATAGGGCTTCCTCACGTCGTGCGGGGGGTAACCGCCCACGGACACATCCTCCCGGTGGGAACGTATCCCTTCCCAACGACGCGACGAGGCAACCCGCTACAGTCCGGGGGCCCCGTACACCGGGAACCACCGGGACTTGTCCTTCTCCAGCGGAACGTCGTTGCCCACGGTCGCCTCGATCTGCAGCTCGAGCGCGTTGTCCCTGCGCTGCCCTCCGGCCGGGACGAACGGGTAGAAGGTGCCGCGCTTGTAGAGGTACACCAGGGCGACCTTGCGCCCCCTGTCGTCGGCGAACGCCACCAGGGAGCACAGCAGGGACGGGCCGAACCCGGCCTGTTCCAGCGAGGAGTTGACCGCGTGGATGTCGGTGACCAGGTCACTGATGTCGCCCGTCTCCGGATTGCCGCCCCGGAGCACCAGCCAGGTGTAACCGTACTCATCCGACACAGGTTCGGTGGCCGGTCCACTTCCCGTGTTGAGCAGCTCGGTGATGTCCTGCTCGACGTCGGCGAAGGCCCGTCCTTCGGTCGGACGGAACGCCACGGACCCCACGCCGGTGGGGACGAACCCTGTCGCGGCGCGCAGGGTCACGGCCGCCGACGGCAGGCTGAACAACTGGTCCAGATCGGGTTTGGCCGGTTTGGAACGGCCCAGCAGGGCACGCAGGAAACTCATGCCGATACTCGTCTCGCTCTCGTCACGGAAGGGCGATGCCCCTCCCGGGGTTACGCTCCGGTGCCAAGGTTGCGGGAGATCTCGCCGAGCTGGGCGAGGCGCTGCTCGACCGGGGGGTGGGTGGCGAACAGCTGACTGAGGCTGAACCCCTTCTTGGAGAACGCCGGGGTGAAGAAGAAGGCGTTGAACGGTTCCACCTGGCGCAGGTCCTTGCTCGGAATCCGCGCCATGTCGCCCGTGATCTTGGTCAGGGCGCTGCCGAGCGTCGAGGGTTGCCCGGTCAGGTAGGCGGCGGCGCGGTCGGCCGAGAGTTCCCGGTACCGCGACAGGACGCGGGTCAGCACGAAACTGACCGCCCACACCACGGCACTGATCACCACGACCGCCAGCGCGATCAGGGCGGGGTTGTTCTGGTCACGTCCACGGCCCCCGCCGGAGAACAGCGCGAAACGCAGCGCTATCTGGGTGAGGAAGCCCGCCACGATCCCGAGGAAGCCGGCGATGGTCATCACCATCACGTCCCGGTGGGCGACATGGGACAGTTCGTGGGCCAGCACCGCCTCCAGCTCGCCCTTCTCCAGCCGGCGCATGAGGCCGGTGGTCGCGCACACCACCGTGTTCTTCTCGTTGTGTCCGGTGGCGAACGCGTTGGGCACGTCCGTTTCCGCGACGGCGACCCTGGGTTTGGGCATGTCGGCCATCGCGCACAGCCGGTCCACCACGGCGTGCAGCTCGGGCGCCTGCTCCGGGGTGACCTCCCGGGCCCCCATCGAGTACACCGCGACCTTGTCCGAGGAGAAGTACTGGATCACCGCGAACACCGCGACGAGTCCGGCGACCAGGTACCACGGCACGCCGACGAGGACCAGCAGGACGACGAACGCCACGTAGACGACGCCCAGCAGGGCCATCGTCGCCACCATACGGACTGTCAGCCCACGGTCGGGAATGAACTTGGAACCTGCCACGGCGTTCCGCCTTTCAGCGAACGGTTCCGTTACTGAACGGACTCACTGCAGTCTAGTCCGGTCAGGTTGGAATTCCGTAAGACGAGCCGTGGCCTGTCGTCCTCTGCTCAGCCGTTCCCGGAGCGGCGCGCCCGCACGGGTGGTGGTTCCCCCTGTCGAGGGCGGCCGTCACGCGAGGTCGGGGATCAGCCCCTCGTCCCCGAGCATGGCACGGACCTCCTCCATGCTGGCGTCCGCGTGCGGCAGGATGAACTGTGAGGGCTCCAGGGACTCCGGCGGCAGCGGCTTCCCGTCACTGCGCACCTTGTCCAGGAGTTCGTGGAGCGCCTGACGAAAGTCCGACTCGTTGCCCGCCTCGATCGCCTGCTCCAACGTGCGGTCCACGTCGTTGAGCAGGTCGAGGTCGGCATCGGAGAGGTCGACCTGGCCCTCCCCCATGATGCGGACGATCATGTGTCCTCCCCTTGACGGTGCGAGCGGGAACTGCTCTGCGTCTGGGCGGAGCCGGAACCACCGTTCTCGAGCTGCGGGGTGGAATCACCGCTGCCCTGGCCCACCTCGCGCTTCATCTGCTCGAGCTCCAGTTCGACGCCGCTGCTACTGGCCATGTTGTCGAGCTCGGACTGGATGTCGTCCTTCGAGGAGGAACCGGTCACATCGTCCAACGCACCGGACTCCAGGAGTTCGTCCACCGCACCGGCCCGCGCCTGCATGTCCGAGGTCTTGTCCTCGGCCCGCTGCACCGCCATGCCGACGTCGCCCATCTCCTCGGAGATTCCGGAGAACGCCTCGCTGATCTGCGTCTGTGCCTGGGCGGCGGTGTAGTTGGCCTTGATCGTCTCCTTACGGGTGCGGAAGGAGTCGACCTTGGCCTGCAGCCGTTGCGCGGCCAGACTCAACTTCTGTTCTTCGCCCTGCAACTGTTCGTGCTGCTGGCGCAGGTCGTCCATCTGGGACTGCAGTCCGGAGCGGCGGGTGAGCGCCTCGCGGGCGAGGTCCTCCCGCTCCTGCTGAAGAGCCTGCCGACTCTGGTTCTGCAGTTTGTCCGACTGCTGTTCCAGCTGCTGGATCTGCATCTCGACCCGTTTACGGGAGGTGGCGACGTCCGCCACACCCCGCCGGACCTTCTGCAGAAGCTCCAGTTGCTTCTGATACGAGTAGTCGAGGCTCTCCCTCGGATCCTCGACGGAGTCCAGGGCTTTGTTGGCCTTGGACTTGAAAACCATGGAAAGTCGCTGAAACACGCTCATCGGCGTGGCCGTCCCCTTCTCGGTCCGTAATCGGCTGTTCCCGGCGGGCGCTGCATCCACCCTACGTGCTATGGCGAGTCGTCGCCATGAACCCTGATGCGGCAACAGCCTCTATCCTGAGAGACGTGTTCCGACGTCGCGTTACTTCTTCCGCCAACGAACCGGCTGCCGCCGGCTCCAACAGTGCCGGGGCCAGTGCCGCCGAGTCCGCCAAGGGCTACACCCCGAAGAAAGGGGAGCCCACCCCCAAGCGCAAAGAGGCCGAGCAGGACCTGCGCCGACCGTTGCGCGCCCCGAAAACACGCCGGGAGGCCTACCAGCACTACCGGGCACGGCGCGAACAGGAGCGCCGCGGGCGTGGCGGCCAGCGTTCCGCCGCGCGCGGCGGCGGTGGTGGTGGCGCGCGGGGGGAGGAACGACACTTCCGTCCGCAGGACCACGGCCCGGTGCGCGCCTACGCGCGAGACGTCGTCGACTCGCGGCGCAGCATCAGTGAGTTCTTCCTCTACTTCTCGCTGGCCATAATCGTCCTGCTGTTCCTCCCCGTTCCGGAACTCCAGCTGGCGGTCACCTACATCGTCTGGCCGTTGATGATGGTGGGGATCGTGACCGAGGGGATCTACGTCGGGAACAGGATCAAGAAGGACGCCCGCCAACACCTTCCCGGCGAGGACGGCCTGCGCGGGGTCGGCATGTATGCCGCGATGCGTCAGCTGCAGATCCGCAAGCTCCGGCTCCCCAAACCCCGGGTGAGCGTGGGTGACACTCCCGTACCCAAACGCGGGTGAACCGGCCGGGCCACGGTTGGCAACGGCCCGGCCGCTGGAGAGCGGGTGGCAGCGCCGGGGCCGCCGGTGCCCATACCGGCGGTGAGCCAGCACGTCCTTCCGGTGGGAAACCGGCGTTGACGGGCGGTCCACAGCGACCCCCGCGCGCCGCCGGCCTCCGCGGTCCGGTCGTCAGAGAGGGTCGCTGAGACTCATCGAGTACACGTCCCGTTCCCCGTCGACCAGGATCGCGCGTTCCGCCCCGGCTGCCGCGATCTCCTGCCAGTTCTCTCCGAGCCACGTCTCCGCGTCACCGCGCGAGGAGAACGCCTCCTCCGAGAACCACTCGTCGGTGAGCGCTTCTCCCTCAGCCGTCTCACAACGCCAACTCCACGCCACGCCGTCCCGCCTTTCCACTACGGTTGCCTTCGCTGGCCGAATGTGTCGAGCGTAACGGCGAAAGCAACCATCTATGTTGTTAACTGGCTTACGTGCGAATACGACTCTCCGGGACGTCCGGCCCGGCCGGATGGCCCGCCCCCAACTGCCCCTGCGCCTCGTGCAACCGCGCCACCGACAACCGTCGCCTCCCGGCGCGGGTGACGGTGGACGGCGCGTTCACCCTGCGCGCTCCCGGTGCGGGAACGCTCACCGCCGGCCAGGTCCCCGCGGGCTACACGGTGACAACGACGCCGTACGGAACCCGGGTGGAGGGACCGGGCGGGGAGAGCCTGCTCTACGCCTGTCCGGAGGCTCCGGCGGATCCGCCCACCACGGCCGGGGGGCACGCGCCCGTCCCGCCACCGCAACAGGTCGACCTCGCCCTGGTGGACGTCGTGGAGTCACCGCGCAGCGTGGGGGCGCTGCGCCGCGCCGGTGTCGTGGGAACGACGACCGCGGTGGCGGCGCTCGGCGGTGACCACCGGCTCCACTCCCCCGCCGAGTTCGAACGGCGGGCCCGGTTGTGGGGGACCTTCGCCCCCTCGGACGGCCAGGAGCTGCCGTGCCCCCCGGCCGCGTGGCCGCCGTCCCGGATCCGCGGCCCGCACCGCGCGCTCGTCACCGGAGGTGCCCGTTCCGGCAAGTCCGCTGAGGCGGAACGCCGCCTGCTCGCGGAGCCCGAGGTCACCTATATCGCGACCGGCCCCACCGCGGACGGGGACGACGCCTGGCGGGAACGGGTCGAGGCGCACCGGGCGCGCCGCCCCTGGTGGTGGCGCACCGAGGAGACTCTGGACGTGGCGGCGGTACTCCGGCGGGCCAGTGGCGCGGTCCTCCTCGACTGCGTTGGGACGTGGCTCGCCGGTGTGCTGGACGCCTGCGGCATGTGGGACGAGCAGCCGCCCGTGGGGGCCGAGGAAGAGCTGCGGGCCAGGATCGACGAACTGGTGGAGGCGTGGCGGCGCTGCGGCGCCTACGCGATCGCGGTGACCAACGAGGTGGGGTCGGGAGTGGTACCCCCCACCGCCAGCGGCGGTATGTTCCGCGACTACCTGGGGCGGGTCAACCAACGCCTCGCGGCGGAGTCGGAGGACGTGGTCCTGACCGCGGTGGGACGCATCTCGGAGCTGCCGTGAACGGGCTCCGGGAGGCGTTCCGCGACAGCGCGGACGGGCTGCGGATGGCACTGGGCACGTTCACGGTCATCCCGGTGCGGGTCCGACGCGTCGACCGGGGAGTGGCCGGCTGGGCCATGGTGCTGGCCCCTGCCGCGGGGGCGGTGCTCGGCGCGGTCGCCGCGGCGCTCCTGCTGGCGGCTGTGGGTGCCGGACTGTCGGCACCGTTGTCGGCCGCCCTCGTGGTGGGGTGTCTGGCACTGCTCACCCGGGGGCTTCACCTGGACGGGGTGGCCGACCTCGCCGACGGGTTGGGCAGCGCCCGCCCCGCCGGTGAGGCGCTGGACGTGATGAAACGGTCCGACATCGGCCCGTTCGGGGTGGTCACGTTGGTGACGGTCGTTCTCGTCCAGACGCTGGCGCTTGGTCAGGTTGCCGGGGCGTCTCCCCCCGCTGGTGCCGTCAGTGTCCTTCTGGCGGTGCTCACCGGACGTTTGGCGGTCACGTGGGCGTGCACTCCCCGGGTTCCGGCGGCGCGTCCCGAGGGACTCGGAGTGATGGTGGCGGGCACGGTCCCGGTGCGGGGCGCGGCGGTAGCGACCGTGGCGACGCTGGCCGTGGCGTCCCTTGGCACGGTTGTGGGACCGGGGTTCGCTCTCGGGTGCGCGTTGGCCGTCGTGGCGGGTCTGGCGGTCGCGGGGGCGGTGCTGTGGCACGCCCTGCGCCGGTTGGGCGGCGTCACCGGCGACGTCCTGGGGGCGCTCTCCGAGGTGGTGACCACGGTGGTTCTGGTCGGGACCGCCGCTGCGGTCTGACCCGACGGTCGGGGTGCGCCGGGAGACGCGGGACCACGGCCGGTGGGAGCCGGCGCCATCCCGGGTTCCGGCCGGTATGGCCGTCGGCCCACCGCACGGAACCTACGATCCCATCTTTCTGACGTTCTGGCGACAGGTTGCCCGGACGGACCTGGGGTGCGACGGGTTTCCTTCCTACGGTGTTACGCGACACCGCCCGGTTCTCCCCGGGGATCCGCGGGGTCTGCCCTCCCGCGAGGAGTCCCGCCAACCGGACGCCTTCTAGGACAAATCAGACATAGATCTGAAAAATACCCACTGCTGCTACCCCATGCCGAGGAGAGGTTCGTGCACGACACCCCCCGAACACACCACATCGTCTGGGACTGGAACGGCACCCTGTTCGCGGACGCCCCCGTCCTGATCGAGTCCACGATCGAAGCGTTCGCGGCCCTCGGCATGCCGCCCGTGACCGCCGACCTGTACCGGCGCGTGCACACCCAGCCCATACCGGTCTTCTACGAGCGTCTGGCGGGCCGGGCGCTGAGCGAGAGCGAGCACGCCTCCCTGGCCGAGGCGTTCCACACCGCCTACCTCCGACGACGCTCCTCCCTCACCCTGGACGAGGGGGCCCACCACGCCCTGGAGCAGACCGCACGGGCCGGCCTGAGCCAGTCCCTGCTGTCCATGTACCCCCACCACCGGTTGCTCCCCCTGGTCCGGGATTTCGGCATCGAACCGCACTTCACCCGGGTCGAGGGCCAGCGCGGCACCAACACCGAGGGGAAACGGCAGAGCTTGCGGGAGCACCTGCGCACCATCGGGGTGGACGGTTCCCGGTGCCTGGTCATCGGGGACAGCGTCGACGATGCCCGTGCCGCCGCCCATGTGGGGGCGCGCTGTGTGCTCTACGCGAGCGGGCTGCACACGGCCCAGGACCTCGCCCGGACCGGCGCACCGGTCGTGGAGTCGCTCGACGAGGCGCTCACCACCGCCCGCGTCCCGCAGCAGGAAGCGTCGTGAGCGGGGGCGAGACTCGGGCGAAGGCCTCGCCGCGCCCGGCACTCGAGGTCCTGAGGTCCCGCCACGTCCCGCGCCTGCTCTCTGGGTCCCTGATCGGACGGCTCCCCACGGGTATGGCGCCACTCGCCATCCTGACAGCGGTGCGCGCGCACGACGGGGACTACCAGCTGGCGGGCATGCTGAACGGGGTCTACGCGGTGAGCCTGGCCGTGGCCGGCCCGGTACTGGGGCGGGTCATCGACCGCACCCGGCAGGCACCCGTCCTGCTGGCGAGCGCGGTCCTGTCGGCCGTGGGGTTCTGGGCGCTCGCGGCGCTCGATCCGGTGGCCAACACCACCGCGGCGGTCGTCGCCGCGCTGGTGGCGGGAGCCGCCACCCCGCAGCTCGAGCCGTGCCTGCGTGTGCTGTGGGAGGACGTCCTGTCCAGCGAGCGGGACGTGCGCGCGGCGTTCTCCCTGGACGCGGGGACGCAGGAGCTCATCTTCGTGTTCGGCCCACTGGCGGTCATGGGAGCGAGTGCCCTGGGCGGGGCCGACTCGGGGCTGACAGCGGCAGCCGTGATCGGTCTGGTGGGCACGGTGTGGTTCGCGACGGCGCGTCCCGCTCGCGTGTGGCGCGGCAGCGCGCAGCATCGGCACTGGGCGGGCCCGCTGCGGTCCTCCGTCATGGTGCGGCTGTTCCTCGTGCTGCTCGGGGTCGGTGGGACGATCGGGGCGTTCACCGTCGGCATCACCGGCTACGCCGAGGAACAGGGCTCCGCCGGGGCGGCGGGGTGGTTGATCGCCGCGAACGCGTTCGGAGCGCTGGTCGCCGGTATCGCCTACACTGCGGTTCCCGCCTCCCGGGACGAGGGTGGGCGGTTCCGCCTGCTCGCGGTCCTGTTCACCGCTGGTTACACGCCGCTGTTGCTGCTTCCCGGGGTTCCGCTGATGGCACCGTTGGCGTTCCTCAGCGGCTGCGCCCTGCCGGCCGTGCTGGCCTCGGCCTTCGCGCTGGTGGCTCGCCTCGCCCCGCACGGCACCGTCACGGAGGCCCACGCGTGGATGATTACCTCGTTCGGGGTGGGCAACGCGGTCGGCTCGGCCGTGGCTGGGGTCGCGACCGATACCGTGTCGGCGCGGGCGGCGTTGGGGACTGCCGTGTGCTTCGCCGCTGGAGCGGCAGGGATGACGGCCGTGACCCTCCTCCGCCCGGCGGGTGAGGACTCCGCTACCGGACGGTGAGAGCGGTGTGTTCGTTTCTGCTTCCGTTGTAAGCAACGCCACATTTCTTCACACGATGAGGCGCCACGACGGCAACCGGCACAGCAAAGAGGACCAAAAACCTGACCGAGCATGATGTTCACCCGACAATTCCACAGAAAACATCCCATATTTTTCCAATGGATCAACTACCCCGATCATTGCGAGTCGTGGTAGGCACGCCGGGCTCCCGGTGCCCAGCGGGATGCCACAAGAGCTAGCATCGGTTTCGTGAGCACGCCGTTGTCAGTTACCACCAGTCCTGCATCCCCCGACTCCGTCGAGGCCGACGCCGTCGTCGTCGGCTACCACTCGGGGTCCGACGGCCCCCAACCAGCCTCCGGCGCCCGTGCCGTGGACGCCGCCTTTCCCGGCGGCCTCGCCCGGCACCTGTCCCTGATGGGGGCCAGTGGGGCGTTGGAGGAGACCCACAACGTCCCCTCGCTGGGGGCGACAACCGCCCCCGTCGTCATCGCTGTCGGCCTGGGCGAGACTCCCGGAGACGCCAGCACGGTCGACACCGACACGCTCTCGCGGGCGGCGGGTGCCGCCCTGCGGAGCTGCGGTTCCCAGCACCGGGTCGCGCTCGCCCTGCCCGCTGACACAGCCGAGCTCGCCGGTGCCACGGCGCTGGGTGCCCTGCTGGGGTGCTACTCCTTCACCCGTTACCGCACCGACGAGGAGTCCACCACCGCGGGAACCAGCGAGCTCCTCGTCCTCAGCTCCGCCAGCGGGGCGCAGGGCGCTCTCGACCGCGCCCGGACCCTCGCCGGTTCGGTGGGGCTCGCACGCGACCTCGTGAACACGGCGCCGGCCGACCTCGTCCCCGAGGACCTCGCCGGTGTCGCGGAGGAGGTCGCCCGCGACAGCGGATTGCAGTTCGAGGTGCTGGACGAGCAGCAGCTCGCCGAGGGCGGCTACGGCGGTCTGGTCGGTGTGGGCCAGGGGTCGGTGAACCCGCCGCGCATGGTGCGGCTCTCCTACACCCACCCGGACGCCACCTCGACCCTCGCCTTCGTCGGCAAGGGCATCACCTTCGACAGCGGCGGCCTGTCGTTGAAGCCCGCCGGGTCCATGGACTGGATGAAGTCCGACATGGGTGGCGCGGCCACCGTCCTGGCCGCCATGCAGGCCATAGCGGAGCTGCGGCCCCGGGTCAATGTCGTCGCCTACCTCGCGCTCGCCGAGAACATGCCCAGTGGCAGCGCGCAGCGTCCCTCCGACGTCCTCACGATCTACGGCGGCACCACGGTCGAGGTACTCAACACCGACGCCGAGGGTCGTCTCGTCATGGCCGACGCGCTGGTGCGGGCACGCGAGGACGAGCCCGCGCTGATCGTCGATGTCGCCACCCTGACGGGCGCTCAGCTCGTCGCCCTGGGAACGCGCGTTTTCGGGATCATGGCCAACGACGATGCGACCCGGGACAGTGTCGTCACCGCCGCGGAGCAGGCCGACGAGGCGGCGTGGCCGATGCCGCTGCCGGCGGAGCTGCGCAGCGGGCTGGAGTCGTCGGTCGCCGACATCGCCAACGTTCCCGGGGAACGGTGGGGCGGAATGCTGGCCGCGGGCGTCTTCCTCAAGGAGTTCGTCGCCGAGGACACACGCTGGGCGCACCTCGACATCGCCGGCCCCGCGTTCAACCAGGGAGAGCCGTTCGGTTACACCCCGAAGGGCGGAACCGGCTGTGCGACGCGCACCCTGGTGCGCCTGGCCGAGAACCACGCGCAGAACTGAATAGAAGGGTGGTTCGGACGGGCCCCACCCGGCCATGCCACTGGCACGACAAAACGCATCACACCATCCACAACAAGGAGTGTCCTTCCCGTGAGTGAGAGCGGCGGCACCTTCGACCTCGTGATCCTGGGCGCCGGAAGCGGCGGCTATGCGGCGGCGCTACGCGCGGCCGAACTGGACATGAGCGTCGCCCTGATCGAGAAAGACAAGCTCGGCGGCACCTGCCTGCACTACGGTTGCATCCCCACCAAGGCGCTCTTGCACTCCGGCGAGGTCGCCGATTCCACCCGCGACAGCGAGAACTTCGGTGTCAAGGCCAGTTTCGACGGCATCGACATGGCAGGCGTGCACAAGTACAAGAACAAGGTGATCAACGGCCTGCACAAGGGCCTCACCGGACTGATCAAGTCCCGCAACATCACGGTTGTCGAGGGTGAGGGCAAGGTCACCGGCACTGACGAGATCACCGTTGGCAACACGGCCTACAAGGGCCGCAACATCCTGCTCGCGAGCGGTTCCAAGCCCAAGACGCTGGGTGTCGACATCGACGGCGAGAAGACGATCACCAGCGAGGAGGCGCTGAAGCTCGAGCACGTCCCGAGCTCGGTCGTGATCCTGGGCGGTGGCATCATCGGCGTGGAGTTCGCCAGCGTCTACCGCTCCTTCGGTGCCGAGGTCACCATCGTCGAGGCGCTGGACCACCTCGTCCCCTCCGAGGACGAGGACAGCTCCAAGCTGCTGGAGCGCGCGTTCCGCAAACGCGGCATCAAGTACGAGCTGGGCACGCCCTTCGAGAGCGTGAAGACCACCGAGTCCGGCGTCAGTGTCACTCTGCAGGGCGGCAAGACGATCGACGCCGAGCTGCTGCACGTCGCCGTAGGGCGCGGCCCGGTCTCCGACGGGTTGGGCTACGAGGACGTCGGCGTCCGGATGGAGCGGGGCTTCGTCAAGGTGGACGAGAACCTGCACACCGGCGTCGGCAACATCTACGCGCTCGGTGACCTGATCGAGACGTGGCAGCTCGCGCACGTCGGTTTCGCCGAGGGCATCTTCGTCGCCGAGCGGATCGCCGGCCTCAACCCGCCGGCGATCGACTACGACGGTGTCCCGCGTATCACCTACTGCGACCCCGAGGTCGCCTCCGTCGGCCTGACCGCCAAGGTGGCGCGGGAACGCGGTTACGACATCGTGGAGAAGAACTACAACCTGGGCGGGAACGGCAAGAGCCAGATCCTGCAGACGCAGGGGGCTGTCAAGGTTGTGGCCGAGAAGGACGGCCCTGTTCTCGGGGTACACATGGTGGGCGCCCGCGTGGGCGAGCTGACCACCGAGGGCCAGCTCATCTACAACTGGGAAGCGCTCCCCGCAGAGGTCGCACAGCTCATCCACCCGCACCCGACACAGTCCGAGGCGTTGGGCGAGGCGCACCTCGCCCTGGCCGGAAAACCACTGCACGACCACGACTAACACGGCGATCGGGGCGGGCCACAGGGCCCGCCCCCTGCCTTTCCGCGCCTAGCACGTTCAGCTAAGAGGAACCATGCCGACTTCCGTACCAATGCCCGAGCTGGGTGAAAGCGTCACCGAGGGAACCGTCACCCAGTGGCTCAAACAGGTGGGCGACACCGTCGAGACCGACGAGCCGCTTCTCGAGGTCGCTACCGACAAGGTCGACACCGAGATCCCCTCGCCGACCTCGGGCGTGCTGACCAGGATTCTCGTCTCCGAGGACGAGACGGTCGAGGTCGGCGCCGAGATCGCGGTGATCGGCGGGGAGGACGAGGCCGCGGGTGGTGAGGAGAGCGCGTCACCGGCCAAGGACGCGCAGCCCGAACCCGAGCCCCAGCCGGAACCCCAGACCGCGGGCGCCCCGACGTCCGCACCCGAGGAGCAGGCGGCTCCCGCCGCTTCCGCTCCGGAGCCGGAACCGACACCCGCCCCCTCCGCCGAGACGTCCACGGACCGCGAGGAGACCGCTCCCCCGGTCGACGTGGGAACCGTCAGCGGTGCCAACCAGGCGGACGGGACCGACGCCGTCACGGAGACGTACGTGACCCCGCTCGTGCGTAAGCTCGCCGCGGAGGAGAACGTCGACCTGAGCACGGTACGCGGCACCGGGGTCGGTGGCCGCATCCGCAAACAGGACGTCCAGGAAGCGGCGCGCAAGCAGCGGGAACGTTCCACCGCACCCGCCGCCGCTCCTGCCTCCCCCGCCGCTTCCACCCCGGCACAGCAGCGCCCGGCCACCGCGGCCGACACGAGCATGCGCGGGCGTACTGAGCAGATGTCGAAGCTGCGCCAGTCCATCGCCGAGCAGATGGCCGACTCACTGCGGATCTCCGCCGAGATCACCCAGGTCGTCGAGGTCGACGTCACCAACATCGCGCGGCTCCTCGAACGCGCCGGGGACCAGTTCGAGGCGCGCGAGGGCGCGGAGTTGGGCTTCTTCCCGTTCTTCGCGCTGGCGACCGTCGAGGCGCTGAAGACCCACCCGAAGCTGAACGCGGTCATCGACAGCTCCAGCTACGAGGTCACCTACCACAGTGTCGAGCACCTCGGAATCTCCGTGGACACCGAGGGCGGGTTGCTGATCCCGGTCGTGAAGGACGCGGGCGACCTGAACCTGGGTGGCGTGGCACGCAAGGTCTCCGACCTCACCCAGCGTGCGCACACCGGGGCTCTCAACCCCGAGGAGCTCAGCGGGGGAACGTTCACCCTGACCGACACCGGGAGCGTCGGTGGGTTGCTCGAGACCCCGATCATCACGCAGCCCCAGGTGGGCATCCTCAGCACCGGAGCTGTCGTGAAACGGCCCGTGGTGGTGGATGATCCCGAGCTGGGAGAGGTCATCGCGGTCCGGTCGATGGTGTACCTGTCGCTCACCCACGACCACCGCCTGATCGACAGCGCGGACGCGGGCCGCTTCCTGCAGGCCGTCCGTGAGCGGCTGGAGGAGGGCGCGTTCGACGCGGACCTCGGCCTGGCGTAACCGCAGCGACCGACGGAGAGTAAGCGGGGCGGTACCGGTCGGTACCGCCCCGCTTTTCACCCCACCATTCACCATCCCCTGGTGATCCCCATCACCAAAGGTCCACACGGGCGGACGATCCTCTCGCGATGGCAGACACGCGTGGTTGTGGCCTCTCACCACATGCCACGGAGAGTTCCTCCACCCGCACACACAGTACGACCCCGCCAGCACCTCGCGCAGGGGTTTTCACCAAATTCCAACCCGGTTTTCACGCGCCCGGCCGGACGAGCGGCGCCGCTCCCCGGCGTTGGCCGCGGACCCGGCCGGTGACGTGCGCTGTTTCGGGCAGCCGGGAAACGCGCACCCCGGAGGGGTTCCGGGAACCCGGAGCGGCCGCCGGGAACGCCAGGCCTCCGGACTTCACCCTCCACCGGCCCGGCCGCGAGCCGCCGGATGGCACCCGCAGGCGGCTGAACTCCGACGGGCGGGCCCCTGCGACGGGATGCGGCCTCCGCCCGGGGTACGGATGATTCCGGCGGTATCGGGTAGCCACGGGGGTATGCGAGTCGCTATCACAGGAGCTTCCGGACTGATCGGGACGGCGTTGGGCCGCTCCCTGACCGAGGACGGGCACGAGGTGCTGCGCCTGGTGCGGCGCAGTCCGCACGACATGGCCGAGGTGGAGTGGGACCCGTCGGGGGGCGAGGTCGACACCGCGCGGTTGGACGGTGTGGACGCTGTCGTCCACCTGGCGGGCGCGCCGCTCGGTCCCGCCAGGTGGACCGCGGAGTACAAGCGGCGGATCCGGGACAGCCGGATCATGGGCACCCGCACTCTCGCCACGGCGCTCGCCGCCATGGAGAACCCTCCGGCGCACCTGTTGTCGGGGTCCGCTGTCGGGTTCTACGGCGACACCGGCTCGGACACGGCCACCGAGCACAGTCCGCCCGGCAGCGGGTTCCTCGCCGGCGTGGTACGCGAGTGGGAGGCCGCGACCGAGCCGGCCGAGCGGGCGGGCGTTCCCGTCACCCACCTGCGCACCGGCATCGTGCTCGCCCGCTCCGGTGGCATGCTGGGGACGGTGCTCCCGCTGTTCCGGTTGGGACTGGGCGGGAAGCTCGGCAACGGTCGCCAGTTCGTGAGCTGGATCTCGCTGCGCGACGAGGTGGCAGCGATCAGGTTCCTGCTGGGGCGCGGCGACATCACCGGCCCGGTCAACCTCTGCGCCCCCGGTGCGGTCAGTAACGCCGCCTACACCCGGGCCGTCGCCAAGGCGGTGCGGCGCCCCGCCGTGTTCACCGTTCCGGCGTTCGCGATGCGCGCGGCACTGGGCGGCTTCGCGGACGAGGCCGCTCTGGTGAGCCAGCGGGTGACGCCGCAACGTCTGCTCGACTCCGGTTTCTCGTTCCACCACTCCGACGTCCGCACCGCGGTCTCCGACATCGTCGGTGGCGGGAGCGGCCCCTGACCGGCGGCACGGCCCGGGCGGCGGACAGGGCACATCCCCGTTCCGGGCGGCCGGGACCCGAACGTGCCCTATCCGACATCGCCCGCGGAGAGCCCGGGGCATAAGGTGGGATGTGTGAGTGAGCTCGTTTACGCCTGGATCGGCGACGCCCCCGTCCCCTACGACCAGGGGTGGGAACTGCAGAAGCGCGTGCACGCGAGACGCGTCGCCGACGAGATCCCCGATACGGCCCTTCTCCTGGAGCACGAGCCGGTGTACACCGCGGGTAAGCGCACCGGGAAATGGGACCGCCCGCTGACCGATCCCGGAGCCCCCATCTACGACATCGACCGTGGCGGCAAGATCACCTGGCACGGTCCTGGGCAGCTCACCGTGTACCCGATCGTGCGGCTCCCGGACCCGATCGACGTCATCGCCTACGTCCGGATGCAGGAGGAGGCGATCATTCGCGTCCTCGCCGAGTACGGGCTGAGCGGCAAACGCGTCGAGGGGCGCACGGGAGTGTGGTTGGACGCCGATCCCGCGCGGGGCCTGATCGAACGCAAGGTGGCCGCTATCGGTTGCCGGATCTCCCGCGGGGTGGGCATGCACGGGTTCGCACTGAACTGCGACAATGATTTGTCCTGGTTTGACCGTATCGTTCCGTGCGGGATCGCCGATGCCGGCGTCACTTCGCTCTCGCACGAGCTGGGACGCGACGTCACGGTGGCCGAGGTGCTCGCCAGCACCGAGCGCCACCTCGCGGACGTGCTCGACGCGCCCAGCTACAGCCACACACATGGCATCGACGAGACCGAGGGCCTCGTCGGCGCCTGACCCCGAATCGAGCACGATCCCCACAAGGGATGAGGAAAGGAAGGGGCCCGCGTTGACCGTCGCTCCTGAGGGCCGCAAGCTGCTGCGGATCGAGGCCCGCAACAGCGAGACCCCGATCGAGAGAAAACCGTCCTGGATCAAGACCAAGGCGAAGATGGGTCCGGAATACACCCAACTCAACTCGCTCGTGAAGCGCGAGGGCCTGAACACGGTCTGCCAGGAGGCCGGCTGCCCGAACATCTACGAATGCTGGGAGGATCGCGAAGCCACCTTCCTCATCGGCGGTGACCAGTGCACCCGCCGGTGCGACTTCTGCCAGATCGCGTCCGGCAAACCCACCCCGCTGGACCGGCTCGAACCGACCAAGGTCGCCGACTCGGTCCGCAAGATGGAACTGCGCTACGCCACGGTGACCGGGGTCGCCCGGGACGACCTCGAGGACGGCGGCGCCTGGTTGTACGCGGAGACGGTCCGCAAGATCCACGAGTTCAACCCGGGCACGGGCGTAGAGCTGCTGATCCCGGACTTCGACTCCAAGGACGACCAGCTCGCCGAGGTGTTCGGCTCGCGGCCCGAGGTACTGGCCCACAATGTCGAGACGGTTCCCCGGATCTTCAAACGGATCCGGCCCGCCTTCCGCTACGAGCGTTCCCTGGAGGTCATCACCAAGGCCCGTAACGACGGTCTGGTGACCAAGTCCAACCTGATCCTGGGTATGGGCGAGGAACGCCACGAGATCAGCGAGGCGATGCGCGACCTGCACGAGGCCGGCTGCGACCTGCTGACCATCACCCAGTACCTGCGGCCGTCCAAGCTGCACCACCCGATCCACCGGTGGGTCAAGCCCGAGGAGTTCGTGGAACTGTCCAACGAGGCCGAGGAGATCGGTTTCTCCGGCGTCATGTCGGGCCCGTTGGTACGCTCCTCCTACCGTGCCGGCAGGCTGTACAAGCAGGCCATGGAGAAGCGCGAGGCGCAGGCGGCCACCGAGGCGTGACCCGACGGGGCCGTGCCGACCGGCGCGGTGCTCCGCCCGAGACAGCGGATCGTACCGCCGTTTCGCGTGCACGGCCCCGCTGGACATATCCTGGGTGACATGGCGAAGCAGCCCAAAGACAGCAAGACGGCCCAGACCGCTACAGAGTCCAAGCAAGGCAAGAGCGGTTCGCAGCAACCAGGCCGGTTCAAGCAGATCGGCATGGTCGCGCGGGTTGTGCACAAACAGAGCCCGCGCAGCATACCGACCGCCGTCGGGATCGCTCTCGCGGTGCTGGTCCTCTCCATCGTGGGCGGCTTCCTCACCGGGTGGTGGCTGTACTGGATCACCCTGGGAGTTCCGATCGCGTTCCTCGCCGGGTTCGTCTACTTCTCGCGTGTGGCGCAGAAGACCCAGTACGCCATGCTGGACGGCCAGCTCGGCGCGGGGATGGCCATCCTGGACAACCTGCGTGGGGACTGGACCGTGGAGTCGGGGGTCTCCGCCAACCGGCAGATGGACGTCGTGCACCGCGCGGTCGGGCGCCCCGGCATCGTCCTCGTCGGCGAGGGGGACCCCAACCGGCTGAAGGGACTGCTCGCGACGGAGAAGAAGCGCGTGTCCCGCGTCGCCCACAGCGCCCCGATCTATGACCTGCAGGTCGGCAACGGCTCGGGGCAGGTTCCGGTCTCCCGCCTGCAGCGCCACCTGATGAAGCTGCCGCGGAACCTGAAGAAGGGCGAGGTCGGCGAGCTGCGCAACCGGCTCAACGCCATGCCCGCGTCCATGCAGATGCCCAAGGGCCCGATGCCCAAGGGCGCGAAGATGCCCAAGGGTCCGAAACCGCAGAAGAACTGACCTCCGGTACCGCCTCCGGTTACCGACGGGCTCAGAACCGCCTGGTGACGGTTCCCGCGGCACGGTCGTGCAGCCCGCGCTGGTCGTCGTCGCTGATCAGCGCGGGAACGAACAGACACAGCAGCACAGTGCGCACCAGCATCGCCACGGGCCAGGGCAGTGCCCGCTCCCCTGTCATCGCGACGTCCACGCCGGCGACGCGTTTCCCCGGTGTCGTTCCGAACAGGATCAGGAACGCGATGGTGAGCACCGCGAACACGACGAGCGCGGCACCGGAGGCTCCGGTCGGGTCGAGTCCCAGCAGACCGAGTGTGATCGCCAGGCTGAGCAGCCAGTCCAGCAGCACACCAGCTGCCCGGCGCCCCATCCCCGGAACCGCGCCGGACCCCTCGGACGGCATGCCCAACCGCTCTCCCGCGTAGTACGCGCCGGTCTCCCCGGTACGACCTCCGTTACCCATGCGTCCAACGGTAGCGGACCCGGTAGGCTCTCCCGCCTGCCGCCCGGAAACACCCGCATCCCGCCCTCCTCTCGTCCCAGCAGGTCATAGACGTAACACGGGGGAAACATCCGGGACATGGCGCGGAAACGGCCCTGCTGTAGGTTGAGTTACGTGGCCGATGGGCCCGGACGAACCCGGTCGCCAACGGCGGTGAACGGCTAGCCGCGGCCTTGCGAGATCTGCACGGAGGTAGGTTTGTTCAACAGCGCCGATGAGGCCCTCGCTTTCATCCGCGACGAGGACGTGAAGTTCCTCGACATCCGGTTCACCGACCTGTTCGGCGGCGTCAACCACGTAACGCTGCCCACCGAGGGCGTCGACGAGAAGACGTTCACCGAGGGCCAGTCGTTCGACGGCTCGTCGGTCCGCGGTTTCCAGACCATCAACGAGTCCGACATGATGCTGCTGCCGGACCTGAGCACCGCCTACGTGGACCCGTTCCGCGAGTACAAGACGCTGAACATGACGTTCTTCGTCCACGACCCGATCACGCTGGAGTCCTACAGCCGCGACCCGCGTAACATCGCCCGCAAGGCGGAGGCGTTCCTCGCCGGTACCGGCATCGCCGACACCGCCTTCTTCGGCCCGGAGGCCGAGTTCTACATCTTCGACGACGTCCGGTTCGAGACGCGGCCGAACACGGGCTACTACGAGATCGACTCGGCCGGCGGCGCGTGGAACACCGGAAGCACGCGCGACGGCGGCAACCTGGGGTACCGTCCGCGTTACAAGGGTGGCTACTTCGCTGTGGAGCCGGTCGACCACTACAGCGACCTGCGCTCCCGGATGGTGCGCCACCTCATCGACGCCGGGCTCGACGTGGAGCTGCAGCACCACGAGGTCGGGACCGCGGGCCAGGCCGAGATCGGAATCAAGTTCGGGACGCTGCTGGCCGAGGCCGACCGGATACAGCTCTACAAGTACGTGGTGAAGAACGTGGCCAACGCCGCCGGCAAGACGGTCACGTTCATGCCCAAGCCGCTGCACGGCGACAACGGGTCGGGCATGCACTGCCACCAGAGCCTGTTCCAGAACGGCGAACCGCTGTTCTTCGACGAGACGGGCTACGCGCAGCTCTCCGACAGCGCCCGGCACTACATCGGCGGCCTGCTCAAGCACGCCCCGAGCCTGCTGGCGTTCACCAACCCGACGGTGAACTCCTACCACCGGCTCGTTCCCGGCTACGAGGCCCCGATCAACCTCATGTACTCCCAGCGCAACCGGTCGGCCTGCATCCGGATCCCCCTCGCCGGCGCCAGCCCGAAGGCCAAGCGGCTGGAGTTCCGGGTTCCGGACCCCTCCGCCAACCCGTACCTGGCGTTCTCCGCGATGCTGATGGCCGGCATCGACGGCATCAAGAACAAGATCGAACCGCCGGAGCCGCTGGACAAGGACCTCTACGAGCTGCCGCCGGAGGAAGCCACCGGTATCGAGACGGTTCCGGCGTCGCTGGACGAGGCGTTGAACGCGCTGGAGGCCGACCACGAGTTCCTGCTCGAGGGCGGGGTCTTCACGCCGGACGTGATCTCGACCTACATCGACTACAAGCGCACCGAGGAGATCGACTCGCTGCGGCTGCGCCCGCACCCGCGCGAGTTCGAGCTCTACTACGACGTGTGAGCCCATAGCGGTGTGCGCTGCATTTTCCTTCCTTCAGGAAAGGATCGGGCGCACATTGGGCGCACTTGCGCTTGTGTGGGAGTCATCGGCCATCGACCACACGCGGTCGATGGCTCCCCGCATCCTTGCCTCGCTGTTCGGCATCATGTGGGCGTACGTCCGCAACGTGAACCCCGGGTCAGCGTGCCCAAGGTACTCAGCCAGGGCTCTGATGGACACTCCGGCTTCCAGCAGCACTGACGCGAAGTGGTGACGCAAGGCGTGGTAGCCATACTCCCGGGCCGACGCCTGGTGAGAGAGGACTCCCGCGTCCACCAACGCAGGTTTCCACACGAACTTATTGATGTAGTTCTTGTTGAGCGGCTTACTCTCCCGGCTCGTGAAAATTAACTGTGCGGTGACCGGCTCGCCTTCCGGATGGCGCCATGGGAGCGTGACGCTGACAGGCGGGAACTGGGCCATGTGCGCCGATAGGCGCAAGGCGACGTGTTCAGGAAGCGGAATCTCACGTTCTTTGCCGTGCTTCGGCGGAGCGAAGCATAACTTGTTCCGCACTTTTTTGACCTGCCTGCGGACATAGAGTGTTCCATCGAGAAACCCCACGTCCTCAGCAGCCAAGCCGATTGTCTCGCCTTGGCGCAAGCCACATCCAGCACCGGGAACGACGTACGCTCGGTAGCGGGGCGGTATGCTTTCTTCCACGGCAGCTACCCGCTCCAAGGTCCACGGAACGACCTTACGTTTTTCCGGGACGGGCGCCTTAACCGAACTCGATGCACACGGATTCCTAGCAATCAGCCCATCGTCGACAGCAGCCGCAAGTGCACCTGATAGATGCTCGAAAATCGTGCGTGTCGACGAACTAGCCAAGTGAGTCTGTAGTCCCGCGAGCCAACTCCGGATGACTGACGGCTTGAGCTTGCGTAGCTCTTGGGATCCGAGATGCGGAAAGACATGGAGCTGTAACCGCTTCTCCATAGCTTCTTTCGTGGACTCTTCGACGGTTAAATTCGCCAGCCACTCCTCAGCAAACGCCTGGAGGGTGACCTTTCCAGCCTTAGGGTCGACGTACTCGCCGCGCTGCAAGTCCCCCTTGATATTCGTCAGGTGCTGCTCAGCTTCGACCTTGGTCCGGAATTTAGGATTCTTCTGCTTCCCATCATCGTCGCGGTAGCGGACTGCCCAGCGCTTCCCGCGTCCGTAGTGCGCACTCTTTTCTTTCTTGGTCGAACCATCGGGCTGCTTGACGGTGCGGTACCACGTGTCAACTACCGGCATCGGTGTCGTCCTGCGAATCGAAAAATTTGTCTCTTCCTGCGTTGCTTGGATGACGCATCTTTGAAATAGTTACCGCTTCACTGGGGCTATATACTTTATCTATCCCTTCTGCTTTTTCAATAAAGTCTAAAATTTCCTCACCAGGGCGTTCGGTGAAATAAATTCTTGAGTTTTGAGCTGCCCCGACGTTTTCTCCACGGAACCATCCGCGAGCGAATTCTATATTTCCCAGTGCACGTGATTCTCCTGTTTTTTGTGATGGGGTTAGTGCGTAAGTACCTTCCTCTGATATCGGAAACACGAGGTGAACCGGGGCAACGTCGAGCGCAAACGCAAGTCCTATTAGCTCATCAACGGTGACGTGTCGACGCCGGCGCCCGTTCTTGTCTCTGCGGCCAGACTCGATGTTTTCAATCGTGTTTGCACTGAGCTGGAGTCCGACGTCCGCGCATTCCTGCGCGAGTTGATGCGGCGTCCAGCCGCGACGCTTGCGCACTTCTCTGACCCGCTCGGCGACAACGTCACTTGGCGGGCCGTATGTAGCTGTTTCCTGCTGTTCCGTCATATCGACGGATCATACATACCTAATCAACGGCTGTCCACCGTTTGACATGCGGCGCAACGGAAGCTAGCTTCCTGTGACAGCAAGCACCCGTCAATAATACGGAAGCTAACCGTCGAATCTACGGCGGGATGTACAGGAGTGTTCATGGCTCAGTCTGATGCGCGTCCGCTGTGGAGCCCGAGCGAGCTTGCCAACTACCTCGGCGTGCCCGTCACCACGATCTACCGGTGGCAGCACATCGGAACCGCGCCACCCAGCATCCGTCTCGGTCGCCACACGCGCTATCGCCCGGATGCCGTGGACCGGTGGCTCAATGCAAAGGAGAACGCATGAAAGCACAAAAAAAGCCCGGTGCTGCCAACACCGGGCCCAACACCTCTACTGAGGCTATAACCAGCAACATCGTATCCGATGCGTCTCCGTACGTACAGGCTGCGGTCTACGCGGTGGTGGAGAACCCGGTTCCGGCTCCGCCGATGCCGAGGAAGTCGCCCGAACGGCGCTACCGCAAGCAGTGGGCTCGCCACCTGCTTGCCACTGCCGAGGAATTGGGCGAGGTACCGGAGTTTGGTTCGATCGAATGGGGCCAACTCCCCTCCGATGACCTACGCAAGCAAGCCGCTGCGATCCGGACAGCCGAGGCATACGCCGAGGAAGGCGACGATCTCGAATACCACCTGGCGGTAGAGGATTACGAGCGTCGCCGCGTTGAGGAAGAGACCTGGCGGCAGTACCAGGACCGGGTTCGTCCTGGCATCGCTGCGCGTGTGATCGAGCGGTCTCGTGGTGGCGAGTTCCGCAAGCCGCCTCATGCCGGGGTTTACACGGGCGGACCGGTCGCCTGGGAACCAGGGGGTGAGGCATGAACATTCCGGACAGCATGCCCCCGCTTAAGGCGTTCGACACGGGAAGCGCTGGAGAAAGTACCCTGTCCAGCTCTGCCAAGGGCCGTGCTAGTGGGGACGATGGTTCCGAAGGGGAAAAACCTAAGGAGTCCCAGGCCTCCAAGGTCGCCAAGCTTGCCCGTGAGCGCTATGCGTTGTTCTTGTCCGATGATGGGCGCCCGTATGCGGTCGCCAACGATGGCCCTCATCTCGCGGTGCCGCTGCGGGGGAAAGCGGGTCTTCGTTCCCAGCTCGCCCGGATCTATGCCGATGAGAACAATGGCGCGGTTCCCTCACAAACGGCGTTGGCCGATGCCATGACCGTCCTTGAAGGGGTCGCTGCGGGCACGGAACCGCGTGTCCCCCAGTTGCGGGTGGCTCGCCATGGTGACTCCATCGTGGTCGACTTGGGCACGCCCGACGGGCGCTGCGTGGTGGTTGGCCCGCACGGCTGGCAGCGGGAGCCGCGCTCACCGGTGCTGTTTCGCCGCTCGGGTGCGATGAAATCCCTTCCCGAACCGGTGCGGGATGGCGACGGGCTCGCCACGTTGCGGGCGTTGCTCAACATCGACGAGGCGGGGTTTCGCTTGTTGGTGGCCTGGCTCGTCGCGGCGTTCATCCCGGACTTGCCCCACCCGATCCTGGCGTTTCGGGGTGAGCAGGGAACGGGCAAGTCCAAGGCCGCTCAGATGGTGATTGGGATTGTCGACCCCTCGGGCGCGCCCAAACGCACCGCCCCGCGCGATATGCGGACCTGGGCGACCCAGGCGTTCAACTCCTGGGCGTTGTGTTTGGACAACGTGTCGATCGTGCCCGACTGGCTGTCGGATGCGCTGTGCCGCGCGGTCACCGGGGAAGGGGTCATCGATCGGGCGCTGTACACCGATGATGACGTGGTGGTGTTGGAGTTTCGCCGGGTGCTAGCGATGACCACGATCGATGCCGGGGCGTTGCAAGGCGACTTGGCCGAACGGCTACTCACCCTGGAACTGAACCTGATCCCGGAAGACAAGCGCCGCGAGGAAGCCGACCTTGATACGGCCTTCAGTGACGGGCACGCGGCGATTCTGGCGAGCCTGTTCGACCTACTGGCCCAGGTGGTGAAGGCCCTTCCCGACACCACCTTGACCCACCGTCCGCGCATGGCCGACTTCGCGCGTGTGCTGGCCGCTGTCGACCGGGTGCGGGGATGGAACACGCTGGATTCCTACCGGCAAAGCGCCCGGGATGCGGTCTCAGACGTGCTGGACGGTGACCCGTTCGGGCAAGCGGTGCTCACTCTGGCTGATCGGGCCGGACCGGATGGGGTGACGATGACCGCTCGAGAGATCCTTGATGCGGTCGAGGCTCCGGACAAGCTCCCCAAGGGGTGGCCCAAGGACCCCACACGCGCGGGAACCAAGCTCAAACGGCTAGCGCCGACGTTGCGCACGGTCGGTGTGGAGATCGACGACAGCCAACGCGGAGGCAACGCCCAACGCAAACGGCTGTATGCGATCCGCTCCACACCCCAGCGGCTAGCGGAGATAGAAGGTGCATCCCAGCGTCCACAGCGTCCTCAGCGTCCACACGATGACGAGCACCAAGGGGTGAGCAGGGAAAACACGATGGACGCTGCAAACCCTGGCATGGACGCTGCCAACAGCCACAGTGTCCAGCCCAGTTATCGCGGTGACCAGCAACAACAGGGACCGATGGACGCTGCGGACGCTATGGACACTGTTTCGCAGCCGCTCTCTACCGACGCGTCCCGTGATCCTGCCACGTCTCTTCACTGTCCCGACTGTGGCGAGCCGCTACCGCCCGGGCGTGCTCGCTGCCAGTCCTGTTTCGAGGTTCTCCAGAAAGGATCGGAATGACTGAGCACCCGAGCACAACGGAATGGTTCGTTCTCTCTGCCCTGTTCCGCAAGGCAGCCGACGAGGGATACGGGTTCTTCGACGGGACTCGTTTCGAGGCGATTCCCGGAATGGAAAACGCGACGGCTGACTACATTCAATCTCTACTCGACGAGGAAGGCGAATAGGAATTTCGTGTGATCACATAAATACCGGCCGTTCTCCCCGGTTTACCCAAAAAACGTGCCAGAGAAAGAGAAACCGCAGGTCACAAAAGAATACGGGCCATTATAGAACCGAACCTCAACTGTGGTTTGTGGTTGACAATGGGACTATAATAGAAGTAGGAAGATAAAAACACAGAGCCCCCAGCTCTAACGTTGGGGGCTTTTTGTGTATCGAGGGGGCTCGGAACGTCCCCCCAACTTCCGGAAAACTTAATACAGCCGCATGATGGGCGAGATCAGAGCGGCGCCACATACAGGCCCCGCGGATCGCTAGCTACTCGCCCTAGCCAGCGTTTCCCGCGGGGCCATTTTTATGTCTCAGAACAAGGAGAATCATGGATTACAAAACCGAACGCCGCTGGAGAGAACACCCGGTACGTAGGCTCCTCAACCGCGCCGCTGAAGGCGACCACGTCTACTCTGACGAGATCGACGACGTCCGACTACCAGTCCGGGAACGCAACGCTCTCATTCAGGCTATGAAAACCGTGCAGAGCCGCCACGAAGCAGACCAGATCTCTCAAGAGATCTTCGAGGCCCTTCCGGACCACCACGAAACGAGAATCCAGTACGAGGAACGTCGCGCCCGGGCGGGTGACGCACAGGCCCTGGCCAGCGTCCAAGCGCGCGAAGACGCACACGAGCGGCTCGTAGATGAGGTGTGGAACAAGGCGCGTAATAGCGCTAACCCGCCCACCGCATCCGCCCCGCGCCCGAAGAACACTGAGGAGAACTAATGAACGAGATAGACGAGATTATTGCGGAAAACGCGCAGCGGAAAGCAGACCAGAAAGCCGCAGAAGAAGCCGGACAGCAAGCGGCTCATGATGCTGTTGACCAGATCGAATCCCAGAAAAAAGGGGAGACCGAGCGGCAACGCGCGGAACGCCGAGAACAAGAAGAATTCGACCGGAAAGTGGCTAAATCTCTGGGGCGGTTGGGGCAAAGCTGATGAGAAACAAAAGAGAACCGAGAGAGCCACTCCGGCCGGGCGCGATGCCAGAGGGGTGGAAGAATCCAACACCACCGCCCCGCGCCTGGACAAACACCAGCAAACAAGACCGCACCGTCACCCACGCCAACGGGGAACAATGGGAGGTAGACCCGCATCCGCACGATGCGACCCCGATTGAGACGCCACCACGTCCGACCGGTGGTGACGTACGTGAGCAGCTAGCCTACGACCACGCGATGCAGGCGAACGGGTCAGAGATGGTCCTGAAGGACCTGTATTGCCTATGCGGCACCCCGCACACGTGGTACGGCCGGGAAGACTGCGAGCCTGCCAAGGTGCGGTGTGAGGACTGTATAGACTGACAGTCCAGCCCGGCCTACAACGGGGGAAGAGACAGGGGAGGCAGGACTTGCCTCCCCTTACTCATGTCGGACGTCACCGTCACGGGCCAGGCTTTTTGTCGGAGGCGGCAAAAAGGGTGCGCACGTCGCGCGCACCCTTACCCGACAGACCTCCTTCAAGGAGGCCAGTTCTTCCGAACACCGCGCCCGGGTGGGGGACCCCTCCCCTTCAAAAGGACACTCCGAACGGTGGGGTTAACAGGTCTGAATGGCTACGGGTCATGAGGTTTCAGGTCCGAAAGGGTACCCAGATCGTGGGTACCCCGGCGCTACCTGCCAGGAACGCGACAACCGCGCGAGTCCGAGAAGGGGCGGCACGTTTTGCCCACCCCGTACCCCGCGCGGGGACGGCGAGTCCCTTCGGGGGACTCGCGAACAGACCACCGAGGGGTTAACCAATCTGGTTACCCCCTACCCGCACGCGGAGAACTCCGGGGGTACCCAGATCGTGGGTACCCTTCTCCTGACCATGTGCAGCCCGGGCTCAATATGATCCTGAGCTGCGGTTGCGGGCTAGACGTCGACGACCGCAAGCCACCGGCGCCTATGCGGGCGGGGTGTCCCTGAAGTGCCACACCCCGGGGGCGAGTTCGTCCCCCTGCATGATGTTCAGGGACGCCGCCAACAGCGAGAACGGCCGCCCCGCACGTGCCGGGGGACTCTCCAGTTCCGCTACGAACGCCTCCACGTCAGAGTTCACGACGGTAGGGGCGTGGTCGGCGTCGTGGTCAACGGCCGTAGCAATCCACAGGCTTTCGGTGCGGCGGATGTGCCACCGGTCGGCGTAATGCCGGCGTAGCGCCTCAAGGGCGAAGTCGTCGGGCTGTGCAGTGGACATACACGCCACCCTCACCCCGCTGCGCGCGTATCGGGAGACGACCACGCGGCTGGTCACCACCTAGTCACCAGTCACCGCCCCTCGGTTGCCGCCGCGAGCGCGTCGCGGTATTCGCCGGTCCAATCGGCCTCGTGTTGATCCTCGGGAAGGCGGTTGAGGGCATCGGAGAGGTAGTCTGCCGCCTCGGCATAGTCGCCCAGGTTCAGGTACGCGATTCCGACCTGTAGCAGGAAGAACGGGCGGGTGTAGTAGTAGTGCCACGGGCGCGCGGTGTCACGCTGCCGCTCGGTCTCCTCGGTCAGGACGGCCGCTTCATCGAGGCGTCGCCGCGCGGCATCCCGTTCTCCCAGAGCGCCCAACGCCTGGGCGGCCTGTAGTGTGTCGAAGGCATGCTGGGCCACGTGCGCGCCGGAAGTGTGGAGCGATCCTTGGGCGGCGCGCAGCATCGCTGGATAGCGTTCCTGCTGCCAGGCTATATAGCCACGGAACGATGTGGCAGTAGCGGCCATCGTGGCGTCGCCCCCCTCGTCAGCGAGTTCCTCGGCTTGGTCGAAGAGAGTGAGGGCGTCGCGATCGCGTCTCAACGCGACGCTGAGCCAGCCAGTGAACTGTGTCCACTGGGCGGCGACGCTCACCATATTCTCCCGGTGCGGCCCTCGGGCTTCTTTGGCGAGTCGGGTGACGGTGGCGAGCTGCGCGCGGGTTCCGGGCAGTACCGCGCGGGGGCCGATCACGTCCTCGAGACGGCGTTGGGCGGCGAGCACGTCGGCGAGCGCGCTCACGGTCTCAGCGTCGACGCGTGAGGGGTAGATACTGCTGTGGGCTAGACGGTCGGTGTCGTCCGGGGTGAGCGTTGCCGCGATCGTAGACAGGGCGCCCCCGGCATCGAGGGTGTTATCAATGCGACTCGCGAGGTCGGCCGAGGGGCGTTGCTTGCCAGCGAGGACACGGGAAACGTAGGCGTGGTCGTAGTGGACACGGCGAGCGAGTTCCCGCACGCTTATCCCGTGTTCTGCCAGGGCGGCGCGTACGGTCGGTCCGAAGGACTGATCAGGGGTAGAGTCGTTCATAAGGCTCTGCTCTTCCTCTAGGTCGCACTATCAGGTTAGAGCAGAGCCTTAGCCATGGTGGAAGGTCATCGACCACCGCAGGGGCGCCGAATCAGTCCCCTCGTCGGAGCCTTCGACGTTGTCGAAGCGTGCCCCCGTGCGGACCATACGCAGCTCGGTCTCAATATGCTTCTGTCCGGGGAGCGGGCTCGTGCGCCATGGCGCACATTGGGCGCACATGGCGTTCAAAAAAGCTACAAAACGGTGATGGTTGCCGACAGGCAGAATCCCTGCACACACGGGGTTTACTGGAACTCCCCCAGGTGAGAAAACCCCGAGAGGCAGTTCTACGACGTGTGAGCCCATAGCGGTGTGCGCCGGCGTTCCTCCCCTCGGGAAGGGACTGGGCGCACACCGGGCAGCGTTTGAGTGAGCGGGGAGCCACCGGCCGGTGGCTCCCCGCATCTTTGCCCCGGGGTGCCCAGCCGGACCCCTGATGGACACTCCAGATTCCAGCGGCACTGACGCGAAACGGTGGCGCAGGGCGCGGTAGCCATACTCCCGGACCCACGCCTGGTGGGAGAGGACGCCCGCGTCCACCGAGGCAGGTTTCCACGCGAACGTGTTGACATAGCTCTTGTTGAGCGGCCTGCCCTCCCGGCCCGCGGAAATCGATCGTGCGGTGACCGGATCGCCTGCCGGATGGCGCCTGGGAGCCTGACGCTGACAGGCGGGAACTGGGCCATGTGCGCCGAGAGGTGCAGGGCGACGTCTTCGGGAATCGTAATCTCACGTTCCCCGCGCTGCTTCGGCGGAGCGAATCACAACTTGTTTCGCACTTTTTTGACCTGCCTGCGGACCTAGAGTTTTCCATCGGAGAACGCCGCATCCTCAACACCAGAGCCGATGCACACGGATTTCCAGAAATCAACCCATCGTCGACAGCAGCCGCAAGCACGCCCGCTAGATGCTCGACAACCGTGCGAGTCGACGAACCAGTCAAGCGAGTCTGGGCCCCCGAGATCCAGCTCCGGATGACTTACGACCTTAAGCTTGCCCAACTTCCGGAACCCGAAATGCGGAAAGATATGGAGTTGTAACCGTTTCTCCACAATTCCTTTCGCGGGCTCTTCGGCACCAAGTTCGCCGACCACTCCTCGGCGAATACCTGGAGGGCAACCCTTACAGCTTTAGCGCCGACACGCTCACCACGCTTCAACCTCCCCTCTTAATGTTCATCACATGGAGAAACTCGACAACAACCAAAAGTAATCGAGCGAGGACTCGGCCTTACAAATCAACACTTAAGAGTCTTAATGGTTCGTGCTACCGAACTCGACGCACTTCTGATTGTGCCTAACTAGACAGGAATTAAAAAATGCGTTTGGAGAATTCAACCCCCTGGCTAGCCGGTGGCATCGCGTCAATCGGCGCGATTCTGGCCGTGTTCGTGGCACCTGCCATAGCCGATTCGACCGAGGCGCAGGCGCCCGCGACCGAGTCGTCCTCCGCCGGCTACGTGGTGGAGGACTTCGACTATCCGCAGGCCGCGAAGATCGAAGAGGAGCGCGGCATCACCCTCAAGCGCGGCGATGGGCACATCGTCCTGGCCGACTGCGGATCGCAGGAGGACCTGTTGGAGGTGTGGGCCCGCGATAACAAACAGTCCAAGTACTGTTTCCGCGTCACCGGCGACAGCGGTTGGCTCACGCTGGAACTGCCCGCCGTCTACGGTGTCGCGAATGCCGACTACGACACCAGCCTGGACATGACCGTCGACGGCCAGCACAAGCAGTTCGACGTGGCTCCGAACGAGCAGAAAGGCGTGGGCGAGTCCGCCGATCCGGACGACCGCGAGCACCTCCTCGTCAAGATCACTTCCACCAAGTAGGCAGAGAAGGCTTCCATTTTTCATGCGTAATCTCCGATATTCCGGAAGGATTGCCGGGTTCGCGGCCTCTCTGCTCGCTGCCTCGGTGCTGTCCACTGGTTCGGCGGCCGCGGTGACCGGCCCGGCCGCTGATGCCGACGCGTTGAACTTCACCGCGCACATCGACGTCGGCGAGGGCAAGCAGGCCTGTAGCGGTGCACTCGTCGATCCCGAATGGCTGGTCACCGCCGCCTCGTGTTTCGCCGACAACCCGGCCGAGTCGCTGGAGGTTCCCGCGGGTGCGCCTGCCGAGCACACCACGGCCACCATCGGCCGCACCGATCTGACGACCGACGCCGGACAGGTCCGGCAGGTTGTGGAACTGGTGCCGCGGGAGGACAACAGTGACGTGGTCCTGGCGCGGCTGGCCCGCAGGATGACCGGGATCACACCAGTGCCGCTGGCCGATGCGGCCCCGGGCGCCGGTCAGGAGCTCACCGCGGCCGGATACGGCCGCACCTCCGACGAGTGGGCGCCGGTGAAGCTGCACACCGGAGTCTTCACCACCAACGGCGTGTCCGACGGCGAAGTAGATCTCACCGGCGGCGACAACGCCGCGATATGTCCGGGCGACGCGGGTGCTCCCCTGGTCCGCGACACCGCCGACGGGTGGAGACTCGCCGGGGTCGCCAGCCGGTCGGGGCAGGCCGGATGCTTCGGCGTCGACTCCACGGACCGCACGGCCGTCGCCACCCGGGCCGACTCCCTGGCCGGATGGGTCGACTCGACGGTCCGCGCGTCCCGCGTCGTGGACTTCGACTGCGACAGCCGTGCCGACACGGTTATCGGTGACCCGGACGCCGAGATCGGCGGGGATGCCAGTGCCGGCGCAGCACACGTGACCTACGGCGGGGGCGGGACCGCCATGGTGCACCAGGATCTCGCCTCGGTTCCCGGCGGCTCCGAAACCAACGACCGCTTCGGCGACGAGCTCGACACCCTGGATTACAACAACGACGGCTGCACCGACCTGGTGGTCGGCATCGGCGACGAGGACATCGGTAACACCTCTAACGCCGGCATGGTCTCGGTGGTCTTCGGATCGCGGGACGGTCTCGGCCGCGGCCGGGACTCCCTCAACTTCGAACAGGGCAAGGGGAACGGCGCGCTGGCCAGAACCTCATCGGAGGCCGGCGATCGGTTCGGCGCGGCGCTGGCGGCCGGGAACACCCCCGCGGGCGACCCCTACATCGTCGTCGGAAAGCCCGGTGAGGATATCGGCTCCACCAAGGATGCCGGGGCGAGCGTGTACATACGCGGCGGTACGAGCCACGAAATCCACCAGGACACGTCCGGAGTCCCGGGTGGCGTGGAGGCCGATGACCGGTTCGGCGCGGCGGTCGCCTCAGACGGTGTCCATTTCGCCGTCGGTATTCCCGGAGAGGGGCTCAATGGTAATGACGAGGCCGGCGGAGTGCCGCTCTTCTCCCACAGCACCGATTCCGATGGACGTCCCACCCCACTCGCGTGGCTCGGCCAAGACCGGGAGATGATCCCGGGAAGCCCGGAGGAAGGCGACCATTACGGTGCGGCGCTGTCCATGGCCCGCTACAAACCCGAGGCGTCCGCAGCGGCCACAACCTCGGTGCTGACGGTCGGTGTCCCGCACGAGGACCTCGGCAGCACGACCGACGCCGGTGGTGCCAACACCGTCACCATCTCCGCCTCTGGTGAGGTGAGTCTGCGCTCCGTCATAAACCAGGACGTCGACGGTGTCGCCGGCGGCGCCGAACAAGGCGACGAGTTCGGTGCGGAGGTCGCCGTGGCCAACCGTACGCCGAACACGGTGCCCGGCGGCGATGATCTTCTGGTGCTGGCCGGATCCCCCGGAGAGGACCTCGATGGTGCTGCCGATGCCGGGGCGGTGCAGGTCTTCGACCACGCTACTGCCCCGGGCGACGGTGACCGGTTCGTCAGGGCCGGAAAGTACGGGATTCCCGGCGAGCCGGGTGCCGACCAGCGGCTTGGCCAGACCATCAGCGCAACCCCGGCCGAGTTGTACCTCGGCATGCCGGACGGACCCGCGGCTCGTGGCTCGGTCTACCGCCTCCCCTGGTCGCAGCTGACCTCCGGTGAAGGTGCGGCTGCCGACGTGCTGAAGCCGGGCAGCGACGGCATCAGCGCCACCGGTGCCCACCGCTTCGGTGCGGCCATCCGATAGCCGCACTCGTCCCGCCCCGGTTTCGGGGGCACCGGGGCGGGACCGCGCACCCCTGATCTCCCCCCCTCACTGTTGCCCCCGGGTCGATTCCACACGGAAGGAACATCCCCCCGTGAGCTACACATCGTTGACCAGGCGTCAGGTTCTGGCCACTATCGGCGCGGCCGCAGCCGGGGCGGCCATCCCCTCGGTTCTGCCGGGCCGACCGGTCTTTGCCGCAGACGAGACGCCGAGACTGCCGGACACCGACCGCGGTAAGGCCGTATGGGCGTACAAGACCGGAGGCCGGGCGGTGCGTGAAGCCGCGACGGCCGCGCTGGCCGGGAGCGGCTCGGTGTCGGCGTTCCTGACGAAGAAGCTGCCGAACGCCCGAGCCGAGGACAACCGGGTTGCCGTCTTCAGTGAGCTGTCGTACGCGGGCAAGGGCGTCCAGGAGGCGGCGACCGCGGCCCTGGAGGCCGGCGACGACGCCGTGGCCGCGTTCCTGAAGTCCGGATACGAGGAGTCGCTGCTGGAAGACCTGCGCGTGGCGACGTTCACCGTGTTGGAGAACGGCGGGAAAGCGGTCAAGCGTAAGGCCAGGGCGGCACTGGATACCGACACCCGTGAGGCTCTGCAGGACTTCCTGGCCGAGGGGCAGTACACCGCCCGTGAGGAGGACGAGCGGGTCGAGGTGTTCACGATCCTCAACGACGCCTCGCCGGAGGTGGAGAAGTACGCCAACCGGGCCCTGGACGACGGATCCCCGAAGGAGATCCGCTGGTTCCTAGAGTCCGGCCAGCACATCGCCCGCGCACGCGACGAGGAAACCGCCACGATCGAGCAGCTGGTGGCGATCGTCGAGCGCGAGGGAAAGCGCGCGAAGTTGGAGACGGACAAGGCGGTCGCCGAGTCGGAGAAGGCGAAGACCGCAGCCTCTGAGGCGAAGGCGGCCGCGCTGGAGGCGGCCGAGGAGGCCAAGGCCGCCCAAGAGGACGTCGCCAAGTCCGGCAGGGCCGCCAAGAACGCCGCCGACGCCGCCCGCGGCGCTTCCAACGCGGCACAGACCGCGATCTCCGCGTCGCGGACCGCGCAGGCGGCCTCCCGCAGGGCCGCCCAGGCCGCCCAAGCCGCGGCTGCGGCCGCTGCCTCGGCCGGGCGCGCGGCAGCGCGAGCCTACAATTCAGCGATCGCGGCCTCAAAGGACGCCTCCAAGGCGTCCGCCGCCCGCGAGGCCGCCGAAGGTGCCCGCAACGCCGCGAAGAAGGCGCGTGATGCGGCCAAGGCAGCCGACCATGCCTCCACCGCCTCCAAACAGGCCTCGTCGGCCGGATCGGCCGCTGCTTCCTCGGCGCGTAACGCCGCCGCGGCGGCGAACGCCGCCGCCGATGCCGCCGACCACGCGGGCGCGGCGAGCGCGAAGGCCCGGGAAGCCCGGCAGGCCGCGAACGAGGCGGACGCGGCCGCCGACCGTGCCACCCGGGCAGCCAGCACCGCACGGGCGCTGGCGGACAGGGCGGCTTCGGCCGCGGCCACGGCGCACAAGGCCGCCAACTCCGCCGCCGACCACGCCGACAACGCTGCCGACGCTGCTGAGGAGGCCGCCGAGCACGCCGGTGAGGCCATCGAGCACGCCAAGCGGTCCACCGAGCACGCCGAGGCGGCCGTCGAGGCGGCCGACTCCGCCGCCGACGCGGTCAAGGAGGCCCAGGAGGTAGAGAAGAAGGCTCGCGAGTCCGAAACCGAGCAGATCAAGATCAACACCGAGCTCGCCATCGAGGAAGCCCGGAAACGGGCCGAGGAGGAGACCGAGGACGCCGAGCAGGCCGAGAAGGAGCGCACCCAGGCGCAGAAGACGGAGCAGGAGACCAAGGACCTCATCGCGAAGGCCGAGAAGGCCCTGAACTCAGGGAATACCGATGCTGCCGTGGCCGCGGGCCGCAAGGCCGCCGTCCGGCTGCTGGACTCCACCGGCACCTGGACACGGGAGGCCGCAGAGTTCGCGCTGGCCGGCACCGGAAACGACATGGTCAATTGGGTCGAGGTTGACCGGATCACGGCCCAGCGCCTGGACGACCGGGAGACCGTGCTGGCCATCGCCGAAACGAGCACGCCGAACGTGGCCGCTGCGGCGCAGAAGGCCCTGGAGTCCGACGAGCCGGACGCGGCCAGTGAATTCCTCACAACCGGGGCTATCGAGGCGGCGGCCGAGGACAACCGGGTGGCGATCTTCACGATCCTCGAACAGGACCCCGGCAAAGCCGTCGAGACAGCGGCGAACGCCGCCCTGGACGACAACAGCCCTCAAGCTCTCCACCGTTTCCTCTCCGTCGAGTACGCCGAGGCGGTCAAGGAAGACGACAAAGTAGAGCTCTTCCACTTCATCGAGAACGGCGGCGCCTACCTGAAATCCGCCGCCGAAGTCGCCCTGGAAGGCTCCGCACGAATGCGGCGGACACTCGTGGAGAAAGACCAGTACGACATCGCTCGTATCGACCACGACGCCGCCTCCCACATTTCCGCCATCCGTTCCTCCATCGCCCACGCCGCACAGGTCGCCGAAAAGGCACTGGAGGACGCCGCTCGCGCCTCCCAGGCGGCCGCCGAAGCGCGCGAGGCCGCCCAAGAAGCAACCGACTGGGCCAACAAGGCCAAAGGCTACGCCGAGGACGCCGCCGCCTCGGCCGAACAGGCCCGGGAGAACGCCGAGGACGCCGACGCATCGGCCGCCAAGGCCGCCGATGCCGCTGCCACCGCCGAAGACGCCGCGGCCACGGCGCGCAAGGCGTCCCGGCGGGCGAACTATTCGGCCAACCAGGCTTTCGCCTCCGCTCATAAGGCGCAATCGTTCGCCTCCTCGGCGCAGGAGTCCGCCGCCAAAGCCCGTGCTTCTGCCATCCAGGCCGGCAAGGACGCCAAGGCAGCAGCACAGGCAGCAAAAGAAGCCCACACAATCGCAAAGAACAAGCGCAGGGCCGAACTAAAAGAAAAAGCGAAAGAAGCAGCGCAACAAGCCGAAGAGGACAAGCAGAACGGAGTCGACCCCGGCGACGATCCCGAGAACGACGAACTCGACGCCGGTAAGGATGAGTTTCTCGGTGGCACCAGAGAGGAATGGGCCGATGCCGCGGGCAGTGCTAGCACCTGGGCCGGAACGGCATCGGCTGTATCCAATACCATTGCCTTAGGTGCCACTGTGTCGGGAAACCCCTATGCCGGAGCCGTTTTTGCTGGAATCGGAGGGTTCTTAGGAGAAGTCTCTATCATCTCCGGAGGGCTCAGTGCCATCCTCTACCATGATGTCGACAATCAGAAATTCAAGGAAGCCCTTGGCGGATTCGCCATAAGCACCATGACCTGGGGGCAGGGCAAGACAGTTAAACATATAGCCCCCGGGATTGAAAGGGAAGTCGGATATATGCTCCATGACGCCATGTGGAGCGCGGCAACCGCTACCTATGGCTGGGTAACTTCATAATATTAACCACGAACACCACTAACTGATGGTCGGGTGGCGATTGACTGCCATCCGACCACTGTTGTGACCAACGGATGACTCAAATGCTGACTTCGCTTCTATCAACAGGACAACTATGGATGGCTGCCGCTGCCGCGGGAGCCATATTCGTTGTTGTCAATTTGTTCATCATACGGCGACACCTCTCAATCAAAGCAGCATCGGCAATCATATCAATTCCCATTATGGGAATACCAATGCTTATTTTTGGAGGCCGATCCGGACAGGGTGGCCTGTCTAGAGACGAAGGACTAGTCATGTACATTGTAGGAACATTGAGTTTTGCAATTCTATTATCATCCGTGTTTTATGGGGCATGAAACGAGAAGAGAAAAGCAAAAAAGAAGGCAGGCCCGCAAACGAACCACCATCAAGAAAAAATACTTTGATAATTGGATTTTTATTTGCATTTCTATATGCAGCATTTTTATTTTTACATACATATTTCTCATTTAAGAAGAACTTGTAAACACAAACGCATGAGTTTCCTGACCAACCGCGAGAACTTCCAAGCCCCACCCACGCCCATGAGAATCAGGATCCCTGCTCAATCACGACCATCCCGGCCACCGGTTTGGGCCTTCCGGCGCCCGCCAAGCGGTGCGCACCGAACGCTGCCGCCGCGAGCACGGAACGGCCTTACCAACCGCGAGGTCGTCTGCGCCGTCACCGACCTGGACGCTCACCAGGTTCCACCGCCGGGTCCGGCCAATTCCTTCCGCAGCAACGGGATGATGGAAGACCAGCTGCACCCGCACGTACGCGGCCCCAACCGTGCTGGGCCGTGTCACCGGCCTCGTCCGTGAGCCCCCGATCGCTGCTGGGTAGAAGAACCTCGCTTTTGGCCGTAGAGCACGCAACCCTGGACAAGGCCGTCATTTGAGCCACGGCACGGTTGGGTGAGGGTGATGTCCGGATGCGTGCACACGGCGGCTCCCGGGCACGGACCCGCCTCAGGCCCAAACACGAGAACACCGTGTCCGGCTTCGGTTACGCGCGCCTCCTCGCCTCACGTCCCGTCGGACCACCGATACGGCGCCCCCACTGGCCAGCTCCATTGGGGCGCTGCCACGGCGCACGAATCAGTACCGCGACGTGCGACCCCATAGCGGTATGCGCCGGGTCCTCCCCCGGTGGGAAACAGGGCGCACCTCGGGAAGCGCCCCGAGTTCGCGGGGGGCCACCGGCCCTTTGATCCCTCGGCCGGTGGCTCCCCGCGTTCGTGTCCCGCCCGCCGGTTCCATCCCGGAGCTGTGGGCTACTACGGCTCGTCCCGTACGCTCGCTGCGGCGGGGCGAACGGCGCCGGGAAAGAGGCTCAGTTCCCGCTATCGGGGTCCGTCGGGTCGACCACCTCGGCCTCGGTGGGCACTGTCCCGGACCGGGAGAATTCCAGGGAGAGCCGCACCGTCTCCCCCGCCTCCAGTTCCCCGGGTTCCATCAGCATCAGGTGCAGCCCGCCGGTCTCGAACGCCACGGTCTCCTCCGCGCCGACGGCGACCTCCTCCTGGCGCACCATCTCCGTGTTTCCGTCGCTCTGTCTGGTGTCGTGCATCTGCACCTCGTCGGCGGCGTCGCTGGTGACACCGGTCAACGTGTCGTCGGTTCCTCCCGTGTTGCGCACGGTCAGGTATCCGGCGGTCACGTCGGGGTTCGCGGGAACGCGCACGCTCGCGTCGGTGACGGTGATGTCGGGCTGTTCCTCGCCGCATCCGGCGAGCACACCGACGAGGCCGGCGGCAGCGGCCGCCGCCATGCGGGTGACGGCACGCATCAGGCCTCCTCGTCCAGGAGCAGGGTGACGTCCTCGGCTATGTCCTCCGGTTCGGTCCCGTACTTCCACATGAGTTCGGAGTCGCCCTCCGGTGAGAACACGAGTACCTGGCTCCCGTGTCCGACGTCGTACTCGCCGGTGCGTTCCTCGGGTTCCGGACGGTCGATGGAGATGCCCAGGTCGCTGGCTGCCTGGTCCGTGTTCTCGATGGAGCCGCTCAGCCCGGTGAAGGACGGGTCGAAGCTCTCCAGCCACCGGCCCACCAGCTCGGGGTCGTCCCGGTCGGGGTCGGCGGTGATGAACATCACCTGGAAGCGTTCCCGCTGTTGTTCGTCGAGCTGCTCGACTGCCTGGGCCATGTCGGCCATCGTCGTCGGACACACGTCGGGGCAGTTGGTGAACCCGAAGAAGACGGCGGTCGTGGTGCCGTTCGGGTCCTCGGCCAGGTTGTAGTCCTCCCCCTGGGTGTCGGTGAAGGTGAGGTCGGGCAGGGAGAACGCCCCTTCGATACTGGAACCGGTGTAGGGCGAGTCGTCGCCGGGCTGGGCGGGCTCGGAGCATCCGGCCAGCGCCGTGAGAGCCAGCAGGGCCGCGCCGCTGGCGAGCAGAGTGGTGCAACGCATCGTATGAGTCCATTGCTTCGGCTCCCGCGCCGGTGTCAGGCGGCGGGAGAACAGGTCAGGGCCACGCGGGTGCGGGCCGGAGCGCAGGGGCTCCCGGCCCGGGCGCGCGGCGGCGCGCGCTCGGCTATGGCGTGCCGCAGCCTGGACAGCCGAAGCCCCGTCGCGGGGGGCGGGGTGGAAGGCCGGGGACCTCCCGGGACGCCGGCACCGGTGGTGTGTGGTGGCAGCGCCAGGGCAGCGCGCAGCCACCGCAGTACCGTCCACAGTCCCTCCTCTCCCCAGGCGAGCCACCATCCGGTGGCGAGCGCCGCCCACAGGTGGGCCACTCCCATGACGGCGTCTCCGGGGTCGACGACGCCACCGCCGCACATGGGCCCGGCGAGGCGTGCGACCTGCTCGGGGGAGCCGGGCGCCGGCGCGGGAGCCGCGACCCAGAACAGGGTGTGCAGCAGCAGCTGGGCGGTGAGCAGCCCGAGAGTGAGGGACCGCACCGAACGCTGGCCGCCCGCGGCGGGAAAGGCCAGCAGGGTGAGGGCGCCCGCGGCGAGGAGCACCACGGCCAGCTGTGGAGCGGCACCGCCGGCGGCGACATGGCCGCACAACGCCATGCCGACGCAGACGGCGGCGAAGAGGGCCGCTCGGACGGCGCGGAATCCGGGAGCTGACATTGCGCTCCCCATCCTCTCAGCGCGACGCGGGCACCCGTCGCAGGGTGGGGCGCGGGCGGGGCGGCTACGGTGGGGAGGGTGGTGGTGTGGGAGCGGTCCTCAGTAACAGCGGGCGCGCTGGCACGGCGCGGCTTCGGAGACGGTAAGCGGGCCGAGCGATTGCTCGCGGACGCTGGGCTCGACCTGGAGCGGGACACGGGCGCGGTCGACGCCCTCGGTGCGGCGGCCGACCCGGACCTGGCCCTGCTGGGGCTGTCCCGGTTGGCGGAGTCCGAGCCCGACCCGGAGGCGCTGCGTGCCGCGCTGCGGGAGGAGCCGGACCTGCGGGACAGGCTGGCGCGTGTGCTCGGGGCGAGTGTCGCGCTGACCGACCACCTGGTGCGGCACTCGGGGGAATGGCGGGAGCTGCGCGGCGCGGACAGCATGCGGGTGCCGAGCGCCGCGGAACTGCGCGCGGGCATGCTGCACGTGGTGGGCGCCGACCCGGACAACACCCCCGCCCCGGTCGCCGACGCCGGTTCGGAGGATCCGGACAGCCGTTCCCACGCGCTGCGGGTGGGCTACCGGCGCCGGGTGCTGCGGTTGGCGGCCCGCGACCTCACGGGCACCGGCACGCTGGACACGACCTCGGCGGAACTCGCCGACCTGGCGGCCGCGACGTTGGAGGCCGCGCTGGCGATCGCCCGGGCTCGCCTGCCGCAGGCGGCCGAGCAGTGCCGTGTGGCGGTGATCGGGATGGGCAAGTGCGGTGGTCGGGAGCTCAACTACGTCAGTGACGTGGACGTGGTCCTCGTCGCCGAACCCACCGACGCCGCCCCGGACGAGCAGGCCGCGATGCGCGCCGCCGCGGAACTGGCCTCGGCGATGATGCGCATCCCCGCCGAGACCGACGGGGAGGGGACCCTGTGGCAGGTCGACGCGGCGCTGCGCCCGGAGGGGAAGAACGGGCCGCTGGTGCGTCCACTGCACAGCCACGTCGCCTACTACGAGCGCTGGGCCAAGACGTGGGAGTTCCAGGCGCTGCTCAAGGCACGGCCTCTCGCGGGCGACGCCGAACTGGGACGCGCCTACTGCGACGCCGTCGCTCCCCTGGTGTGGGCCGCAGCGGGCAAACCGAACTTCGTCGAGGACGTCCAGGCGATGCGGCGGCGTGTGGTCGCCCACATCCCGGCCTCGGAGTCCGGGCGGGAGATCAAGCTGGGTGAGGGCGGGCTGCGCGACATCGAGTTCTCGGTGCAGCTGTTGCAGCTCGTCCACGGGCGCGGCGACACGTCGCTGCGGTGCGGGGGCACGCTGGAGGCGCTGGAGGCGCTGTCCGCGGGCGGCTACGTGGGGCGCGCGGACGCGGCCGGGTTGTGCCGCGCCTACCGGTTCCTGCGCCGGGTTGAGCACCTGCTCCAGCTGTACCGGCTACGCCGGACCCACGTCCTGCCCGACTCCACCGACGAGCAGGGGGCGCAGCACCTGCGCCGGCTGGGACGCGCCCTGGGGTTCACCGCCGACCCGACAGGAGAGCTGCTCGCGGCGTGGCGCCAGGTCGCGGGCGAGGTGCGGCGGCTGCACGAGAAGCTGTTCTACCAGCCGTTGCTGCACGCGGTGGCGCGCCTTCCCGAGGACGAGGTCCGGTTGGGGCACGAACAGGCGCGCGACCGGTTGGAGGCGCTGGGATTCGCGGACCCCGCAGGGGCGCTGCGGCACCTGGAGTCACTCACCTCCGGGGTGTCCCGCCGCGCCGCCATCCAGCGCACGCTGCTTCCGGTGATGCTCGGTTGGTTCGCCGACGCTCCCGACCCCGACGCGGGACTGTTGGGATTCCGCCAGGTCAGCGAGGCGCTGGGAACAACACCGTGGTACCTGCGGCTGTTGCGCGACGACGTCCGGGTGGCCGAGCGCATGGCGACCCTGCTCGGCACCAGTCGCTACGTCACCGAGCTTCTGCTGCGCGCCCCGGAGTCCGTGGCGATCCTGGCCGACGACGCCGACCTCGTCCAGCGGCCCGCGGCGACGTTGCGGGCGGAAGCGGACTCGGCCCTGCGGCGGCACGACTCCGCGGAGAACGCGGTGGCGGCGGTGCGGGCGTTGCGGCGCCGGGAACTACTGCGCACCGCTACCGCCGACCTGCTGGGGGTGGCGGGTGTCGCCGAGGTGGGAAGCGCGCTCACCACGGTCACGGCCGTCACGGTCGAGGCCGCCCTCCGGGCGGCGCACGCCCGGGTCGCCGGGGAGTTCGGCGGTGAGCTTCCCACCCGGTTGTGTGTCGTCGCCATGGGGCGTTTCGGCGGCGGGGAGCTGAGCTACGGAAGCGACGCCGACGTGGTGTTCGTCCACGAGCCGCGCCCCGGTACCGGGACCGCCACCGCGACGGAGGCGGCCAACGCCCTGGTGCGGGAGCTGTCGCGGCTGTTGGCCATGCCCGCCGCTGATCCGCCGCTGCACCTGGACACGGACCTGCGCCCCGAGGGGAAGAACGGGCCGGTGGTGCGCACGCTCGACTCCTACGCCGCCTACTACCGGAACTGGGCGGCGGTGTGGGAGAGCCAGGCGCTGCTGCGTGCCGCCCCCGTGGCGGGGGACTCCGAGGTGGGTGAGCGGTTCGTCGCTCTCGCCGACCGGCTCCGCTACCCGCAGGACGGTGTGTCCACCACGGCGGTACGGGAGATCCGGCGTCTCAAGGCGAGGATGGAGGCCGAGCGGCTCCCGCGCGGCGCCGATCCGACACTGCACACCAAGCTGGGGCGCGGCGGGCTCTCCGACGTGGAGTGGGCGGCGCAGCTGTTGCAGCTGCGGCATGCCCACGAGCTTCCCGGACTGCGCACCACGGGCACCCTCGAGGTCCTCGATGTCGCGGTATCCGAGGGGTTGCTGGCCGCCGAGGACGGCGCCACCCTCGCCACCGCGTGGAGGTTGGCCGCCCACGTCCGGGGGACGGTGATGCTGGTGCGGGGCAAGGCAGGCGACTCCCTGCCCTCGAATGTCCGGGAGCGTTCGGCCCTGGCCCAGGCGTTGGGCTACCGGCAGGACGAGGACACCGAGGGCGCCGCCGAGCAGCTCGTCCAGGACTACCGCCAGGCGACCCGCCGCGCCCGCGCCGTCATGGAGCGCGTCTTCTATGACGACTGACGGTGTGCGGGCCGCCGTGGGAACGTCCGGACCGGTGTTACCAGAACACCGCGACGGCGACGTTGAGGATGGCCAGCACGCCCGCCGAGGCGGCGAGCTTGGTGGCGGGGTTGCGCAGGTTGAGGACTCCCAGGACGGTGACCACGATCGCCACGCCCAGTTTCACGGCGATCTTGGCGTGGTTGACGGGGTCGTCGCCCATCTCGGCCAGCCCGGTCAGCAGGAGTCCGGTGACCAGTTGGAGGAGGGTACTGTGCAGGATCACCTTGGGTGACTTGGCGTTGCCGGTCATGAGCTGCATCAGGAAGCCGCTGAGGATACCGGCCATCCCCAGCAGGTGCAGGAAGACGAGTGCGGCGTGGATGATTTCCATGCCGCACACGCTACTACGAGCCGTAGTAACGAGAAGACAGGGCTGTACCGTCAATCCGGCCGACTGTCGCTGGGGCCGGACAGGATCTCGCACGGGAATTGAGTGAAGCGGGCTTCCGGGAGCTGAAACCCGAGAGCCCGCTTGTCTTATCGGGGCTCAGATAAGATCGCGCTTCACTGACGACATGAGAGCTACCCACCCGTCCATGCCAAACGTGAGGTGACCGGCTTGACGGTGCTGGCTGTCGCGGACTGCGACAATCTCGGGGAGGTCCGCCACCTCAACACAGTTGTTGTTGTTGGGCTGACTGTACGACGACTTGCGGAACAGGGAATCGAAAACTGGGTGGTTCATTGGTCTACTCGATCTCGGTCATCTCTCGTAGGCGGTGCAGGGTCTCGTCAGGGCGTAGCGCTGCGAGACGCAAGTGGTCACTGAGCTGGCGGTACCGAGCTATCTCCTCGTACTCCTCAAGGTAGATACCGTCAGTGTCGGTCTCCAAATACACGATCGGTGGATCTATCGGCGCCGCAAAGTCCATGATCACGAACGATCCGGACAAACCTGGGTTCAGGTCGTCAGCCTGGGTCATCTGAATCGTAATGTGCGGCTCTTCAGCTCGACGAATCAGGTGTTCGAGTTGCGAACGGAGTACGTCAGGGCGCCGTCGTAGGCGGTGTAGTGCACCCTCATCGAACACCGCCCACAGTTCGAGCGGGTTGGGATCGTCCAGGAGCTGTTGCCGCTCGGTTCTCGCCTGAATGTTGCGCTGGATGTCGGTCGGCTTGGTCAGCACGGCACGACACAGCACCTCGACGTACTCCGGCGTCTGGAGGAGCCCGGGGACGATGAGCGGTTCCCAGGTGGTGAGTCTCGCCGCCTCGAGTTCGAACCCGACGTACTGGCCGGGCAGCACGTCACTGTAACGCGTCCACCACCCGCGCATGTGGCTCTGTCGACATAGGTCGAAGATCGCATCACGTTCGCGTGCGTCCTCCACCCCGCACGCGTCGAGGATGGCCGTCACCTCTGCGAGCGTCGGTTTCTTCTTCTTACCGATCTCGATGTTGTTGATCGTGGAACGCGGGATCTTCGTCCGACGGGCGATCTCTTCGTACTTAAGGTCAGCCTGCTTGCGGACTCTGGCGAGTTCAGCGCTCAAGCGTCGCCGTCGCACAGTTGGGCTGTATCGGTCCGTCATCCTCGTCTCCTCATGATGCGCTGACTCGATCGTAGACCCCTGTTGACCAGATCCAGGCATTCCGGAAACCAATACTTTCTTAGTTGGAAATCAACTCCAGTCTTCCTGGAAGGGGTTGAAAAGTTGATTTCCAAGTTACAAGATGTGGGATAGCTCGTTCGGTTGGCACAGCGACCCGTTGGAGATGCATGACGCACTATCTGTCCTGCTTATCCCGCTGGCGTTGCTGGTTCCCGTGCCGCCGCCATGCCAGAAAAAGCCTCCGCGAGAGCCCGAACCCTCCGGAGGCGTGGCCATCAACTGGATAGGAGTCGATGACAGTGCTTCAGTTTATTCGCACCCTCGCGTCCCTGTGGACGCTGCTTTTGATGCTGGCTATCGCCCTGTTCCCACCCACCCGCTACCGGGACTGTTACGAACGCCGAGCCCCGCGTACCTCGCCACCGCCACCCGCCGGGCGCGGAACAGCGCGACGGTTCGCCGTGCCTTCGCCACGGAACGGATCCCACGACCAGACTGGGATCTCTTGTCGGGACGTGGATAACGGCATGGTGCCCCCGGACGTATTTCCCGAGCCCGAGCTGCTTGACCCGCAGGAGCACAGCCCCGTGCGGCCGTATGTGACCGAGTACGAACGCCACCGGCAAGAACGGAAGCACAAGTCCGGTCTGTGCCCGGCCTGTGGTGCAGTAGTCCCCGCACCAGAGTCTTCCACCCCACCGACGCACGACGACGGGTTGGACGACGTGCGCGCGGAACTGTCTCCGCTGGTGCGCCGGTGGCTGGCCCAGCATGAGGAGAACCGTGCGGGGGTGGTCCGGTGAGCATCCCCGAGAGCTGGTCTTCTCCGTTGCTGCGTCCCGGTGATGTCGCCGAGGTCTTCGGTGTAACCACCTCCACCGTCAACACCTGGGTGCGCCGCGGCCACCTGACTCCCGCACTGGTCACCCTGGGAGGACACCGCCGCTTCCTTCCGGAACAGGTCCAGGACCTCATGGCCACCACTCACCAGGACCAGGGAGGTGGGCAGGCGTGAATCTCACCCCGCGGGAACGCCGCGAGTTGCGCGAGTTACTGGAGGACCTCACCCAGGCCATGGACAGCGGTGCCCTCTGGCCCGGCCAGCTCCGCGAGACCACCCGCAAACTGCACACGTACGTCACCGCCTGGCTCGGCGACGCCGACGAGAACACCGAAACCGAGGGCACACCACCGCCCCACCACGACCACTAACCCCGCGCGGGGCCCGCACCCGGCACTCTCTCCCGGGTGCGGGCCCCGCCGCTTGCGCCGAGACCGAGGAAAACCACGCATTCACCGCCCGCGATACGCGGATACCTACGATGGCGGCACGCGAGCCGTATCACCAGCAGGGGATCCCTACACACGTGGGGATATGGGCCCAGCACGGGCCGTGCCATCCCCTTGGGCATACGGAAACCCGCCCCTCCGCGGACGTGTCCGGGCCGGGGAAGAGTCAGCTATTTGCCCGTGGCCTTAACAACTCACCTCACTACCGGTATGCCGGTATGAAGCTCCGCTATCGTTCGCACCGGGAAACACCGCCCCTTTCCCCAACCACCCCCGCTCGTGTGCGTCATCGCTCTCCCGGAACCCGCGCTAGAGAGCCGGTTCCGTCTTAGTCCGCCGTCCCGCCTCACCGGACCGCTCGCCGCGATCTCGGTAATCCTCCCCATGTGCCGCCCCATGGCTTAGCGCGATTCTGCGGAACGAGCGGGGAACACCGCCCCGCGCTCCGCAGCGATCCCGAGAGGCGACCATGATGCACCCGGACATTCTCACCGCCGTGGCCGTGGAACGCGTGGCCGACGCGCAACGACAGGGGCACCCGGCACCTGCGCGGGAACGCGGGGACCGCGGCTCGGGAAACCTCGGTTCCCTCCTGCTCACGTGGCTGCACCACATCCGCCAGGCCAACGCCCGCCACGACGTGTGACCACACGCCGCGGCGGTTGCAAAACGACCTCCGACGGTGCCGATACCGCTCCCACCGGGCATACTGGCACCATGCACGCTCCCGCTGCCAACTCCGCCCTCATCGGCAGGGAAGCCGAGCTCCAGTCCCTGCTCTCCCACGCCCGCACCGGTTCCGGTGCCACCCTCCTTCTCGGCGGGGACGCGGGAGTGGGCAAGTCCCGGCTGCTCACCGAGTTCACCACTCGGACACCCGCCGGGAGCGTGGTGACGGGCGGTTGCCTGGAGCTGGGCAGCGACGGTGTCCCCTTCGCGCCGTTCCTCGCCGTGCTGCGCCAACTGTTGCGTGAGCACGGCCGGGCACCGTTCGAGACAGTGTCCCGGGGCGGCGAACACGAGCTCGCCCGGCTGCTTCCCGAGCTCGGTCCGGTACCGGACACGCACCGCGAGGGCCGCGGTGTCCTGTTCGAGCAGGTCCTGCGCCTGCTCACCGCCGCCTCCGCTCCGGACGGGCTGACCGTCGTCCTGGAGGACCTGCACTGGGCGGACAGCGCCACCCAGGACCTGCTGGTCTTCCTCGTCCGCAACCTGGACGCCTCCCCGGTGCAGCTCGTCGCGACCTACCGCTCCGACGAGCTGCACCGCGACCGCGCCCTGCGGCGCTGCTGGCCGAGCTGGAGCGGCACCCCACCGTCACCCGGCTGGAGCTGTCGCCGTTGGGCCGGGAGGACACGGCCCGGCAGGCGGCGGCGATCCGCGGCGCGGAGCTCAGTCCCGCGGAGGTCACCGCGCTGCACCAGCGCACGGGGGAAACCCGCTGTTCGTGGAGTCGTTGGCCGGACAGACCGAGATCGCCACCGCCCCGGTTCCCGAAGGCCCGCGCGAGCTGCTGCTGTCCCCGCTGCGCGAGCTGGACGAGTCCGCCCGTCTCGTCGCCCGGGTGGCGACCGTGGACGCGTTCAGTGAGCAGCGCGTCGAGCACACCCTGTTGGCGCACGTCGCGGATCTTCCGGAGGACGAGCTGGAACGCGCGCTGCGCTCCCTGATCGACGCCAACGTGCTGATCGTGGACGGCACGGGGTACTGCTTCCGGCACGCGCTGCTGCGCGACGCCCTGCACGCCGAGCTGCTGCCGGGCCAGCACAGCCGGCTCCACCTGCGCTAGGCCACGGCACTCGACACCTTCCCGGACACGGTTCCCGCGCACCTGCACGCCTCCCGCCAGTTCCACCACTACTACTGGGCGGGAGCCCTGCCGCAGGCGTTGTCCGCCGCCTGGCGGGCAGCGCTGCGCGCGGGCGAGACGCTCGCGTTCCACGAGGAGCTGCGCATGCTGGAACACGTGCTGGAGCTGTGGGACCGCGTCCCGGACCCGGCCGAACACGTTCCCGGTGAGAGCCGTCCCCGGGTACTCAACCACGCGGCGGCCGCCGCCCTGGAGAGCGGGAACGCCTACCGGGCCCGGGAGCTGTGCGAGGCGGGGCTCGCCCAGCTCCGGGAAGCGAGCGACGACTCCGACACCAGGACCCAGCGCGCCGTCCTGCTCCGCCGGCGGGGCAAGGCACGCGCTCACATCTCGGACAGTGACGGCCTGTCGGACATGCTCGACGCCCTCGCCATCCACCCGCCCGAGACCCCCGGCTACCGCGTCCTCCTCTCCACGATCGCCGCCGAGGTCCTGCTGCACCGGGAGGGGATCACGGTCCCGGCCGGCACTCCCGGGTTCACCGCCGAGGGCGGCGAACCACGCACACTCACGGCGACCGACATCGCTCAGGAGGCGCTGCGCCGTCCCGGAACCGGCTCCGACTACTGCATCGAGGCGGAGTCCCTGATCACGATCGGTTCCGCGCAGTGCGAGCGGGGCGCTCTGGACGACGGGATCGACGCGATCCGGCGCGGTATGCGGCACGCGCGGGAACTGAACGAGCCCTCCGTGGAGCTGCGCGGAGCGACCCACCTGTCGCACCACCTCCGGGACGGCGGCCGCTTCTCCGAGGCGTTGGAGACGTTGGACACGGCGGTGGCCATCGCCCGCGAGCTGGGCCTGATGAGCGCGGACGGATGCTACGTGGCCGGCAACCTCGTCGACACCCACCTGGCCCTGGGCAACGTCGATGAGAGCCGCCGGTGGGCGGACATCGGGATGACCTGGTCGTCCTCGCCGTTCCGGCACACCCTCATGCGCGACTTCGCGATCCGCGCCGCCCTGGCCCAGGGGGACCACGAGGCCGCCCGCGACTGGGCAGCGCGGACCGACCCCTGGGAGCGGATCGGCTTCGCTCGCGTGCAGTGGGCCCAGAGCGCCGTGATCTCCGCCCTCGAACTGGCCCTGGCCGACGGCCGGGAGGCGGAGGCGTGGCGGCTCGCCGAGCGGGCGTTGCGCAGCCTGCCTTCCGCGCTCTCCCCCGGTTACGGGTGGGAGATCACGAACCTGGCCGCCGAGGCGCTACGACGCGTCTCGGCCGACCACCCCGGCGAGGGCGAGGGAGCGGACCCGGGGGCCTGCGAGCTGCTGCGCGCGCGTGCCGCGGAGACACCGGTGCACGGCCCCGTCCACGCGGCCTTCCGGGATACGGTCGCCGCGCGTCTGGCCGAGGCGCGGGGCCTTCCCGCATGCGAGGCCCTGGAGGCGTGGCGGACTGCTTCGGAGGCGTGGGAGCGACTCGGGATGCGGCTGCACCACGTCGACACCCTGCTGGAGGCCGCACTGGCCGCGGCGAACGCGGGCGGCCGCCCGGACACGGCGGCGTGGGTCCAGCGGGCCGCCGCCACCGCGAAGGAGTGCGGGGCGCTCGTACTGGAACGGCGCGCCCGCGACCTCGCCCGCAGGCTCGGAGCCGCCGTGGACGCGTCCTCCGGGACCGCCCCTCCCCCGCTGCCCGCGGGTCTCACCCAGCGTGAGGCGGAGGTGCTGCGGCTGCTGGCACACGGGTTCAGCAACGCCGAACTCGCCACCGAGCTGTTCATCAGCCGCAAGACCGCCAGTGTCCACGTCTCCAGCATCCTGGGCAAGCTGGGGGTCGCCAACCGTGGCGCCGCCGGCGCCCGTGCACGCGAACTGGGGCTGAGCTGAGAGACTGGGGGAAGCGGCAGGCGTAACGAGCAGGGGGTGATGGGAGTGGACCGACAACAGGAATTCGTTCTCCGCACATTGGAGGAACGCGACATCCGCTTCGTGCGGTTGTGGTTCACCGACATACTCGGCTATCTCAAGTCGGTGGCCGTGGCCCCTGCCGAGCTGGAAGCCGCGTTCACCGAGGGCATAGGGTTCGACGGCTCGGCGATCGAGGGGTTCGCCCGGGTGTACGAGGCCGACATGCTGGCCCAGCCCGACCCGTCGACGTTCCAGGTGCTGCCGTGGCGCAACGAGCCGCACGGCACCGCCCGCATGTACTGCGACATCATGATGCCGGACGGCTCCCCCAGCTACGCCGACCCGAGGTACGTCCTCAAGCGGCAGCTCCAGCGGGCCTCCGACCTCGGGTTCACCTTCTACACCCACCCCGAGATCGAGTTCTACCTGCTGAAGAACATGCCCACCGGCGGCGAGGCCCCCGAACCCAACGACTCCGGTGGCTACTTCGACCACACGCCGCACAACAGCGCCCACGACTTCCGGCGCAACGCCATCAACATGCTGGAGGCCATGGGGATCTCGGTGGAGTTCAGCCACCACGAGGGCGGACCGGGCCAGCAGGAGATCGACCTGCGGTACGCCGACGCGCTGACCACCGCCGACAACATCATGACCTTCCGCCTGGTCATGCGGGAGGTGGCGATGGAGCAGGGCGTGTACGCCACGTTCATGCCCAAACCGTTCACCGAGCACCCGGGCTCGGGCATGCACACGCACATGTCCCTGTTCGAGGGCGACCGGAACGCCTTCTACGAGCCGGGGGCGGAGTACCAGCTGTCCAAGGTCGGACGGGGGTTCATCGCCGGGGTGCTGCGGCACGCGAGCGAGATCACCGCGGTCTGCAACCAGTGGGTCAACTCCTACAAGCGGCTGTGGGACCACCCCACGGCCTCCGCCGGCGCCGGGGACGAGGCACCGGCCTACATCTGCTGGGGGCACAACAACCGTTCCGCCCTGGTTCGGGTGCCGATGTACAAACCCGCCAAGTCGACGTCCAGCAGGATCGAGTTCCGTTCCCTGGACACGGCGTGCAACCCCTACCTGACCTTCGCCGTCATCCTCGCGGCGGGGCTGAAGGGGATCGAGGAGGACTACGAGCTGCCGCCCGGCGCCGAGGACGACGTGTGGGCGCTGACCGACGCGGAGCGGCGCGCGCTCGGCATCGCACCGCTCCCGCAGAGCCTGGACGAGGCGATCCGCGCCATGGAGAGCAGCGAGCTCATCGCCGAGACTCTCGGGGAGCACGTGTTCGACTTCTTCCTGCGGAACAAGAAGGCCGAGTGGCAGGACTACCGCCGCCAGGTCACCCCCTACGAGATCCAGCGCTACCTACCGACGCTGTAGACCGGAATGCGCCGGTTTCAGAATGTTCAATTCCTTTGTCGTCCGAAGCGAGAAATGTCGCGATCACGGGGTGGTCGGACGCCGAGCGGGCAAGGAACTCTGAAACCGGCAATCCCGGACACATGACACGAACGAATATCCGAATAACGCCCCACCGCCACAGACGATTGCGTTAGGGTCCCAACCAGTCCGACGGGAGCGCCACGGAATTCCCATCCGTGCGTTTCCCTATCGCGGGATACCAGCGAGAATTCCCGGTCGGCCTCGTCAGCCCCCGACTGACCAGAGGACCCTTGTCCATGGCACCACGTCTGTCCGAGCGTAGTCACACTCGTCTTCCGGCCGCCCAGCAGGCCGCGTTCGTCTTCGTCACCGTCGCCGTCCTCGCTGCCTGCGCGCTGCTCTGGACCGTGTTCGCCGCGCCCGCCCGCACGGAACCGTTCGTGGCCGTGTACGGCGGAACCACTGGTCTCCTGCTCTCCGCCGCCCTCGCCGCCGCCACCTACCACGCCGCCGCCGCGCGCGCGTTTCGGGAACACGGCTCGTGGCTGGACGCCCGCGTCGCCGCCCTCGAGGCGGAGATACGCGCATTCGAGGAGGAGGCGCGCTACCTCGCCGACGAGGTCCTCCCCGCCATCGGGGAACGCGGCGCCCCGGAGACACCGGCCGAGACGCGGCTCTCCGGCACCGGGCGGGTGAGCAACGAGGCACTGGCACACCTGCGGGACGGTATGGCCCGGGAGGTCAGGAAGGCGGAACGGCGCGGCTCCTCCGCGATGAGCGCGTGCGCCAGTGCCGCGGCCCGGGTGCAGGCCCAGGTCACCACCATGCTCGCCCAGTTGCGGAGTCTGGAGGACCGCTACGGGGATCAGCCCTCGGTCTTCGGTGACCTGCTGGAGCTGGACCACCGGGCCGCGCAGACGGGAAGACTCGCGGACAGCTTCGCCCTCCTCAGCGGCGGGCGCTCCGGGCGCCGCTGGACCAGACCCGTCGCGATGGAGAGCATCCTCCGCGGGGCCGTGAGCCGCATCTGGGCCTACCGACGGGTTCGGCTGAACTTCACGAGCACCGCCGCCGTCGCCGGACACGCCGCCGAAGGGGTCATGCACGCGCTGGCCGAGGTGATGGACAACGCCACCTCGTTCTCCGCCACCAACACCGAGGTCCACGTGTTCGTGGAGGAGGTGGACCACGGTGTGGCGATCGTGGTGGAGGACAGCGGGTTGGGAATGCGCTCCCGGGAACGGCAGCGTGCGGAGCAGCTCGTTTCCGAGTCACGGGCGTTGACGACCCTCCCCGGCACCCGCCTGGGGCTGGCCGTCGTGGGGCGTATCGCGGACAAGTACGGCCTCACCGTCAACTTCCGGCCCTCCTCCCGGGGCGGGACCGGCGTGGTCCTGCTCGTACCGCGCCGTCTCATCACGCATCCGAAACCGCTCGTCGACGAGCTCACTACACCCAGCGAGCCCGCCGCGAAGGAGCCGCGAACGGTCCACGGCAGCGCGGACGGGGGGTCGCGGCGGGTTCCCGAGGCTCCGAGGACGGCGCCGCAGGAGGACGGGAACCGGGAGAACGAAACACGGCAGCAGCAGGACGGGGACCTTCCCAAGCGGCGTCGCGGCTCCACATTGGCGTCCGCGCCCCGGCCGACGTCCGCGCCGAACGCGCATGTCCCACGGGAGCGGACCGATCCGGCCACCAGGTTCGCCGCTTTCCGCCAGTCAGGGAGAACCGGTCCCGGTGCCGGGAACCAGGAGGCGGAAGACCGGTAGGTGCCCTCCCGGCATCCGGGACTCCGGGAAGACACCCCCACGATCGGCCGTCCCCACGGGTCCCACCGGGACGCACACGGCCGGCAGGCGACACCCCGCTCGCGCGGTGGGCGTCTTCTCCGCCGAGACCGAACTGGAGCACAGGATAGGAGGAGCTGGTCACGAGACCGGCAGGCACGGCGTCGTGACCCGTAACCGCGTATGAGTACCACGGATCGCAGCCTTGATTGGCTACTTGAGAACCTCCTGGAGAAAACGCCCGGTATGCAGCACGCCCTCGTACTGTCGCGGGACGGCCTCAAACTGTGCTTCACCCCGGGGCTGGACGAGGACAAGGCCGACCAGTTGTCGGCGATAGCGGCCGGTATCCAGAGCCTGTCGCTGAGCGCCTCAGCCGAGTTCGGCGACAGCATCGGCCCCGGGCAGGCGATGGTGGAGTTCGGCGGTGGGCTCCTGCTGATCGTGCAGGCGGGCGACGGAGCGCACCTGGCCGCGCTCACCGAGGAGGACGCCGACGTCGGCATCGTCGGCCACAACATGAACGAGCTGGTGGAACAGATCGGCTGGCACCTCACGGCACCACCCCGCCTCTCCGAGCGCGAAGTCCGAACGCCATGAACCGACGCTCCATCGACAACGAGAGACCGGACCGCCTCTACGCCGTGACCAGTGGACGCAGCCGCACGGAGGAGGAGCTTGACACGGTCACGCTCATCGTCAGCGAGTGCGCTCCCACAGCCGGCATGCAGTCGGAACACGTCAGGATCCTGCACCTGTGCCAGCGCCCTGTGGCGGTGGTGGAGCTCTCCGCCGAACTCGAGCTGCCCGTGACAGCGGTGCGTATCCTGCTTCGCGATCTCATGGACACCGGCCGGGTCACCGCCCGCCACCCCTCATCGGCGCCCACGCAGGCACACTCTCCCGACTCCGACACCCTGAAACAGGTGCTGCATGCGCTCCAACGTCTCTGAGCAACCGGTGCCCACTCCCCGGACTCCCCTGCCGAACGCCGCTCGGGACGCGCTGAAACTCGTGGTCGTCGGCGGTTTCGGAGTGGGCAAGACGACCATGGTGGGGTCCGTCAGCGAGATCCGCCCGCTGAGCACCGAAGAGACCATGACCCAGGCGAGCACGGGGGTCGACGACACCAGCGGCGTGCGGAGCAAGACGGCCACCACCGCCGCGTTCGACTTCGGCCGTATCACCATCAACGAGTACAAGGTGCTCTACCTTTTCGGAGCACCCGGTCAGGAACGCTTCTGGTTCCTGTGGAACCAGCTCTTCTCCGGAAGCCTCGGTGCCGTCGTCATGGTGGACACGCGCCGGGTGGAGGACTCCTGGTACTCCATCGACCGGTTGGAGCACCACCGCATGCCGTTCGTGGTGGCCGTCAACCGTTTCCGCCCCGGACCCGACCTCGGTCAGGTGCGTGAGGCGCTCTCCCTCTCGGAGGAGGTGCCCCTGCTCGAGTGCGACGCGCGGAGGCGGGACTCGTGCAAGAACGTCCTCATCACGCTCGTCCACCACCTGGCAGACCCGAACCAGCAGCCGGACCGGGAAGGTACGCCGTGACGCACACTCCCAGCACTCCCGACCCCGCCGTACCGCCCCAGGGCACGTCATCGCCGCTCCTGGCGCGGTACCCCGACCACAGGAACGCCGTACGATTCTACGGCCCGGACATCACCGGCGACCCCGCCGCCCTGTACCGGGACCTGCGCAAACGCTTCGACTCGGTCGCGCCGATCCTGCTCGACGGCGACATACCCGCCTGGTTCGTCCTGGGATACCGGGAGCTGCACCATGTCACCAGCAATCCGCAACTGTTCGCCCGCGACTGCCGCCGGTGGAACGTCTGGGACCACATCCCCGACGACTGGCCGCTCATGCCCTACGTGGGATGGACGCCCTCGGTGATGTTCGCGGAGGGGACCGAGCACCAGCGCCGTGCCGGAGCCCTGGGGGACGCGCTCGACGACACGGACCGCACCGAGCTGCGGGAGATATGCGAACAGGTCGCGGACGGGATCGTCGACACCTTCGTGGGAGACGGGCGCGCGGACCTGGTCTCCCAGTACGCGCACCAGATACCGGCCGGGGTCATCGCCCGCCTGTACGGGTTGCCCGAGTCCGAGATCCCCGCGCTGGTCGACGACATCCTCGACTCGCTCGACGTCCACGAGGACGCTGCCAAAGCGCACCAGCGCGTGCACGACAGGATGCGCGAGCTCGTCACGGCGCGGAGCGCGCAGCGCGGGGAGGACGTGCCGTCGAAGCTGCTGGACCATCCCGCCGGCCTCAGCGTCGACGAGATCGTCATCGACCTGCTCGTGGTGATGGCCGCCGCCCAGGCGCCCACCGGCAACTGGATCGGCAACGCCCTGCGGCTGATGCTCCTGGACGACGACTTCTCGGTGACGCTGCAGGGCGGACGCAGCAGTCCCGGACAGGCGCTGAACGAGGTGCTGTGGAAGAACACGCCGACCCAGAACTTCATCGGCCGTTGGGCCGTACAGGCCTGTGAGGTGGGCGGTTGGCAGGTGAGACGGGGGGATCTGCTGGTTCTCGGCCTCTCCGCGGCCAACACCGACCCGCGGGTCGATCCCGAGGCCTCGGAGGACTTCGGGGTCAACCGGGCCCACATGTCCTTCGGGAACGGAGAGCACGGCTGCCCGTTCCCCGCACCGGAGCTCGCCGAAATCATCGCCCGCACAGCGATCGAGGTGCTGCTGGACCGGCTGCCCGACCTCGAGCTCGCGGTCCCCTCCCGGGAACTCCACTGGCGGCCCTCGGTATGGATGCGTGGCCTGTTCTCGCTGCCGGTGGTGTTCACGCCGACGGTTCCCGAGCTGCGGCAGGGGTGAGCGCCACCGCGCCGGAGGCCGGCGGCGCCACCACGCGTGGCCGGGCGCGCCGCGCCGCGTCGGCCGGGACCGGTACGCGGCGCGGCGCTGCGGATGTGACCGTCCACGGCCTCCAAAGGCCGGTTCACCTCGGGGTGCTACGCGCCCGCGGGGTGAACCGGAGGGGCACGGTGGCGGGACCGCGGGTGAACACCCCCTGTTCTGTGGGGACGGCGCCGTCCGCGGGACGGATGTCGTCCATGGCGTCCAGCAGGTCGTTCGTCGCCACCCGCACCTCCGTCTCGGCGAGCAGGGCACCGACGCAGAAGTGGCGTCCGAGAGCGAACGCCACGTGGTCGGCGGCTGCGGTGAACGAACGCGTGGTGTCCGTCTCCTCCCGGAAGATGTCGAACGTGTCCGGGTCGGAGTACTGCCGCTCGTCACGGTTGGCGGCACCGATGAGGCAGATGACGGTACTGCCCGCGGGGACCGTGCCACCGCTGAGGGTGACGTCGGAGCCCGGTTGGCGCATGATCATGTGGACGGGTGGCGTGTAGCGCAGGGTTTCCACGAACGCCTTCGGGATGAGCTCGCGGTCGTGGCGCAGCGCGGCCAGCTGTTCCGGGTGCTGCGCGAGGTTCGCGAACATGCTCGCGATGGCCTTGTCCGTGGTCTCCCCGCCCGCGGCGAGCAGCAGACTGCAGAACGCCTTGATCTCCTCGTCGCTCATCGACGTGCCGTCGATCTCCGCCTGGCACAGGTTGGAGAGCAGGTCACCGCCCGGGTGTTCCCGCCGGCGCTGGATGACGGGGAGCATGTAGGAGGCGAGTTCCTCCCGGGTGCGCATGCCGTCCTCGATGATTCCGGGGTCCTGCGAGAGGTTCCCGAGGAACGCGATGATCGAAGTGTACCAGCGGTGGAACCGGTCGTGGTCCGACGTGTCCAGGCCGAGCATGTCGACGATGACGTTGATGGGAAAGCGCGTCGCGAACTGCGACACGAGCTCCACGCTGCCGGCGTCGCGGAACCCGTCGATGAGTTCCCGACTGTTGCGCTCGATCACCGGCAGGAACTTGTCCTGCAGTTCGCTCCCGCGGAACGCGGGCGCCACCAGGGCGCGGCGCACCGCGTGCTCCCGCCCGTCCAGCTGCAGGATCGTGCGGCCGTGCACCGGTTCCAGCTGCCAGTCGTAGTTGGCGGTCGTGAACGCTGACTCCTTGAACGCGCGGCGCACGTCCTCGTACCGCGAAATGATGTAGCTCTGTGTTCCCTCGTGCCAGATCAGTGGGGCGTCCTGCCGCATGGCCCGGTACGCCGCGTAGGGGTTGGCGGTGAACTCCTCGGAAAGGATGTCCGGAATATCATGAGCCGTCGCCATAGCTCTCCTCAGCACGATCGAATAACAGCGTATCCCCCCGCGCCAAGTATTTTTTCACATTCGGTCTATACCATTCCGTTCTGACCCACCGCCATCCGCACCAAACATCCAAAAAGCGGCATTGAACCATAATCTACACGAATACGACACAAACTAATATTCTGCTCGGAATAGAAAGACAATCACACGTTTCACTCCTGCGGAGGGACCGGACCGGGCAGGAGGCCGTGGTCACCTCCCCTCCTCCGAGAGGTCGCCTTCGGAGCCTTTCCCGGAGTCCTCGCCCTCCGGCGCGGTGGCGGCCGTGGCGGGGGCCTCGCGCGGCATCCAGACGAGTACGACCACGAGGCAGAGCAGCCCGATACCCATCGAGCACAACGCGGCGGAATGCATACCCTGCAGGAACGCGTCCTTGGCCGGAGCCACCAGCTCCTGCCCGCGCTCACCCAGCCGCGGCACGACCGCCATGGTCGCCTCGATGGACTCACCGGCGTCCCGGCGCACCTGGCGGGGCAGTCCCGCGAGCTCGGGTGCCATGTGCGAACGGTAGACGGCGGAGAGCACCGCGCCGAGAACGGCCACTCCCAGGGCCGTGGCCACCTGCCGGACGGTGTTCTGCACCGCGGACGCGGCTCCGGCCTGGTCCTGCGGGACCGAGGACATGATGGAGACGGTGGCCGGGGTCATCACCATCGCGACTCCGGTCCCCTGCAGGAAGAACGCCACCTCGATCGTCCATACCGGGGTGTCGAGGCCGATCGTGGAGTAGTAGCCCAGCGCCAGGGACAGCAGCACCACGCCGACGGCACCGACGAGCTTGGGACCGAACCTGGTGACGAGATGGGGCGCCAGGGGGGAGACGATCATCTGCGCGGCCGCGATGGGAAGCACCAGCAGCCCGGCGTGCAGCGGGGTGAACTCGCGCACGCTCTGCCAGTAGAAGGTGATGAAGAACAGGACCCCGGCCATGGCGAAGAACATCATCATGATGGCGACGACCGCCACGGACATCCGGGGGTTGCGGAACAGGCGCACGTTGAGCGCCGGGTACTCGCAGCGCGACTCGTAGTAGAGGAACCCGGCCAGTACCGCCAGACCGGCGAGGATGGCGCCGGCGACGTCCGGTTCGGCCAGCGAACTGCGTTCACCGGCCTCGATGATGCCGTACACCAGCAGGACGAGGCCGATGATGGACAGGACCACCCCGACCGGATCCAGTTTCCCGGGCTCCTCGTTGCGCGACTCGGGGACCAGCAGCGCCATCAAGAGCAGGCCGATTCCGGTGACCGGGACGTTGATGAGGAAGACCGACCCCCACCAGAAGTGTTCCAGCAGGAAACCGCCCAGCGGCGGACCGATCCCCAGGGCCAGTCCCACGGCACCGGCCCAGATACCGATGGCCTTGCCCCGTTCGTCGGACGGGAAGACGTTGGTGATGATCGCCAGTGTCTGGGGCATGATGGCCGCGCCGCCGAGTCCCATGACGGTGCGGGCCCAGATGAGGTGCTGCGGCTCCTGGGAGTACGCGGCGGCCAGGGACCCCAGGCCGAAGATGGCCAGTCCGGTGAGGAGGACGCGTTTGCGACCGACGCGGTCGCCGATGATCCCGAAGGTGAACAGCAGCCCGGCGAAGACGAGTGTGTAGGAGTTCACCGACCAGGCGAGTTCTCCCTGGCTGGCGCCGATCCCCTGCTCCGGGTCGGATATCACCCGCAGTGCCACGTTGAGGATGGTGTTGTCCAGCACCACCACGAGCAGGCTGATGACGAGCACAGCGAGTATGCCCCACCGTCTGCGGTACACCGATAACGAATCCACGCAAAGCTCCCATATACCGAATAACGGAATCTCAACAACAAGATAGTTCAGTGCCGCACGGCACACCCACGCACCACCACGCAAGCGTCCGCTCGCGTACGTGTGCCGCGCCGCCCGGGACAACTCGCTCCCGCCCGGGAAGCGTCCCGTACAGGTAGGACAATTCCTGCGGGAATGTCAGCTACCTCACCAATGCCGCGGAAAACACCACGTGCCATGATGTGGTGGAGGGGCCGGTGGCCTCTGCCACCGGTGCGAGACCGGCCCCGTACCGGTAACCGTCCGGGGACGCCGCCACGGCGCCTCGAGGCTGAAGGAGCTGCACATGACAACCGCCGCCTCCCCTCTGTACGGGGGGAACTCCAACCGCCGCGTAACCGTGCGTGACATCGCTCAGGCCCGGGAGCGCGGCGAGCGTTGGCCCATGCTGACCGCCTACGACGCCCTCACCGCGCGTGTGTTCGACGAGGCCGGCATCCCGGTGCTGCTCGTCGGGGACTCCGCCGCGATGGTCGTCTACGGCTACGAATCGACCGTTCCGGTCACGGTGGACGAGCTGCTCCCGCTCACGGCGGCGGTCGCCCGCTCCACCAGGCGCGCTCTGGTCGTGGCGGACCTGCCCTTCGCGTCCTACCAGGGCTCCTCGCAGCAGGCGCTGGACACGGCCGCCCGGTTCATGCAGGAGGGCGGTGCGCAGGCCGTCAAGCTGGAGGGCGGCCGGCGCGTGGCCCACCAGGTGGAGGCCCTGGTCTCGGCCGGCATCCCGGTCATGGGACACGTCGGGCTCACCCCGCAGTCGGTGAACACCCTGGGCGGCTACCGGGTCCAGGGGCGCGGCGACGCCCGGGAACGCCTGCTCGCCGACGCCAAGGAGCTGGAACACGCCGGTGCCTTCTCCGTGGTCCTGGAGTGCGTTCCGGCCGAGCTGGCCAGCCAGGTCACCGAGCAGCTGTCCGTTCCCACGATCGGCATCGGCGCCGGCGACGGCACGGACGCGCAGGTTCTCGTGTGGCAGGACATGGCGGGTCTCAGCCCGACGACGGCGTCGTTCGTCAAGACCTACGCCAACCTCGCCGACACCCTGACCCAGGCGGCGCGGAGTTTCGCGGACGAGGTCGTCGCGGGGGACTTCCCGGACTCCGAGCACTCCTTCACCTGAGAGCTCCCGAGCCGGAGGGCCCGCCCTCCGGCTCGGGATGACCAACCCCGAACCGAATATTACTCAGCGGTAGAATCAGGGGATTCAGCGCGATGACAAACGGAGGCACGATGCGCATCTCCATGCCGCTGCAGTACGCCGGAGAGCCGAAAGAGGCCGTCGAGCAGGTGGCCGAACTGGAAAAGGTCGGCCTGGACACGGTCTGGGTAGCCGAGCTGTACGGGTACGACAGCCCCACTCTGATGGGCTACCTCGCGGCCCGCACCGAGCGGGTCAACATCGGTTCGGCCATCCTCCCGCTGTACAGCCGCACCCCCACCCTGATCGCACAGACCGCGGCCGGACTGGACTACCTCTCCGACGGGCGCGCCGTGCTGGGACTGGGCGCCAGCGGCCCCCAGGTCATCGAGGGGTGGCACGGTGTCCCCTACCGCAAGCCACTGGCGCGCACCCGGGACGTGGTCGAGGTGTGCCGCAAGGTCTGGGCCCGCGAGGACCGGCTCAGCCACGACGGGAAAACCGTCACCCTGCCGCTTCCCCCCGAGGAGGGCACCGGCCTGGGCAAACCACTGAAGATCATCAACCACCCGGTGCGCGGTTCCATCCCCATCTACGCGGCCTCGCTCGGGGAGAAGAACGTGGAGATGACCGCCGAGATCGCCAACGGATGGCTCCCCCACCTCTTCATTCCGGAGAAAGCCCACAGGGTCTGGGGGGACGCGCTGGCGGCCGGTAAGGCCAAGCGGGACCCGGCGCTGGGGGAGCTGGAGATCTCCGCCGGCGGGATGCTCGCCATCGGTGAGGACGAGGAGACGCGCAAGCTCGCCGACCTCACCCGACCGATGATCGCGCTGTACGTCGGGGGTATGGGCGCCAAGGGGGCGAACTTCTACAACAACGTCGCCCGCCGCTACGGGTACGAGGAAGCCGCGGAGAAGATCCAGGACCTCTACCTCGACGGGAAGAAGGACGAGGCCGCCGCCGCGGTCCCCGACGAGATGGTGGAGCTCACGAACCTCGTCGGCCCGGAGTCCTACGTGCGCGAGCGGGTCGAGGCCTTCCGGGAGGCCGGAGTCACCAACCTGAACGTGACCCCGGTCGGCGGTGACCCCGTCGCGCTCATCGAGAAGCTCAACAGCTGGATGTAGGCCGCATCCGGTGGTTCGCGGCTGGCCCGGGCACACCGCGGGGACGCCCGGGCCGGCCGGTCAGACGTCAGTGACGCGAAGTCCCGCGTGGGCCTTGTAACGCCGGTTGACGGCGATCACGTTCGCGGTGAGCGCCTCCACCTGGTGGGCGTTGCGCAACCGCCCGCCGTAGATCCCGCGCATCCCGGATATCCGGCTCGCCAGGGCGCGCACGGTGTCGGTGGCGTCCCGGTCGTCCCCGAGCACCAGGACGTCCAGCTCGACCTCGTCGACCGCCGGGTCCAGCAGCAGCACGCTGGAGACGTGGTGGAACGCCGCGACCACCCGGCTGTCGGGCAGCACGGCCTCGGCCTGCTGGGCAGCGCTGCCCTCCTCGACCTGCAGCGCGTAGGGGCCGCGCTTGTCGAACCCCAGGGGGTTCACGCAGTCCACGACGATCTTGCCCGCGAGTGGTTCCGCGAGCGAGGCGAGCAACTCCCGGTGCCCGTCCCAGGGAACGGCAACGATCACGATGTCGCCCTCCCGCGCGGCCCGGGCGTTGTCCGCACCACGGACCCCCAGGTGCGCACCGAGCTCGTCGGCCGCCGCCTGGGCACGCTCGGCGCTGCGCGACCCCAGTACCACGTCGTGCCCAGCCATGGCGAGCCGCAGCCCCAGGCCCCGGCCCTGGTCACCGGTTCCTCCCAGCACACTCACGGACAGTCCGCTGATATCGGGAAGATCGTAGGGAGATTTCTGCTGTTCTGACATGTACCCGATCATTCCAGTTGTGGATCAGCGAGGGGACACCAGTGGTCCGGGTGTCGGGTCCTGCTGCGGCAGCGGGGATGTATACGGCAGCATGGGCGGATGGACGCCCATCACGTAGCGGTACTGCGCGACCTCCTCGCATCGACCCCGTGGGTGGAACGCAGTGAGAAGTTCGCCCAAGCTCTTCGCCGCACCCGGGAGGCGGGAGGGTTGTTACTGATGGGGACACCGGGTGAGGAACCGTGGCACCTGGCCGCGCACCTGGACGACGAGAGCCGCTACGCCGGCCTTCCCCAGCTCTCCCCGAGCCTGGTGCGGTGGAGCCCGCCCCCCGATGCCCCCGCCCACCTCGGCATCGGTCTCGAGCGGCTGTCCGACACCCGGCGGGGGGACACCCTGTTCGTGGTGAACTCCGAGGAGGAGGCCCCCGTTCCCCTGTTGGAACGGGTCGACGACGCGCGCCGGAAGGGGGCCACCGTTCTCTCCATGGACCAGGGGGACCGAGAGCTGGGGGCGCTCGCGCACGAGGCGCTCAGTCTGACCCCGGAGGCCGCGCCGTTGACGTTCGACGGTCTGCAACACCTGGTCAGCACAGCAGCCGGGGATCCGCGGGAGGGTTCCGCCAGTGCTGGACTGCGTGAACGGGTTTCCCGGTTCCTCGACCTCGTCAGTGGTCCGCGCATCCCCGACTAGTGTTGTTCAGTCCCGGTCGTCCTGTTCGTCCCAGGCCTCGTTGCGTTCGGCTACGGTGCTCAGCGCAGCGGCGGCGGTGGCCTCATCGGGATAGGGACCCAACCGGTACTTCCCGGGACACCCGGGACCCTGTTCCGGTTTGCTGTGCCTGAGGCAGTACCACCACTGCTGATCCTCAGGAGTGTTGTTCTCCCAGTCACTCATACCCAACTCCTGTTGGACCCGTTACGGCGTTACGTCCGTGCATCCGGTCCCTACCCGCACATTCCGTTTCCGACGCGGACCTTTGGGTGTCGCTTGGGAACTACACTTGGCAGTCATGACTACCCCGTTGGTTCCCGGGCGTGTTTCCCCACCCCGTTCGGTGCCGCGCCATATCACGCGGCCGGAGTACGTTGGCAAGAAGCACCCCACCGAGGGGGTGCGCGGCGACGTCCAGTCCGCCGAGACCGTGGAGGCCATGCGCGAGGCGGGACGCATCGCCGCGCAGGCGCTGCAGGAGGTCGGCCGCCACGTCGCTCCGGGAACGACCACGGACGAGCTCGACCGTGTCGGCCACGAGTTCCTCTGCGACCACGGGGCCTACCCGAGCACCCTGGGGTACAAGGGATACCCCAAGTCGCTGTGCTCCTCGCTCAACGAGGTCATCTGCCACGGCATCCCCGACGACACCGTCATCGGCGACGGCGACATCGTCAACATCGACATCACCGCCTACATCAACGGTGTCCACGGCGACACGAACGCGACGTTCCTCGCCGGCGACGTCGACGAGGAGACCCGATCGCTGGTGGAACGCACCCGTGAGGCCACCTCGCGTGCCATCAGGGCGTGCCGCCCCGGGCGCCAGATCAACGTGATCGGCCGGGTGATCGAGTCCTACGCGAAGCGGTTCGGTTACGGGGTGGTGCGCGACTTCACCGGCCACGGTGTGGGCCCGGAGTTCCACTCCGGACTGGTGATCCCGCACTACGACGACCCGGGGGCGACCACCGTCATACAGCCCGGGATGACGTTCACGATCGAGCCCATGATCACGCTGGGCACGGTCGACTACGACGTGTGGGACGACGGATGGACCGTGGTCACCGCGGACCGGAGGCCCACGGCCCAGTTCGAGCACACCCTGCACATCACCGACGAGGGCGCCGAGATCCTCACGCAGCTCTAGGCTCTGTCCGCCGGGCAGAGCCTGGTCTCGGTCGCGGCGAGTCGTTAGGCTCGCCCCGTGAAGATCCTCATCTCCGCCGACATGGAAGGCGCGACCGGGGTCACCTGGGGCGCGGATGTGGAACCGGGAACGGAGCAGTGGCAGCGCTGCCGCGCCATGTTCACCTCGGATGTCAACGGCGCGATCGCCGGGTTCCTCGCCGGCGGCGCCTCCGAGGTCGTGGTGAACGAGGCGCACTCCACCATGCGGAACCTCCTGCTGGAGCAGCTCGACGAGCGCGCCACGATGCTGACCGGCAGGCACAAGGACCTGTCCATGGTCGAGGGCGTGCAGCACGGGGACACGGACGGTGCGGCGTTCCTGGGGTACCACAGCGGCGCCGGGGACAGCGGGGTCCTCGCGCACACCTACCTGCCGAACTCCATCACGGGGGTGTGGCTCGACGGGGAACCCGCGAGCGAGGGGCGCCTCAACGCCCGCGTCACCGCCGAGCACGGCTGCCCGGTCGTTCTGGTCACCGGCGACGACCGGGCGTGCGCGGACGCCGCCTCCTACGCCCCCGACGCCCGCACCGTGACGGTCAAGGAGTGCGTGTCGCGCTACGCCGCGGTGTGCCGTCCTCCCTCCCGCACGTTCACCGACATCGCGGCCGGCGCCGAGCAGGCCGTCGCGCTGGCAGGAAACACCGGACCGGGGCGCCGCGACCCGCTCACCGTGGAGGTCGAGACGGACGCCTCCCACCTGGCCGGCGCGGCGACGCTCGTTCCCGGGGTCGGCCGGGTCGGCACCCGGCGGGTGCGCTACACCTCCCCGAGCGCCTACGAGATGATCCGCACCTTCAAGGCGGTTACCACCCTGATCTCCAACGCGGCCGAGACCAGCTACGGGTAGGCGCGCTGCCCGGTGCGGGGCACGCCCGAAACGTGCCGCCGTGCCCGCGCAGCGGACCCGCCGGACGTTCCACCGGAAAGGAGTAGGACAGCGCGCTCCACCAGCGGGGAGCGGCCCTGGCTGTCCGGCACCATGACGAGCGAGACGCAGGCCACCGACCGGACCGCCGATGCCGAGGTCGTCCGGTTCACGTCCGAACTGATCCGGATCGACACCACCAATCACGGGGGAGGCCAGGGGTGGGAACGCCCCGCCGCGGAGTACGTCGCCGCGCGGTTGGGCGAGGCGGGTCTCTCCCCGCGGATCCTGGAGTCGGCTCCCGGCCGCGCCAACGTGGTCGCCCGGGTCCGGGGGAACGATCCCGACGCCCCCGCGCTGCTCGTACACGGCCACCTGGACGTGGTGCCGGCGGACCCGGAGCTGTGGAGCGCGCCCCCGTTCTCCGGCGAGGTCCGCGACGGGACGGTCTTCGGCCGTGGCGCGGTGGACATGAAGAACACCGATGCCATGCTGCTCGCGTTGGTGCGTTCCTGGGCGCGCACCGGGACGCGGCCGCGCCGGGACATCGTGCTCGCGTTCACCGCGGACGAGGAGGACAGCGCCGCCTACGGCGCGGAGTGGCTGGTGCGCGAGCACCCCTCGCTCTTCTCCGACTGCGCCGCGGGCGTCAGCGAGTCGGGCGCGTTCACGTTCCACGCGCGGACCGTTTCCGGTGAGCCCGTACGGCTGTACCCGGTCGGCGCGGGAGAGCGCGGCTCGGCGTGGTTGCGGCTGACAGCCTCCGGCACCGCCGGCCACGGCTCCAAGGCCAACGACGACAACGCGGTGGGAGCGCTGGCCGCCGCGGTCACCCGCATCGACTCCCATGCCTGGCCGGTCCGGCTCACACCCGTCACCCGGGCGGCCCTGGCCGGGATCGGGGACGCCGTGGGCAGGCCGGTCGACCCGGACGATGCCGGCTTCGACCCGCAGCGGGACCTGGAGAGCGTGCTGGCGGACTTCGGCCCGGCCGCCTCCCTCGTGCGGTCCACGCTCCGCAACAGCACGAACCCGACCGTGCTGGAGGCCGGCTCCAAGGTCAACGTCATCCCCTCAAGGGCTTCCGCCCTGGTGGACGGGCGGATCCTTCCCGGCTGCGCCGAGGAGTTCCACACCACTCTCGACGAGCTCACCGGGGACCGCGTGGAGTGGGAGTACACCCACCGCTCCCCCGCACTGCTCTCCCCCGTGGACTCCCCCGTGTTCGCGGCGATGCGGGAGGCGCTGCTCGCGCACGACCCCGATGCGCACGTCGTCCCGGTCTGCCTCTCCGGCGGCACCGACGCCAAACAGTTCTCCGAGCTCGGCATCCCCGGGTACGGCTTCTCCCCGTTGCGCCTTCCGCCGTCACTGGACTACGGCGCGCTCTTCCACGGTGTTGACGAACGGGTGCCCGTCGACTCCCTCACGTTCGGTGTGCGGGTACTGGACCGGTTCCTCACGACAGTCTGACAAGGAGCAAGGACTCACGGTGACACAACGCATCCTGCCGCACGGTTCATGGCCCTCCCCGATATCGGCCGACGACGTCGCCCACCGCAGCGGCGCGCCCAACTGGCCCGCGGCGCTCGGCGACGAGGTCTTCTGGACGGAGTCCCGACCCGCGGAGGGCGGGCGGGTCACCGTGTGCCGGAGACGGCTGAGGGAAGCCGGGGAGGCCGCGACGGTTCTGCCCTCCCCGTGGAACGTCCGCAGTCGGGTGCACGAGTACGGCGGTCAGCCCTACACCGCATTGCGCGGCGCGGAAGGGACGACGCTCGTCTTCAGCGAGTTCAGCGACCAACGGCTGTACCGCCACCCCCCGGACTCCGACCGCTCCCCCGCGCCCCTCACCCCGGAGCCCGGGGTTCCCAGCGCCGTGCGGTACGTGGAACCCGTCGCCGGACCCGGCGGGGACGAGGTGTGGTGCCTGCGCGAGACCCGCACCGGCCCGGCACCCACTGACGTGGCACGGGCGCTCGTCGCCGTGCCGCTGGACGGGTCGGCGGCGCGGGACGCCGGCGCGGTGCGGGTGGTGGCCTCGGGGCCCCGCTTCCTCGCGTGTCCGCGCGTCTCCCCCGACGGTCGGCGCCTGTCCTGGATCGGCTGGGACCACCCGAACATGCCGTGGGACTCCACGTTCCTGTACGTCGCCGAGATCGCGGCGGACGGAACGGCGTCGGGGGTACGCACCCTCGCGGGCGGCGACGACGAGGCCGTGGTGCAGGCAGAGTGGTCCGGTGAGACCACGCTGTACTGCGTCACCGACCCCTCCGGCTGGTGGAACCCGCACCGGATCACCCTGCCTGAGCCGGAGGGCGGCACCGCCCCGAGCAGCGCCCCGCCGGAACCGGTGAACCTGGCCCGGCGGGAGGAGGAGTTCGGCGGCCCCCTGTGGCAGTTGGGCCAGCGGTGGCTGCTACCGCTGCGCGACGGCCGGCTCGCCACGCTGCACGGGCGGGGAGCGCTCTCGCTGGGGATCCTCGCGCCGGACACGGGAGACATCACGGACCTAGCGAGCCCGCACACCGAGTGGACGGCCAAACTCGCCGTCGCGGGCGCGGACGGCCGGACCCTCGTGGGGATCGCCGCCTCCCCCGACATCCCGGCCGAGGTGGTCGCCGTCTCCCTTTCCGACGGAACGTGGCAGCCGCTGAACAGGGCGTCCGGAGCGGCCGAGGACGACCCCCACCGCGCCTACTTCCCGAATCCGCGGGAACGGCGGTTCACCGGCCCGGACGGACGCGAGATCCACGCCAGTCTGTACCCGCCGCGCAACCCGGACGCGGCCGCGCCGCACGGGGAGCTCCCCCCGTACGTCGTCTGGGCCCACGGCGGTCCGACGGGCCGCTCGCCCATGGTGCACGACCGGGAGATCGCCTACTTCACCAGCCGCGGTCTGGGCGTCGTGGAGGTGAACTACGGCGGTTCCACCGGTTACGGCCGCGCCTACCGGGAGCGGCTCCGCGGGAACTGGGGGGTCGTCGACGTGCAGGACTGCGTGGCGGTGGCCCGGGAGCTGGGCGAGGAAGGCTCCGTGGACCCGCAGCGGCTGGCCATCCGAGGCGGCAGCGCCGGGGGGTGGACCACCGCCGCGGCGCTCGCCTTCACGTCGGTCTTCCAGTGCGGGACGATCCTGTGCCCGATCGTGGACCTGGTGGGATGGCGCACCGGCGAGACGCACGACTTCGAGTCGCAGTACCTGGAAACCCTGGTCGGCCCGTGGCCGCGGGAGAGGGAGCGCTACGAGCAGCGCTCGCCGGTGAACCACGCCGCCTCCGTCACAGCGCCCTTCGTCCTCCTCCAGGGGTTGGAGGACGAGATCTGTCCGCCCGTGCAGTGCGAACGGTTCCTCGCGGGCTTCGAGGGCCGCGACGTACCGCACGCCTACCTGACGTTCGCGGGTGAGCAGCACGGCTTCCGGAAGGCGGAGAGCGTCCGCGCGGCGGTGCAGGCCGAGCTCTCGCTGTACGCCCAGGTGTTCGGTTTCGAGACGGACGCGGCCGCGGTCGCGCTGCGGCCGCACGGATGAGCCCCGGCCTCACCCGGCCGCCGCGGTTGCGGCCCGGCGACCGGGTCTCCGTCGTGGCTCCGTGCAGCCCGGTGGCGCGCGACCAGCTCACCACGGCGCTGCGGACCCTGCGCTCGTGGGGGCTGGATCCGGTTCCCGCACCGCACCTGTGGGACCGTCATCCCGGCTTCCGCCACCTGGCGGGCGAGGACGCCAACCGGGCGCGGGACCTGCGGGATGCCTGGCTGGACCCGGACACCTCAGCGGTGTTCTGCGCCCGCGGCGGCGACGGCGCGCACCGGGTCCTGGACCTGCTGGACTTCGACGCGCTGCGGCGGGGGCGGGTCAAACCCCTCGTCGGGTTCAGCGACGTGACAGCGTTGCACGAGGCGTTCGCCGTCGAGCTCGGAGCCGCCACCCTGCACGGTCCGGTGCTGGCGAGCAGGTACTTCGCCGAGGACGCGGTCAGCGCGGAGGAACTGCGCGCCACCCTGTTCGACCCCCGGTCCCGGCAGCGGTTGACCTCACCGCGGGCGCGCCCCCTGTTCGGCGGAACCGCGCGCGGGGTCACGCTCGGCGGCAACCTGAGCCTCCTCAGCGACAGTGTCGCCGCCCCGCACAGCCGCCCCTCGGCAGCGGGCGGGCTGGTGCTTCTGGAGGACGTGGGTGAGGACGTCTCGCGGATCGACAGGATGGTCACCCACCTGCTGCGCAGCGGGTGGCTGCGGGACGCGGCCGGGGTTGTGCTGGGCTCGTGGACGGACTGCACCCCGGACCCGGAGGCGGTCCGGAGACTGATGCGGGAACGGCTGGCTCCGCTGGGTGTGCCGGTGGTGTGGGGACTGTGGTTCGGGCACTGCGGCGGGCAGCTCACCGTCCCGCTGGGGGTCGGCGCGACACTGGACGCGGACGCCGGCACGCTCACGCTGGACGAGCCCGCCCTGCGGTGATCTCAGGGGCGCGGCTCGCCGAGGAAGGCGCGCAGCAGGACCTCGCTGCCCTCCAGGTGTTCGCCGATGGCGGCGCGGGTGGCGTCCGGGTCCTGGGCGAGGATCGCCTCGACGATGGTGCGGTGCTGGACGTTGCTGTGTTCCAGGTTCCTGGCCAGCATCGGCATCGCGTTCAGCAGCTCGTTGATCCGCATCCGGACGTCCGCCAGCGTCGTCGACAGCGAGGCCGAACCGGCGAGCTCGGCGATGGTGAGGTGGAAGTCGGTGTCGTGGCGGCGGTAGTCCTCCACGGCGGCCGCCTCCACCTCGGCGAGGCGTGTGTTCAACAGCTGGCGCTGTTCGCTGGTGAGGCCGGTCTCCGCCAGTCGGACCCCCGCGCCGACCTCGAGGACGCGGCGGAAGGCGAACAGGTCCTCCAGACCGCCGTCGAGGGTGTGCAGCACCCGCAGCGCCTCCTCGCGGCTGGGCCGGGGTGGCACGTAGGTGACGAAGGTGCCTCCGCCCCGGCCGCGGCGAGGCTCGACGTACCCGGCCTCCTGGAGTGCGCGGATGGCCTCGCGCAGCGTGATCCGGCTGATTCCGAGTCGGGCGGCGAGGTCGCGTTCGGCGGGGAAGCGCTCGCCGGGGACCACGACGCCCAGCTTGATGGCCGAGAGCAGCCGCTCCACGGTCTCCTCGAACGCGTTCCCGCCGCGGACCGTGCGGAAAACGGCGCCGAACGCCGGGCCGACCTGTGGCTCCGCCCCGTCCTGCATCGCGCCCTTTCCGACAGTTGCCGCTCCCGCCCCCACCCTAGGCCCTGTGGGACGGACGCTCGTCCCGCCGCGCGTCGCGCGGCGCCGCGCCGGCGGCGCAGCAGCCACCGGCCGTGCCGGCTCGGCGCTGGCCACGCCGCCCGCGACGAACAGCGTCCGCCGCACGGGGCCCGGAACCGCCCGGGGGTCAGCTGAGTTCGGACTCGGCGCGCTCGAGCATGGCGAACTCCTCCTCGGGGGCGTTGGCCACGAGCCGGTGCCGGGAGTAGGTCAGGAAGTAGACGAGGAACACGGCGAATATGGCCGCGGCGATACCCGCGCCCACCATGTCGACGAAGAACGTCGCCGCCACCGCGCACAGCGCCAGTGCCAGCGCTGTTCCGGTGGTGAGGGTTCCTCCCGGTGTGCGGAAGGGGCGCCGCAGTTCCGGTTCGCGGCGGCGCAGCACGATGTGCGACACCATCATCAGGGCGTAGGAGACGGTGGCCCCGAACACCGCGATGTTGATCAGCTTGTCGCCGTTGCCCACGGCGGTGGCCAGCGCGAACCCGATGGTTCCCGGCACGATCAGGGCGAGGTAGGGGGTCTTGCGTTTTCCGGTGACCGAGAGCCACCGGGGCAGGTAGCCGGCGCGGGAGAGCGCGAACAGCTGCCGCGAGTAGGCGAAGATGATGGAGAAGAAGGAGGCGACGAGGCCTGCCAGGCCGACGTAGTTGACGATGTCGGCGATCAGGGGGTTGCCGCCGTAGGCCTCCCGCAGCGCCTCGGGCAGGGGGTTGTCCGAGCTGGCGAGCGCGCTCGCGCCCGCCCCGCCGGGTGCGAGTACCAGCATGCAGGCGGCCGTCACCAGCAGGACGCCCATACTCGCGATGATGCCGCGCGGCATGTCCCGGGCCGGGTTGCGTGCTTCCTCCGCGGCGAGGGGGACTCCCTCGACGGCGAGGAAGAACCAGATACCGAACACGAATGCGCTGAGCACCCCGGCGTACCCGAACGGGAGGAAGGCGCTGGCTCCCGCCGCGTCGGTGGGGGTGATGTCGACGAGGTTCCCCGGGTCGAACCGGGGGATCATGCCGACGGTGAACACCGCCAGGGCGAGCATGGCCACCCCGGTGATGACGAACATCAGTCGCAGCGCCTCACCGACGCCCCACACGTGGATGCCGACGAACACCGCGTAACAGGCGAGGTAGACCGGCCAGGCGTTGGTAATCCCGAACAGCCCGAGCGCCTCGACGTAGCCGCCGATGAACACCGCGATCGCGGCCGGGGCGATGGAGTACTCGATGAGGATCGCCGTTCCGGTGGCGAACCCGCCGATCGGCCCCATGGCGCGGCGGGCGAACCCGTATCCGGCGCCCGCCGTGGGGAGGGTGGAGGCCAGTTCGGCCAGACCGAGCACCATGAAGAGGTACATCGTGCCCATGAGGACGGTGGCGATGAGCAGCCCGCCCCAACCGCCCTCACCGATTCCGAAGTTCCACCCGGCGAAGTCCCCGGAGATGACGTAGGAGACGCCGAGCCCCGCGAGCAGCAGCCATCCCGCTGCTCCGCGTCTCAGCTGGCGGTTACGTAGGTACTCGTCGTCGACGTGCGCGTAGCCGGCACCGTGTGCATGCGTCGGCGGCCGCTGGGTCATAGTGTGCGCTCCCCTCACGCTGGGTGGTGCTGGGGACCGTCCCCCGCCCCTATCCCGCCGGTTCCGGAAGGCCGCGAACCGAAAGGTATAAGGTCGGTCCTTTCTGTGATTTGAGCGATCATGCGCCGGGCACAGCGCAGCTGTCAAGGGAGGTTGCACCCCATTGACACTCCGCTGGGGAGCTGCTTCCATGCAACAAATGGTTTGCTTCTGAGCCTTAAGGAGGCTCCAGGGTGCACGCGAACGACAACGGCCACCCCCTCGCCCTGGGCGAGCTGCGCGCCGCCATCGAATCCGGCGAGATCGACACGGTCCTGGTGGCCTTCACCGACATGCAAGGACGACTGCAGGGGAAACGGCTCTCCGGACGCTTCTTCCTCGAGGACGTACTCGAACACGGCACCGACGGGTGCGACTACCTGCTCGCCGTCGACGTCGAGATGAACACCGTCGGCGGCTACGCCATGTCCTCCTGGGAGACGGGCTACGGCGACTTCGTCATGCGTCCCGACCTCGCCACCCTGCGCCGCACACCATGGCAGCCCGGACAGGTCATGGTCACCGCAGACCTCACCTGGCACGACGGCTCTCCCGTCGCTCCCTCGCCCCGGCAGGTCCTCAAGGCCCAGACCGACCGGCTCACCGAGCGGGGCTGGCGGGCCATGGTGGGCACCGAACTGGAGTTCCTCGTCTACCGCGACTCCTACGAGGACGCCTGGGACCGCGGCTACCGGAACCTCACCCCGGCCAACCGCTACAACGTCGACTACTCCGTGCTGGGCGGCGCCCGCGTGGAACCACTGCTGCGGCGCGTCCGCAACGAGATGGACGGGGCCGGGCTGTACGTCGAGTCGGCGAAGGGCGAGTGCAACCCGGGACAGCACGAGATCGCGTTCCGGTTCGACGAGGCCGTCGCCACCTGCGACCAGCACTCCATCTACAAGAACGCGGCCAAGGAGATCGCCGCCCAGGAGGGCATGGCCATCACGTTCATGGCCAAACCCAACGAACGCGAGGGCAACTCCTGCCACATCCACATCTCCCTGCGGGGCGCCGACGGCACACCCGTCCTCGCTGACAGCGACGGACTCTCCGCCGCGGGCCGGCACTTCCTCGCAGGCCAGGTCGCCGCGCTGCGCGAACTCACCCTGCTGCTGGCGCCCAACATCAACTCCTACAAGCGCTACGTCCCCGGAAGCTTCGCCCCCACCACGGCGGCGTGGGGACGGGACAACCGCACCTGCGCCCTGCGCCTCGTCGGCCACGGCCCCAGCCTGCGGGTGGAGAACCGCGTCCCCGGCGGGGACGTCAACCCCTACCTGGCGACAGCCGCTCTCATCGCGGCCGGGCTCGACGGGATCGACCGGGAGCTGGAGCCGGGAGAGCCCTGCGACGGCAACGCCTACGCGGGGGAGGCGCCGAACGTTCCCGGGACGCTGCGCGAGGCCCTGGAGCTGTGGGAGAAGAGCGAACTCGCCCGCACCGCCCTGGGCGACGAGGTCGTCGACCACTACGCCAACTACGCGCGGGTGGAGCTGGCCGCGTTCGACTCCGCGGTGACCGACTGGGAGATGTACCGCTGTTTCGAGCGGTTGTGAGGACGGCGGAAGAAAAGGAGCACCACAGTGACAGAGCCCTCGTCGATCGAGGTGATCGACCCGGCCACCAACGAGACGGTCACCACCGTCGCCCTCGCCTCGGCGGAGGAGACCGACGCGGCGGTGGCGCGGGCGCGGGCCGCGCAACCGGCGTGGAGCGCGCGACCTCCCGGGGAGCGGGCCGCCCTGCTGCGCGCGTTCGCCGCCGAGATCGACACGCACCTCGACGAGCTCGCCGAGCTGGAAGTGCGCAACGCCGGCCACCCGATCACCCAGGCCCGCGCCGAGGCCGCCCAGGCGCGGGACGTCCTCGCCTATTTCGCCGGCGCTCCGGAACGCAACTCCGGAAAGCAGATCCCCACCCCGGGAGGATGGAGCGTCACCTTCGCCGAACCGCTCGGCGTGGTGGGGGTGATCGTGCCGTGGAACTTCCCGATGCCGATCCTCACGTGGGGCGCGGCCCCCGCGCTGGCGGCGGGCAACACCGTGGTGGTCAAACCGGCCGAGCTGACACCGCTCACCGCCGTGCGGCTCGGGGAGCTGGCGCGGGCGGCGGGCCTCCCCGAGGGGGTGCTGCAGGTGGTTCCGGGCACGGGCGCCGTGGCGGGCGAACGCCTGGTGCGCCACCCGGACGTCGCCAAGATCGCGTTCACCGGCTCCACCAGCGTGGGTAAACGCATCATGGCGGCGTGCGCCGAGGACATGAAGCGCGTCACGCTGGAGCTCGGCGGCAAGAGCGCCAACATCGTCTTCGCCGACGCCGACCTGGAACGGGCGGCGGCCGCCGCCCCCTACGGCGTGTTCGACAACGCCGGCCAGGACTGCTGCGCGCGGTCACGGCTCCTGGTGCAGCGCTCCGTGTTCGACAGGTTCATGGAACTGATGGAACCAGCGGTCGCCGGCGTGGCCGTGGGGGACCCGTGGAACACGGGCACCGAGATGGGGCCCCTGATCTCGGCGGCCCACCGCGACCGGGTCGCCTCCTACGTCCCCGACGGCGCCCCGGTCGCGATGCGGGGCTCCGTGCCCGACGGCCCCGGCTTCTGGTTCCCGCCCACCGTGCTGGCCCCGGTGTCCCCCGCCGATCCCGCGGTGACCGACGAGATCTTCGGTCCCGTGGTGGCGGTACTGCCGTTCGACACCGAGGAGGAGGCCGTCCGGATCGCCAACACCACCGACACCGGCCTCTCCGGATCCATCTGGACCCGGGACGTCGGTCGGGCGCTGCGGGTGTCCCGCGGTGTCGCGGCCGGAAACCTCTCCGTCAACTCGCACTCCGCCGTCCGGCACTGGACCCCGTTCGGCGGGGTCAAGCAGTCCGGCATCGGCCGGGAGCTCGGACCCGACGCGCTGGACGCGTTCACCGAGACCAAAACGGTGTTCGTCGCCGACGACACCTGACCCGTCATCAACCACGACCAGGGGAGCACTGAGAGAATGCAACGTTTCGCGCAGCGTGTCGCCGTCATCACCGGCGCGGGCGGCGGGATCGGCAGGGCGACCGCACTGCGGATGGCGAGCGAGGGGGCCCGCGTGGTCGCCGTCGACGCCGACCACGCAGCGGGCAAACAGACCGCCGAGGAGGCCGGGGGGCTGTTCGTCCCCGCCGACGTCACGGACGGCGAGGACGTCCGGCAGGCGTTCGCCACCGCCAGGGACACCTACGGCAGTGTCGACGTCGCGTTCAACAACGCGGGCATCTCCCCCTCGGAGGACGCCTCCATCCTGGACACGGACCTGGAAACCTGGAAACGGGTGCAGGAGACCAACCTGACCTCGGTGTACCTGTGCTGCCAGCACGCGTTGGAGCACATGCGGACCCAGGGGCGCGGTGCGATCGTCAACACCGCCTCCTTCGTCGCCACCATGGGCGCGGCCACGTCCCAGATCTCCTACACCGCGAGCAAGGGCGGGGTCCTGTCCCTCAGCCGGGAGCTGGGCGTGCAGTTCGCCCGCGAGGGCATCCGGGTGAACGCGCTGTCCCCCGGGCCGGTGAACACGCCGCTGCTGCAGGAGCTGTTCGCCAACGACCCGGAACTCGCCCAGCGGCGCCTGGTACACGTACCGTTCGGCCGGTTCGCCGAACCGGAGGAGATCGCCGCCGCCACCGCGTTCCTGGCCAGCGACGACGCGTCGTTCATCACCGCCGCCAACTTCGTCGTGGACGGCGGTATCTCCGGCGCCTACGTGACGCCGCTGTGAGCGGGAACCGCCCCACGGAAGGAGAAACCGACGTGGTCCGCCCCGTGATCGGAGTGTCGGGCTATGCCGAACAGGCACGGTGGGGGCAGGCGTGGGACATGCCGACCACCCTCCTCCCCCGCGCCTACGTCGACTCGCTGGTCGACGTAGGCGCCGCACCGGTGGTGCTGCCGCCGGTTCCGGAGGCGGCGGTGTCGGTGGCGGAGCGGCTGGACGGTCTCGTCCTCGCCGGCGGGGGCGACATAGGACCGGAACGCTACGGTGCCGCGCCGGACGGCAACAGTACCGGCGTCCAGCGGTCCCGGGACGGTTCGGAACTCGGCCTGCTGGCGGCCGCCCTGGAGGCCGGGATCCCGGTGCTCGGCATCTGCCGCGGGATGCAGGTCCTGAACGTGGCCCGGGGCGGGACGCTGCACCAGCACCTGCCCGAGGTCCTCGGCAGCGACGAGCACCGGCAACGGCTCGCCCGGTTCGACCCGCACCCGGTGACGGTGGCACCGGACACGCACACCGCTCGCGCTCTGGGACGGACCGAGCTGGACGTTCCCTCCTACCACCACCAGGGCATCGCCGAGCTGGGAGAGGGCGTCGTCGCCACGGCCTGGGCCGCCGACGGCACCGTGGAGGCTCTCGAGTACGCCGGGACACCCGGTGTCCTGGGGGTGCAGTGGCACCCCGAGATGGGCACGGACCCGAGCCTGTTCGGGTGGCTGACCTCCCGCGCCCGGGCCCCCGGACGGCGGAAGGGGGAGACGGCGCGCTGACGCTCACCGTCGGGGCTTCCGGCGCGTCACCGCGGTGCCGCCGGGTCGGGTACCGGTTCCCGCCCCGGCGGGCGTCCTCGACGGGGTCCGGCCCCCTCACGCCCCGCTTCCGTCCGAGAGCGCCCAGTGGCATGCCACGTGGGAACCGGTACCGCCGGGAAGGACGCCGGGGTCCTCGTCAGCGCACCGCTCGGCCACCCCAACGCGTTGGGCCTCCCCCGAGGCCAGAACCGGGCAGCGCACGTGGAACCGGCAGCCGCCCGGGATCCGCGCCGGGTCGGGTGGTTCCCCGGACAGGATCTCCGGCCTGTCCGCGCCGGACTCCGGAAGCACGGACAGCAGCGCCTGGGTGTAGGGGTGGCGCGGGGCCGAGAGCGTATCGTCCACGGCCCCCGACTCGACCACGCGTCCCAGGTACATCACCGCCACCCGGTCGGCGATGTTCCACGCCAGCCCCAGGTCGTGCGTGACGACGAGGGCCGCCAGTCCCAGCTCGTCCCGCAGCCGCAGCAGCAGCTGCAGAATCTCGCCGCGGACGGAGGCGTCCAGGGAGGCGACCGGCTCATCGGCGATGATCACCTCGGGTTCCAGCACGAGGGCGCCGGCGATCACCACCCGCTGGCGCTGCCCGCCCGAGAGCTGGTGCGGGTAGCTCAGGAAGAACCGTTCCGGCGGACGCAGTCCGGCGCGGTACAGCGCGTCGGACACCCTCCGCTCCTCGCCCGGGGTGGTTCCCTCGTGTATGCGCAGCCCCTCGGCGACCGCCTCGTAGACCGTGTGCCGGGGGTTGAGCGCTCCCGTCGGGTCCTGCAGCACGAGCTGCACCCGCCTCCGGTAGCGGCGCAGCGCACGAGCGGTGTAGTCCAACCGCGCCCCGTCGAACACCACACGTCCGGCCGCGGGGCGCTCCAACCCGAGCAGGGCGCGGGCGAGCGTGGTCTTGCCGCACCCGGACTCGCCCACGAGCGCGACGATCTCACCCGCGTGCACGTCCAGGTCGACCCCGTCGACAGCACGGGCGGGCGCGCCTCCCCCGCCCCTCCCGGCGAACTCCACCCGCAGTCCGGCCGCGCTGAGCAGTGGTGCCCGCGCGCTCCCGGCGGGCGCCGCGACGTCGTCTCGTGCGGGGTGGGTGGTCACCGGGTCTCCTCGAATTCGGCGTCGGCGGAGTACACGCGCACGCAGGCCGAGCTGCGGTCCGGCGCCGCGGGCCACAGCACCGGATCCACGGTGGAGCAGCGGTCCTCGGCCACCGGGCAGCGCGGCCGGAAGGCGCAGCCGCTGGGCAGTGCCGCCGGGTCGGGCGGGTCGCCCGGCAGCCCCTGCGGGTTGCGGCGGGACCGGGGGTCTCCGATCCGCGGGAAGGCCGCGCTGAGCGCAGCCGCGTAGGGGTGGCGGGCGTCGCCGAACACCTCCTGGGAGGGCCCCTCCTCCACGACCCGTCCGGCGTACATCACGGCGAGGCGGTCGCACGTGTCGGCCAGCACCGTGAGGTCGTGGCTGATCATGAGCATGCTGATGCCGTGCTCCCCCACCAGTTGGCCGAGGAGCCGCAGGATCTGCGCCTGGATCATGACGTCCAGCGCCGTGGTGGGCTCGTCCGCGATGATCAGGCGCGGCCGGCACGCCAGCGCCATGGCGATCATGACGCGCTGGCGCTGCCCGCCGGAGAGCTCGTGCGGGTAGGAGGAGGAGCGCCAAGGCGGCAGACCCACCTGTTCCAGCAGGGCCCCGACGCGCCGGGACGCCTCGGCCGGTGTGGTGTTCTCGTGCAGCAGGATCGGTTCGGCGATCTGGTCCCCGACCCGCTGCACCGCGTTCAGCGCGTGCATCGCGCCCTGGAAGACGACGGAGGCTCCGGCCCAGCGGACCGCGCGCAACCGTCCCCACCGCATGGCCAGGACGTCCTCGCCGTCGAGGCGGACCTGGCCCTCCAACCGCGCCGAGGCCGGCAGCAGCCGCAGCAGCGCCAGCGCGACCGTCGACTTCCCGCAGCCCGACTCCCCGGCCACTCCGAGGGTGTTTCCGGGTTCGAGCGCGAGGGAGACGCCACGCACCGCGGGGAGCTCACCCGAGGCCGTGCGGTAGGTGACGTGCAGGTCGTCCACGTTGAGGTACGTCACTGGCGCTCCCGCAGTCGGGGGTTGAGCACACCTTCGATCGCGCGCCCGCACAGGGTGAAGGACAGGGCGACCAGTGCGATGGCCAGACCGGGCGGGATCATGTACCACCACACTCCGGAGCTGACCGCTCCGGCGTTGCGGGCGTCCTGCAGCACCCCGCCCCACGAGATCGTGCCCGGGTCGCCCAGCCCGAGGAAGGCCAGGGTCGACTCCATGATGATGGACTCGGCGACCAGCAGGGTGGTCTGTGCCAGCACGACCGGCAGCACGTTCGGGAGGACGTGGCGCTTCATCACGTGCCGGTGGCCCCCGCCGAGGGCACGCGCGCGCTCGATGTAGGGGCGGGCTTCCACCGCTATGGTCTGGGCCCGCACGAGGCGGGCGGTGGTGGGCCAGGCGGTCACGCCGATGGCGATGATGATGGTGAGCGTGCTGCGGCTCATGACCGCCGCCAGCGCCACCGCCATCACCAGGGCGGGCAGGACGAGGAACCAGTCGGTGACGCGCATCAGGACGGCGGAGCTCCACCCCCCGAAGTGCCCGGCGAGGATACCGACCAGTGTTCCCAGGGTCACCGACATGAACGTGGCGAGGAAACCGACGGTGAGGGAGATGCGGGCTCCCCAGATGACAAGGTCCAGCACGGAGCGGCCGAAGTTGTCGGTTCCCAGCGGGTACTCGGCGCTGGGGGGCTCGTAGGCCCCTCCGGGAGCGCCGGTGACGCTCAGCCCCTCCGGCTCCACCAGGAGCGGTGCGGCGAGAGCGAGCAGCACGAACAGCAGCAGGCCCGCCAGACCGACCACCCCGGCGCGGTTGCGCGCGTAGACGCGCCAGAAGTCGGCGACGGCGCGCTTGCGCCGTTCCCACGCCAGCGCACGCGGGGTCAGTCGTTCGGCGGGGTACCCGGAGTCACGCGGCGGCCGTGTCATACGCGCACCCGGGGGTCCAGGAGGGGGTACATCAGCTCGGCGAGCAGGTTCATGATGATCACCGCACCCGCGAAGAGGACGAACAGGGCCTGCACCACCGGCAGGTCGGACACTTCCAGCCCTTCGTAGAACAGGGACCCCAACCCGGGCCAGGCGAACACGGTCTCGACCAGGATGAGCCCGGAGACCACCCGGCCGATGTTGAGGAAGATCAGGGTGACGGTGGGCAGCAGGGCGTTCGGTACCGCGTGCCTGCGCAGCACCAAGGCGTCGCGCAGCCCCTTGGCGCGCGCGGTCGTGAGGTAGTCCCCACCCTTCTCGTCCAGCAGGGAGGAGCGCATGATCATCAGGTACTGGGCGTAGGCCACAGCGACGATCGTGGTGACCGGCAGCACCATGTGGTGCGCCACGTCCAGCGTGACGTCGACGACGCCGCTCGTTCCCGGGCTCATCATGCCCCCGGTGGGGAACAGGCCGGGTACGGGACCGATGCCGGAGGCGAGTACCACGATCAGCAGCAGCCCGAGCCAGAACGAGGGGACCGACCACAGGGTCAGCGCCACGCCGGTGTGCGCCCGGTCGGTGGCCGACCCGCGCCGCCAGCCGGCGCGGGTCCCCAGCACCAGTCCCAACAGCGCCGCCACCAGGGTTCCGGTGCCGAACAGCAGCACTGTGGGGCCGATGCGTTCCCCGATCAGCTCGACGACCGGGGTGCGGTACTTGTAGGAGTTGCCGAAGTCGAGACTGAGCAGGCCGAGGCAGTAGTCCAGGAACTGCTGCGAGATCGGCTGGTCCAGGCCGAACTCCCGGCGCATGGCGACGAGCTGTTCCTCGGTGACGGCGCGCCCCTGGGTCATCGCCTGCACCGGGTCGGCGGGCAGGAGCCGGAACAGGAAGAAACTGGTGAGCATCACCGCCAGCAGCGAGAACGCGGCTGTCGCCAGTTTCCCCCCGACGTAACGCAGCAGCCGCGTCGGGTCGCGACGCGCGCGGGTTCCCCCATCCGGGGCGGCCGTGGCACCGCCCGCGGTCGAGGCCCCGCTCACTCCCGGTCCTCCACGGTCGCGGCTCGCCTGCGCCAGATGACCACGGCCGCACCGGCCACCACGAGCACCACTACCGCGGCGATCCCGGCAGCGGCGGCGGTGGAGATCCCGGACCGCGACTCGTCATCCGCGGGAGTGGCCGACGTCCAGCTCCAGTGGCCGTCCTGCCCCCAGATGTTCCCGTCCGGTTCCGGTTGCACCTGGATGGAGCCGATCTGGTCGGAGCGGTAGGCCTCGATCGCGTCCGGGTAGGCGAGGGTGTTGACGACCGCCTCGTCGTAGAGGATGCGTTGCATGTCAGCCACGTACTCGGCGCGCTGCTCCTCGTCCTCGTACTCGCGCAGCTGCTTCTCGTAGAGCTCGTCGTACTCCTCGTCGCAGAAGTAGGCGTCCCCCCGCATCGTGCCCGGAGTCTCGGGAAGCGCGTCACAGGTGTGGATGCCCAGCACGAAGTCCGGGTCGGGGTTGACGCTCCATCCGGTGAAGATCAGGTCGTACTCCCCCTCGTGCAGGGCGTCGCTGAGAACACCGGGGTCCACGGCGCGGTTGTCCACCTCGATCCCGATGTCCCCGAGGCGTTCCGCCATGATCTTCGCAGCGTTGATGTTCGCCGGCTGGTCGTTGTGCGCGTGCAGGCGCAGTTCCATCCGCTCGCCGTCGGGGGACACCCGCACACCGTCGGATCCCTTCTCGTAACCGGCCTCCTCGAGCATCTCCTCCGCCGCCTGCGGGTCGAAGCCCAGCCGTTGCTCCTCCGGCTGCCAGGAGTACTTGTCGTAACGGGACGGGATGTATCCCCCGGCGGCCTCCGCGTAGCCGCCGTGGGCCTTGTCGACGATCTCCTCCCTGTCGATGGCGCGCATGATGGCCTGGCGCACCGTCTTGTCCTGCAGAGCGGGGTGGCCGTCACCGAACTCGGTGCCGTCCTTGGTCCGCGCCCCGGGATTGATGGTGAACGCCTGGAACCGCTTGCCGGCGGCGTTGTTGACGGTGATGTTCTCCTCGTCGCGCAGCGAGTCCGCCTGTGCCGGTGTCAGCCCGCTGGCGAACGAGACCTCGCCCTTGCGGAGCGCCTCGATCTCGGCGTCCTTGTCGGAGTAGTAGCGAAAGACCAGCCGGTCGAAGTTGGGCGGGTCGCGCCAGTAGTCCTCGTTGGCCTCGAGGGTGACCGACTGGTTGGGCTGGTAGTCCGTGATCTGGAACGGCCCGCTGCCGACGATCGGGAAGTCGTCGTCGTTGTTGAACTGGGCGTAGTCGTCGACGTCCTTCCAGACGTGTTTCGGGACGATCGGGATGTCCAGCGCGAGCATGGTGGACTGGGGCTGCTCCAGCTCGATCCGGACGGTGCGCTCGTCCGGCGCCGTCACCTCGGTGAAGTTCTCCACGAAGTTGCCGTTGGCGGTGGCCGCGCCGTCATCGGACATCATCGTGCTGTAGGTCCAGGCGACGTCCTCGGCGGTGAGCGGCTCGCCGTCGCTCCACTCCACACCGTCCCTGATAGTGAAAGTCCAGGTCAGGCCGTCGTCGGAGGTTTCCCAGGACTCCGCCAGGCCGGGTATGGGCTCGTTGTTCTCCGGGGAGTAGTTGGTCAGGTAGTCGTATGCCAACCGGTGGATACTGGTACTGATCAGGAACTGCGCGAGGAACGGGCTCAGGGAGTCCACCGGCTGTGAGGAGGCGATGGTGAGTGTCTCACCCTCGCCCGCGGTTCCGTCGTCCGCGTGGGCGGCGGGGACGCCGGCGCTCGGCAGCGTTCCGGCGAAGAGCGTCAGGGCCGCGGTGGCGGCCGCCAGCCATCGGGGGGTTTGTCGTCCGGGGGGATCCTGCGGAGTGACCATGGCTGCCTCTGGAGCGTAGGGACGGGGTTGCACCGTCGGTTAGGGGTTATCTACCAGCGGCCGCAGAAAGGCGTCAACGGTACACCGCGGGTCACCACGGTAATTCGCCAGAAGTGCCGGTGAGCGCTACTGTCGTGCCCCATGATGGGGCACTCTCACGCGCTCAGCGGCGTGGCCGGTTGGATGGCGATGGTTCCGCTGCTCCAGGGGACCCAGGCGCTCGGCGTACAGTTCGACCTGGGTCCGGGAGAGATCATCGCCGGTTCTCTCGTCTCCGCCGGGGCGGCCCTCGTCCCGGACCTGGACCACAAGAGCTCCACCATCACCCAGACCTACGGCGTGTTCACCAAGGCCCTCAGCTCCCTGTTCAACTGGTTGTTCGGAGGGCACCGCAACGGTACGCACTCGCTGCTGTTCGCCGTGCTCATGGGCGCCCTGGCGCAGGGGCTTGCCCTGTGGTCGGAACTGGCCGTGCAGATCTACATCTTCCTGCTGGTCGGTATCGCGTTCAACGGCCTGGGCTTCGGCATGGACAAGAACCGCACCGCCTCGGGCGTCATCAACGCGCTGGCGACGGCGGGCATCACCCTGGCCCTCTACGCCTCCGGAGTCGACTACACCTGGGTGGGAGCAGCGGTGGCCTTCGGGTGCCTGCTGCACTTCCTCGGCGACGTCGCCACCGACATGGGGGTACCCCTGCTGTGGCCCCTCACCGACTACCGGTTCGGCCAGGACATCGGCTTCACCACGGACGGCACCGTGGAGCGCCACATCGTCACCCCCGTGCTCACCACGGCCATCGTCCTGTACGCGTTCTACCTGTTCCCCTGGCCCGAGCTCCTACCGGAGCCGGGCATGGCCGGTCTAGGGTGACCGTGTGACACCTGCGACAGAGATCATCAACCCGCACCTGCACGCCTACCTCACGGCGCACAGCACCCCGCCCGACGGGCTGCTCGAGGACCTCGCCTCGGAGACCGCACGGCTCTACCCCGACTCGACCGGCCTGCAGATCTCCCCGGAGCAGGGGACCCTCATGACGCTGCTGGCGCAGCTGTCCTCCGCGCGGGACGCGGTCGAGATCGGCACGTTCACCGGTTACTCCTCGGTCTGCATCGCCCGGGGCCTGCTGCCGGGCGGGACGCTGCTGACGTGCGACGTCAGCGAGGAGTGGGTATCCGTCGCCCAGCGTTACTGGGAACGGGCCGGCCTCTCCGACACGGTCACCCCCCGCCTCGGTCCGGCGCTCGACACGCTGGCGGAGCTTCCCGAGGAGCCACGGTTCGACCTGGCGTTCGTCGACGCCGACAAGGAACGCTACGTCGACTACTGGGAGGCTCTCCTCCCCCGTCTGCGGCCGGGCGGCGCGCTGCTCGTGGACAACGCCCTGGCGGTGTCGCAGGGGAGTGTCACCGACGACCCCCTCCCCACCCCCGCGCTCCGGTACATCCGCGACTTCAACGACCACGCGGCGGCCGACGGGCGCGTGGACGTGGTCGTGGTACCCATCGGTGACGGGCTCACCCTGGCGCGTAAACGCCCCTAGTGTGTTGATTGGTTAGTCCGTTTATGGTTGAGGGCTGAATTTTCCTGGGCCGAAGTTGCCACCGCTGGAGCCGACCGAACAGGAACGAGCTGAGCTTCGGCGGTGGGTCAGACGCCGCAAGTCCGCCCAGGACCTGGCTTTGCGGGCCCGGATCGTGCTTGCCTGCGTCGAGGGCGCCTCCAACGCGGAGGTTGGCCGCGCACGATCACCGATGACCAGGTCGAGGCCGGTAGTGACCGCGCCCCTGGAGAGCAAGCCGGCCACGGGTACGCACTGGTCCACCCGCTCCATGGCCGAGCGCACCGGCCTGGCCCAGAACGCGGTGTGGCGGATCTGGAACACCTTCGGTCTGCAACCCCACCGGCAGGAGCCGTTCAAGCTGTCCACCGACCCGTTCTTCATCGACAAGGCGCACGACGTGGTCGGGTTGTAGCTGGATCCGCCCGAGCAGGCGTTGGTGCTGTGCGTGGACGAGAAATCCCGGCTCCAGGCGCTCAACCGGGCCCAGCCGGTGCTGCCGATGATGCCCGGCACCCCCGAGCGGGCCACGCACGACTACATGCGCGCGGGAGTGAGCAGCCTGTTCGCGGCTCTGGACACCGCGACGGGGCAGGTGATCACCTCGCTGCACCGGCGCCATCGCGCAGCCGAGTTCACAAAGTTCCTGGCCAAGATCGACAGGCAGGTGCCGGCTGGGATGGACGTGCACCTGGTCCTGGACAACTACGCCACCCATAAAACGCCCGAGATCAAGCGGTGACTGGTGTGCCACCCGCGTTTCCACCTGCACTTCATCCCGACCGCTACGTCCTGGTTGAACCTGGTCGAGCGGTGGTCCACCGAGATCACCACCAAGCTAATCCGTCGCAGCAGCCACCGAAGCATCCAGGCGCTGGAGAAGGACATCCGCAACTGGGCGGCAGCGTGGAACGAGGATCCCCGACCGTATGTGTGGACCAAAACGGCCGAGGAGATCCTCGACAGTATAGCTGCGTACTGCGAACGCATCCCAAAACCAACTAACCAATCAGGACACTAGTGGATGTCGGGAGCTCGCTCGCCTTCTACCGGAGGGCTCCACGTCTATGCCCGGCGCACGGACACTCCTTCCGCCGCACCCATTTCAAGGTTTTCATCTTCGGGTGTCCGATTCCAAGCCACTAGGATCACCGCAGTGAGCTGGATCATCACGGAACCCCCTTTTGTTCGCCTGGATCCTAGTATGCGACTTTGTCGCTGAGGATTACTGCATTGGGTGCATATGATCAGCTATCCTCCCATCAGATCCGAGAACGGGAGCGCTTATGAGCGGGCAGGTTGACTGGTCGATCGCTTGGGGTGCGATAGGAGCCATAGCCGGAACCCTGGCACTTGTCATAACATTCGTAAGCAAAATTAAAAGCGGAGCCACAGAGAGGGACGCGGAACCGGATTTCGAAACCCTATTTATCATGGAGGCCCTCCAAGAGCGACACAAGGCAGGAACCTCCTGGAGTATGGAGTATGCAAGATCCATCTCCAAGGCGAGCGGCGAGGCCAGTGATCGACATGAGAGGAGAACGATACCCTGGGCTATCTTGCAAGCCGGAGCTACAATCATAATTGTTATATATGGCGGTTATGGACTGTTTGCATTGGTCGCCTTAACCGCAGGGGCTCCTGTTGCGGATGAAGATGTGATATTTACATTCCTTCTGGTGGCGGCTATGGGTCTTATTCTTTATCGGATCACTTCCTGGCGAGTGACCGCCAATGCAACAAAGAGCTCAAACCTCTACTATCGAATGGTTATATTCGAGCGCATCGGGGAAAGTAAACTTGAGTTCGAAAACGTGGAGATGTATGCGAGCATGCTGGGATGGCCCGGTGATGACTAGAGTCAAGCAATCTACTCTTCAGCCAGCCCTCCAGCCCAAGCAGGGCGTGCGCAAAGTTGATCTGGGGCTGCGGTGGTTCGTTGGCCAGTCGGGACACAAGGCGAGGGCACGGCTTTGATGGGAGATCATCAGGTTGCTGAAGCCTTGACGGTCTACCCGAGAGCCGTGCCCTCGTTTCTGTATCTTCCCCCATTCCCGCCGCACTGCACCAGCCCCCCTTATCCTTGAGTCCCTACGAAGCCGCATCGACGGCCTCTGGCAGACCCTGGAAACGGCCACCGACCCCCGCACCCCCGTGGCGTGCGGTATCCGTTGCCATTACTGTTGATCCTGGCGCTGCTGGCCGCGACCGGCGGCGCGAAGACGTTCCTGGAGACCGCCGAGCATGCCGCGGACCTGCCGGCCTGGCTGCTGAGCGAGCTCGGGGCGTGTTCCTGCGCGGTTACCCCGTCGGGCTGGACCTTCTCCCGGATGCTGGGCAGGGTCGATCACGACGAGCCCGACCAGGCCTTCTCCGGTTGGACGGCCCAGGGTGCAGAGTCGGCCGAGACCGTCACCGTCGATGGCAAGACGATGCAGGCGGCACACACTGGCCAGACCGACATGCCGCAAACCCAGGTAGTAGCCGCGATGAACTCCCACGGCGAGGTGCTGGGCCAGTCCGCCGTGGCCGCCGGTGACGAGAACGCCGCGGCCGAGGCCTTCCACGCCACCCTGAAACGTGAAACCCTCCACGGCCGCGGCCTGAAACGCTGGCCTAGATCGGTGGAGGCCACCCGGTGACGGGGATACCGTCGGCGCGGGACCGGACGGCACGCGGTGGGACAGGGCGCGTCGCACGGCTCCACCCGCGCCGGAACGGCCCGCCCGGACCAGTGGACGCGGCTCCGGTTCCCGTTTCCGGCCGCGAACGCCACCGCCACGTACTACCTTCGGGAAACCATGCGACTGCTGCACACCTCGGACTGGCACCTGGGAAGGTCCTTCCACCGCGAGAGCCTGCTCGACGCGCAGGCGGCCTTCCTCGACCACCTGATCACCACTGTCCGGTCGGAACGCGTCGACGTGGTGCTGGTCTCCGGTGACCTCTACGACCGCGCCCTGCCCCCCGTGGAGGCGGTGCGGCTGTTCGACGAGGCGCTGCACCGGATCCACGCCACGGGCGCGCGGGCCGTGCTCATCGGCGGCAACCACGACTCCCTGGGGCGGATCGACTACGCCTCCGGACTCATCGACACCGCGGGTATCCACGTGCGCGGCTCCCCCGACCACCTCGCCGACCCGGTGGTGATCGAGGACGGACACGGCCCGGTCGCCTTCTACCCGGTCCCCTACCTGGAACCCGACCTCCTCCGGCACCGGTGGGAACTCACCGAACGCAGCCACGAGGCGGCCATGGAACACGCCATGCGCCGCATCCGCGCCGACCTGGCACGGCGCCCCGCGCACACCCGCTCGGTGGTGTTGTCGCACGCGTTCGTGACCGGCGGGTCCGCCTCCGACAGTGAACGCGACATCTCGGTGGGGGGCGCGACACACGTCCCCGCGTCGCTGTTCGACGGGGTCGACTACGCGGCCCTGGGGCACCTGCACGGTAGCCAGCTCATGCGGCCGCACGTGCGCTACTCCGGTTCCCCCCTGGCCTACTCCTTCTCGGAGGAGAACCACACCAAGGGGTCCTGGCTCGTCGACCTGGGGCCCGGCGGGGTGACAGCGGCCGAGTTCGTTCCGGCCCCGGTGTGGCGTCCGATCGCGCGCATCAGCGGCCGGATCGGGGACCTCCTCTCCGAACCGGGCTGGGAGCGCTACACCGACCACTGGCTGCAGGTCACGGTGACCGACCCCGTGCGTCCCACCTTCCCCATGGACCGGCTGCGGGAGCGCTTCCCGCACACGCTCCATCTGGACTTCGCCCCCGACGGGGACGGGGAACCCGCCGACCGGTCATGGGCCCAACGCGTCACCAACCGTTCGGAGCGCGAACTGGCACTGGACTTCGTGTCGTGGGCCCGGGGCGCGGACCCCACCGAGGAGGAGCAGCGGCTGCTGCGCACCGCGTTCGACGACATCAACAGGCGGGAGGTCACACGCTGATGCGCCTGCACACCCTGACAGTCCAGGCGTTCGGGCCGTTCGCGGGCACGGAGACGGTGGACTTCGACAGGTTGGCCCAGGGCGGCCTGTTCCTCATCCACGGCCCCACCGGCGCGGGGAAGACCTCCGTTCTGGACGCGGTGTGCTTCGCCCTGTACGGGCGGGTTCCGGGCGTGCGGGACGCGGCGCGGTCGCCGCACAGCAACCACGCGCCGCCCGACCGGCGCCCCGAGGTGCGGCTGGAGGTGACGCTGCGCGGCAGACGGCTGTCCGTCACCCGCTCCCCGGCATGGCAGCGGCCCAAGAAACGCGGGACGGGCACCACGGAGGAGAAGGCCTCGGTGACCGTCTCGGAGTACGCCCACGGCGCGTGGCACGGTCTGACCAACCGCCCCGACGAGGCCGGGCAGATCGTCAACGACGTGCTGGGCCTCTCCCTGCCCCAGTTCTGCCAGGTCGTGCTGCTTCCCCAGGGGGAGTTCGCGCGCTTCCTCCGCGCCGACGCGCGGGAACGGCGCGAGTCCCTGGAACGGATATTCAGCACCGGCGTGTTCACCAGCGTGGAGGAGTGGCTGGTCGACCACGCCCGCTCGCTCGGTCGCACGGCGACCGACGCCGACTCCGCGGTCGGGGCGGTCGCCGACCTGGTCGCCGAGGTGGGCCGCACCTCCCGCCCGGAGGGCAACGACAGCCGGGTACTCGTGCCGTGGGCGGCCGAGACGGCCCGCGTCGTGGCCGCCGACGCCAGCGACAGCGCGAGCGTGGCCGCCGAGGCGGGTGAGGAACGCGACCGTGCCCACGCCGAGCTCGCCAGCGCCCGGACGCTGGACGAGCGGCAGCAGCGCCACGCCAGCGCCCGCCAGCGCCAGGCCGAACTGATGGACCAGGCCGCGTTTCGGGAGGACATCGACACCCAGCTCGCCGAAGCCGAACGCGCGGCCGCCGTGGTTCCGGTGCTGCGCGGTGAGGAGTACCGGCGCGCCCAGCGGGACAAGGCGGAGCTGGCCGCCGGCGAACGCTTGGAGCTCGTCGACGGGATGGTGGAGGGCGCGGGAACCGGCCCTCCCTCGTCGGTGGGGGCCGAGCCCCTACGCGCGGCCGAGCGTTCCCGCCGGGACGAGCTCGCCCGACTGGAACACCTGCAAGCCGACCTCGATCGCCACGCGGAGATCACCGCGGAGCTGGCGGAGATCGAGGGGAAGGCCGAGGGCATCTACCGTTCGCTGGAACAGTGGCGCCTGCGCAGCCGGGAGCTTCCCGTCCTACGGCAGCGGTGCTCCGACGAACTGGACGCGGCGCGGCAACAGGTCGGAGGGCGCGAGGCGGCCTCGGAGGGGCTGGAGACCGCCCGCCGGGCGCGCGAGGCCGTGCACACGCGGGAACGGTTGCGGTCCGAACTGGCCGAGGCGGAGCAGCGTCGGGTCGATGCCGTGGACACCGCCCAACGGGCGCGCGACGCCCTGTTGGAGGTGCGCCGTGGCCGGATCGACGGTATGGCCGCCGAACTGGCCTCCGAACTGGACGCCGGCACGGCGTGTCCGGTGTGTGGCGCGGTGGAGCACCCCCGTCCCGCCTCGGGGGGCGGGGACCGCCCCACCGCCGAGGAGGAGGAGCGCGCCCAGCGGGCGGCCGACGCCGCCGCGGAGGAGCGCGCCCGGGCGGAGAGCACGGCCGTGTCCCTGGCCGAGCGGTACGCGGCGGCGGAGACCGCCGCGGACGGGATGAGTGTGGAGGCGGCCGAGGAGCTCGTGGGGCTTCGGGAGCGGGAACTGGCGGCGGCGGAGGCCGCGACCGGGCACGTGGACAGGCTCGCCGCGCGGCTCGCGGACATCGACACCGCCCTGACCGACGCGGTTCCGCGGGAGGAGGCCCTCTCCCGCGAGGCCACGGAACTCACCGAACGCCGCGCCACCCTCGCCCGGGAGGCCGAGCGGATCACCCAGCGGTTGGAGGCCGCGCGCGGTTCCGATCCCGACCTGGCGAGCAGGATCGCGCGACTCACCGGGGAGGCGGACCTGCTCGCCTCGGCGGCGGAGGCGGTGCACCACTACGGGACGGAAGTGGCCGAGCTGCGCGCCGCGGAACGGGAGACCGCCCGTGCCCTGGCCGAGTCCGGTTTCGCCAGCACCGCGGAGGTGTGGGCGGCCGAGCTGGGCGAGGAACAGCGGGAACGGCTGCAGGAGCAGGCGCGCGCCCACGACGACGCGCTGGCGGCGGCGCGGGCGGAGCTGGCCGACCCGGAGCTCGCGGCGGCCGCCGACCGGCCGGCACCCGACCTGGCGGGATCCGGTGCCGCCGCGGCCGCCGCCCAGCGTTGGGCCGAGTACACCGCAAGCTGGCGGGACCGGTTGGCCGAACGCGCCAACCGGCTGTCCGAGCTGCGCCTGGAGCTCGACCAGCGGCTGGCGGAGGCGGGTCCGGTACGGCAGCAGCACACGGTCGCCGACGGCCTGGCCCGGCTGGCGGCGGGGACCGGGGCGGACAACCGGCACAACGTGCGCCTGTCCGCCTATGTGCTGGCCGCCCGGCTGGAACGTGTGGTCGCGGCCGCCAACGACCGGCTGGCGACGATGTCGGGGAGCCGGTACGAGCTGCGGCACACGGTCGCCGCCGCGGCCGGGGACCGTTCACGTTCCGGCGGCGGTCTGGGGCTGCGGGTGCTGGACGCGTGGACGGGGCAGGAACGCGACCCGGCCACCCTGTCCGGCGGGGAGACGTTCGTGAGCTCGTTGGCCCTGGCGCTGGGTCTGGGGGATGTGGCCTGCGCGGAGGCCGGCGGGATCGGCGTCGACACGCTGTTCATCGACGAGGGGTTCGGCACGCTGGACGCGGAGACCCTGGAGGACGTGCTCGAGGTCCTCGACGGGCTGCGCGACGGTGGCCGCACGGTGGGCGTGGTGAGCCACGTGGCCGACCTGAGCGCGCGCGTCGGCACCCGGCTCCGTGTCACCAAGTCGCACGGGGGTTCCCGGCTGGAACAGACCTGACCGGGGCCCTCTGGGTGGCTGTCGGTGCGGGTGACACGAGAGCCGGCGCGGCACTGTGGCTACCTGCGTGTGACCAGCGGGGTCACCGCACGCAGGCGACCTGTTCTCCGGTCAGACGATGTCCAGTGGCTGCTTCCGTTCCGGCGGCGGGAAGGCGGCGTCCAGCCGCGTCAGTTCCTCGGCGGTGAGCGCGATCCCGGCCGCGGCCGCGTTCTCCGCGACGTGCTCCTGCCGTGCGGCCTTCGGGATGGCCACGGTCCTCCCGTCGCGGATGGTCCAGGCCAGGGCTATCTGGGCGGGTGTGGCGTCGCGTTCGGCGGCGATGCCGGTCACGGCGGGGTTGCTCAGCAGGTCCCGCCGGAACCGGCCGCCCTGGGCCAGGGGGCAGTAGGCCATGACGGGAAGGTCGCGCTCCCGGCACCAGTCGAGGAGGTCGTACTCGATCCCGCGCGATCCCGCGTGGTACAGCACCTGGTCGGTCGCGCACTCCGGGCCGCCGGGCACCTCCCACAGGTCCCGCATGTCCGCGGTGTCGAGGTTGGACACTCCCCAGCGCCGGATCTTCCCCTCCTGCTGCAGCTCCTGCATCGCCGCCACCGTCTCGGACAGCGGCACGGACCCGCGCCAGTGCAACAGGTACAGGTCGAGGTAGTCGGTTCCGATCCGGCCGAGGCTGCGCTCGCACGCCTCCTTGGCCGCGCGTTTCCCGGCGTTGTTCGGCAGGACCTTGGACACCAGGACGGCCTCGTCCCGGCGGCCGGCCACGGCCTCGCCCACGACCTTCTCGGCGCCGCCGTTCCCGTACATCTCCGCCGTGTCGATCAGGGAAAGCCCCAGGTCGAGCCCGTGGCGCAGGGCGCGCACCTCGGTCTCCCGGTCGCTGGACCGCTCCCCCATGTACCAGGTGCCCTGGCCGATCGGCGGGACCGCAGCGTCGCCGAGGGTGACCGTCGGGGTGTTGGGTGTTGCCACGTGTGGAGACTCCCTAGCTCTCTCGGCACCGGGGTGGCCCCGGTGGTGGTCGTCACATTCGGGGACAAGGTTACGAGCCGGCCTCGGGGATCGGGTCACCCGGTCTGGGGTGGGACAATGCCGGGGTGAGTGCGTTGATCAACATTGCCGTGTTCGGAGTCGTCGGGGCCGTCATGATGGCGGCGCTCATCGGGTTGCTGCTGGCGACCACCGCGCGCCGTTCCGGGGCGTGGGTGGCGTCCGTGTTCAGCACGGTCTCGGTGGTGCTGCTGATCGCCGTTCCCGCTCTGGCCGTGGTCAACGTGCGCGCCACCGTGACCGGAACGGGACTCGGCCAGGCGTGGCTGGTCGCGTTCGCCGTGGTGGCGATCGTCTACGCCGCCAACCTGTTCCTCCTGCCCCTGGTGCGACGGCGTTTCGCCGCGGTGCGGGACGACCGGGGGGCACGGGAGTTGCGGGTCTCGTGGTCCATGCTGGCCGGTGGTGTCGTGCTGTGCGCCCTGCTGGCGGTGTGCGCGACAGCGGTGGCGTTCCCGTTCACCTGAGACCTCCCGGGGTCTCGTTCTCACGCTCCCGGAGCCTCGGGATGACCTCGGCGAGCGCGTCCCGGAAGGGACCGTGCGTGGTGACGTAGCTGAACCCGAACCGTTCACGGTTGGCACGCAGCTCCGCGGCGACCTCGTCGGCCGTGCCCACCAGGACGAAGGGGTTCTCCAGGACGTCTGCGGCGATGTCGATGCCGGGGGCGCCGTACTGCTGGGCCAGCTCGGCGGCCCGTTTCTCCGCGTCGTCGGTGATACCGACGTGCTGGACGAGGACATTGGACTCGATCCGCTCCGCGCGGGCTCCGGCCTGCCGGTGCACGAACTCCACCCGCCGTCGTGTCTCCTCCGGGCCGGCGACCCGGAATGTTCCCATCCGCTCGCCCCTGATCTGGCTCAGCCCCGCGTAGCCGACGATGTCGGCGTGCTGGGCCGCGAGGGCGAGGGTGCGTTCCCCGTGCGCTCCGACCAGCACGGGAGGGCGCGGTGTCTGCGTCGGCAGGGGCTCCTGGCCGCCGGCGAACAGCCGGTCCAGCTCGGCGATACTGTCCCGCAGGCGCCGCACTCGTTGGGCGTGGGGCTGCCAGGGTATGCCGGCGTCGTCGAACTCGGACCTCATGTGCCCGCACCCCAGACCGAGTTCGAGCCTGCCGCCGGACAGCCGGTCGATGGTGGCGGCCTCGCGCGCCAGGACGGCGGGGTTCCAGAACTCGTTGTTGACGACCAGGGTGCCCAGCCGGATCCGGGTGGTCGCGGCGGCCGCGGCTCCCAGGGAGGCGAACGGTGACGCCTGGCCGAGATGGTCACTGGTGTGGACGACGTCGAACCCCATGCTCTCCGCCTCGCGCGCGTACTCCGCCGTGTCCGCGGGGTCCACGCCCTGGAGGTTGACGCCGAACCGGAAGTCTCGCGTGGTTGTCATGCCCCGATTCCACCCGAAAGGACCTCCTCCGTCACGGGAGTTCTCTCTGGGCGATGGCCCCGGCCGTCCCGGCCACCGCCCGGAGGCGGCCGGGCTCCTACCGGCGCCCCTCCCTGGCCCGACGGTCGAGTTCCTGCAGGTAGGCGTTGTAGGCGTCCATGTCGGCGTCGTCCGAGCCGCCGCGTTTGCTGTGCCGCTCACGGCGGCGCTCGATGCGTTCCTCGTCCCGCGACCACTGGACGACCAGCGCGGTCAGCACGACCGAGGTCGGGATCTCCCCGATGGCCCAGGCGATACCGCCGCCGGAGTACTGGTCCTCGGCGAGGCCGTCGTTCCACGGCACCTCGAACTGGCCGTAGTACTCCATCGCCAACGGGGCGGACTGCATCATGATCGTGATGCCGAAGAAGGCGTGCATCCCCATCGCCAGCAGGAGCAGCACCACACGCAGCAGGTAGGGGAGTTTCCGCGGACCGGGGTCCACCCCGATGATGACCCAGTAGAACAGGAAACCGGTCACCAGGAAGTGGACGTTCATCGCCAGATGCCCGAAGTGGTTGTCCATCAGGGTCGGGAACAGCGACGTGAAGTACAGCGCGTAGGGGCTGACCACGAACAGCGGAGCGGCGATGACGGGGTGGGTGACCCACTGGGAGAACCTGCTCTGCAGCAGGATGTTCAGCCACTCCCGCGGCCCCCGGTCCCCGCGCACGGCGGCGGGCCGCAGCGCGCGCAGCGCCAGGGTCACCGGGGCTCCCAGCACCAGCAGGATCGGCGTGAGCATGGACAGCACCATGTGCTGGATCATGTGGGTGCTGAACAGCACCATGGAATAGGTACCGAAGCCGCTGAGCAGCATGGCGACCAGGGTCAGCAGCCCCAGCGCCCAGGACAGGGCCCGTCCCCACGGCCAGCGGTCACCGCGGCGCACCAACCGCGCTATCCCGGCGGCGTACAGCCCGCCGAGAAGCAGCACGGCGACGATGAAGAACAGGTCCGGGCGCCACAGGGTCAGCAGCGTGTGCGCGCTGATCGGGGGCGGCATCGGGAAACCGAGCGTGGCGGTCACCCGGTCCGGGGTGCCTTCGGGCGTGGGCGGCGCGGTTCGGGCGAGGGCGGTGGCCAGCCCCATCACCGCCGCCATGAGGGTGAGTTCGACGCCGGCCAGCCGGACGAACCCGCCCCTGCCCCCGTCCGCGAGGATTCGTGTGACCGTCCATCGGCGGTGCGCCCACCCGATGGCGCCCAGTCCGACGAAAACCGCGATCTTGGCCAGCAGGATCCGCCCGTAGCCGGTGGTGACGAGCTCCTCGGGGCCGAACAGGCGCGTCGCGGCGCTGGCCGTCCCTCCGACGGCGACACCGGCGTAGGCCCACAGGGCCAACCGGCTGAACCGCTCCACCGCTGTCGGCGCGTGTTCGCCACCGCCCCGCAGGCCGTGGAAGGTGACGGCGGCGAGCCCTCCGACCCAGACGCAGACCGCCACGACGTGCAGCGCGACTCCGGTCACGGCGAGCTCGTGGTTGAGCGCCGAGGCCGCGTGCCCGGTCAGCGCGGGGGGAAGGATCCCGCCCAGCGCCATCGCGGCAGCGGCGACGGCGCCGTTGGCGGAGTGCGCCACGCGGCTCACGAACGCGGTGCCCGTGGCCAGGAGAACCACCGCCACCAGCCCCACCCCCTGGTCGGAGGCGCTCGCATGGGCCGTGATGTCCTCCCCGAGGACCTGCGTCGGCGGGAGGCCGGTCAGATCGGACACCTGGAAGACGAGTGTCGCCGCGGCCGCCGCCGCCCACAGCAGTGCGCTCCAGGAGGCCCCGCGCGCGTAGCCGCGCGCTTGGGCGGCCAGTCCTCCGCGGTCCGACGGCAGCAGGAACGCCGCCAGCAGCAGGAGACCGACGGTGAACGCGCCCAGGAGGTGGGTCGCTGTCGTCGCGACGGGCAGTCCCCACCGGGTCACCGGCCCCGGGTCGGGCAGCCCGGGAATGGCTCGGGAGGCCACCGCGCCTCCCCCCAACAGGGCGATGATGAGGGCGATGAGGCAGGAGGCCAGGGCGGAGACGGCGATCACGACAACCGTGTCGGTTCCGCTACCGCGCTTCGGGGCCTGTGGGGTGACCGGGGACGTCACGTGTGCTACTCCGTCGGAGTCGTCGACACTAGTTGTCTCGGTGGTGGCTGACCACCACGGCGGCGATGGCCGCACCGACCAGCAGCCCGAGAACCCCCCAGATCCAGGGGGTGACGGACGTTCCTCCGCCGGCGAGCGCGAGAGCGGCAACTGCGGGGTTCACGTACGGACCACCACCTCGGGCCAGGGTAGACCTATTACTACAGGGCGTCGGCCCCGGGCCGTCGCGAACGGGAAGCGGCACGCCGGCGCGACGACCGGAACGGTACGGAAACAGCGACACAGCCACGTGCGGAGGTACCAGCGTGCCACACTGCGGTGACACACATCTCACACGCCGCGACCGCCCGACGACCGGGTTTCCCGAGGAGTGCGGCCGTGTCCCGCGAAACCGGCGTTCCGCGCCCCGGGAGGAAACGCTCGCGGGGAGAGGCTGCCGACGGAGCGGCCCCGGGAACGGGAACCGCCCGAAACGTACCGAGTCATGGAAGGAGCGGCGATGCCGCACGCCGACCGTGTTATCCGTTCCCAGCGCGTCGTGACCCCGACCGGCGTGGTTCCGGCCGCCGTCAGTGTCAGCGCGGGCAGGATCACCGGCGTTCACGAGCGTGCCGCCGCGCTCAGCGCCGACGAGGAGACCGACCTCGGTCGGGTGGCGCTTCTTCCGGGAGGTGTGGATATCGACGTCGCCGCGCACGCCCCCGGCGGATCGCTCCGGGAGTGCTACACGCACACGGCCGGCGCCGCGCTCCGCGGCGGTGTCACGACCCTGGTGGCAGCACCCGGTCCCGCCGAGCCCGCCATCGTCGACGCGGCAGCGCTCGAATGGCACCGGCGAGCGGCTTCCGCCGCCCCCGCGCACCTGGCGTTCCTCGCCGGAGTCACCGGTGACACCACCCCGGCCGGGATCGCCGAGCTGCACGCGGCCGGCGCCGCGGGGTTCTACTGCTCCCTGTCGGACGGGGGCGGGCCGGACCTCCCCGCCATACCCGAGGGGCAGCTGCGGTCGGTGATGGCCGAGCTCGCCGCCATACCCGCCCCGCTGCTGGTCCACCCCGAGGACGGCGGGGAGATGGCTGCCCACCGTGACGGGGACTCGTCCGACCCCGCCGGGTCCCGGCCGCAGCGTGCGGAACGGCGGGGGCTGGAACGGGTCATGGCGGCCGTACGCGCGACCGGTGCGCCCACGCACGTCTGCCCGTTCACCGCGGCCGACTCCGCCGCCCTGCTGGAAGCGGCACGAGCCGCCAGCCTACCGGTCAGCGCCCAGACCTGTCCGCACTACCTCTGCCTGCCGGTCGGCAGCGCCCCGGAAGGCGGAACGTCCCCGCGGGGACGCCCGCCGCTGCGTTCCGAGGCGAACCGGCAGGCCCTGTGGAGCGCCCTGCTCGCGCGTACCGATCCGGCGCTCACCGCCGTCGGGTCCGGCCACTGTCCCGCCGCCGGAATGGCGACGCTCCCCTGGGCGCTTCCGGCGCTGTGGACCGAAGCCGCACAGCGCGGCCGCGGCCTGGCCGATGTCGCCCGGTGGACCGCGACGAACCCCGCCACGCTCCTCGGGCTGCGCGCCAAGGGCAGGATCGCCGCCGGCCACGACGCCGACCTGGTCGCTTTCGACACCGCCGGCCGGCAGCCCGTCCCGGCGGAGTCGGAGGGTCCGTACGCGGCGCGCCGGCTCTCGGGGCGGGTCACCCGGACCTGGGTAGCGGGACGCAGGGTCCATCCCGCACCGGACCGGGAGCCCGGTCGGGAACGCGCCGGCTCCCCGGCTCAGGGGCCGAACCCCACCGCCGGGGTTACATAGTGTAAAGAAGAAGTGGTATCAGCATTCACGCCGGAGGTTGGCGGGCCGGGCCCGGACACGACACAGTGAATACGTGTCAACGGTGATACGTGAAGGAGAACTACGTGCGCATCGGCGTCCCCCGCGAAATCAAGAACCACGAGTACCGCGTCGCCATCGCTCCGGCCGGCGTCCACGAGCTGGTCATGCGCGGCCACTCGGTCGCCGTCGAACGTGACGCCGGCATCGGGTCCTCCATCTCCAACGAGGAGTTCACCGCCGCCGGCGCGCGCATCCTCGACAGCGCCGACGACGTGTGGGCCGAAGGCGACCTCATCCTGAAGGTCAAAGAGCCCGTTCCGGAGGAGCACCACCGGATGCGGGAGGGGCAGATCCTGTTCACCTACCTGCACCTGGCGGCGTCCCAGCCGTGCACCGACGCGCTCCTGGAGCGCGGGGTGACCGGTATCGCCTACGAGACCGTGCAGCTCCCCGACGGCTCGCTGCCGCTGCTGGCGCCGATGTCCGAGGTCGCCGGACGGCTGGCCCCGCAGGTCGGCGCGACGACGCTGCAACGCCCCAACGGGGGGCGGGGAACGCTGATGGGCGGGGTTCCCGGGGTGCGCCCCACGCGGGTCACCGTCGTCGGAGCCGGGGTGTCCGGGATGAACGCGACCCAGATCGCTGTGGGCATGGGCGCCGACGTCACCCTGCTCGACCTGGACGTGGCCAAGCTGCGGCACGCGGAGGAACTGTACCGCGGCCGGGTGAGGACGGTGGTGTCCAACGCCTTCGAGCTGGAGCGCACCGCCCTCGAGTCGGACCTGCTCATCGGCGCGGTGCTCGTCCCCGGCGCGAAAGCCCCCAAACTGGTCAGCAACGAGCTGGTCTCCCGGATGAAACCCGGTGCGGTGCTGGTGGACATCGCGATCGACCAGGGAGGGTGCTTCGCCGACTCTCGCCCCACCACGCACGACGCGCCCACGTTCGAGGTGCACGACACGGTCTTCTACTGCGTCGCGAACATGCCGGGGGCGGTACCCAACACCTCGACCCACGCGCTGACCAAGGACACGCTGCGTTACACGGTCGCCCTGGCGGACAAGGGGTGGAACCGCGCGCTCAACGACGACCCGGTGCTCGCCGGCGGTCTCAACACCCACGCCGGGGAGCTCACCAACGAGGCCGTGGCCCGGGCGCACGGGCGCACGTACCGCACCGTCGCCGAGACACTCGCCGAGACGGCGTGACCCCGCAGGGAGCGGCCGCGGTCCCCACCCCGGCCGCTCCCCCGCCAGCCTCCCGTCCGTCGGCGCCGCGGTCACGCTGGGGGACACACCCGTGTCCCTCCCAGTCAGCGCGGTCCGGTCCGGCTAGGGTGAGGCGCGATGGCGCGACGCGAACTGTGGACGGGATCGGTTCCGCGCCGGAGCCCGTTCGCGTTTCCCCGCGGATTCTCGGGGCGTCTCGCCGGCCGGATCATGGCCCGCACCAACCGCGCCCGCAACACCGAGGTCAGCGAGGCCCTGGAGATCGGGCCCCAGGAACTCGTCCTGGAGGTGGGACACGGCCCGGGGCTCCTCCTGCGCGACCTGGCGCGGCGGACCGGGGAGCCCGTGACCGGGGTGGACCCTTCCCCGGAGATGGTCGCGATGGCCCGGGAGCGCAACGCCGACCTGGTACGTGAGGGTCGGCTCCGCCTCCGCACCGGTAGCGCCTGTGCCACCGGTGCGGCCACCGACTCCGTGGACCTCGTCCTGTCGATGAACACCATCGCGATGTGGCCCCGCCTCGACGACGGGTTCGCCGAGTTCCTGCGGGTGTTGCGGCCGGGTGGCCGGGTCGTGGTCACCTGGCACCGCCGCCCGCGCCGGTTCGCCCTCACACCGGAGGAACTCGGGACGATCGCGGCGGCGATGCGGCGCAGGTTCTGTTCGCTCGAACGGGTCGTCCTGCGCGAGTCGGTCATGTTCCGCGCCGTCGCGCCACCGGGAACAACGGCCGCCGGTAACGGTTAGGTTCGAGGGCAGGCATTTCACCTGTTCTCTCGTGTTCGTCGACGTAGGGAGGCGGATCCGCGTGTCACGCACGGAACCGGCGGCAACCACCCGGATCGTGGGCATCGAGGCCTTCCTGGTGCGGCTTCCCCTGGTCCACGCCCGGGCCCGGAAGAGCGCGTCCAGGGACCGGCCGCGTTTCGCCCGGCACGCTCTGGTCCGGGTGACCGACCGGGACGGCGCGGCCGGCTGGGGGGAGGTTCCCGACGTCGACACCGCGCTGTGGCAGGCGCTCGTGGAGGAGCACGGCCCCGCCCTGCTCCGGCACTCCTGGAAGCGTCCCACGGAGGTCGAGGACGCGTTCACCGGCCTCGGTGACCTTCCCGCCGTTCGCGCGGGACTGGACACCGCCTGCTGGGACCTGTGGAGCGGGAAGCGCGGAACACCGCTCTCCCACGCCCTGGGGGGAAACCGCACCGCCGTCACGGCGGGGGTGACCCTCGCCCGCCAGCCCTCCGAGGAGTCCCTGGTCAGGGAGGTCAACCGGCACGTCGGCAGCGGGTTCCAGCGGGTCAGGTTGGACGTCGAACCGGGATGGGACGTGGAACCGGTACGCGCGGTGCAGGAACGCTTCCCGTTCCTCGTGCTCCAGGCCAACGCCGAGGGACGCTACACGGAGGAGACGGCGGATCTGGAGGCGTTGCGGGCGCTGGACAGCTACGGCCTGCTCGCCATCGAACAGCCCTTCCCCGCGCCGGATCTGGCGGCGCACGCCCGGCTTCGCCGCGAACTCCGCACACCGGTGGCGCTGAACACCTCGGTCGCCTCCCTCGCGGACCTGGACGAAGCGATCCGCCAGGAAGCCGGCGGCGCGTTGAACGTCCGGATGTCGCGGCTGGGGGGCCTGACCCAGGCCCGGCGCGCGCACGACCGCGCTGTGGACGCCGGATGGGACGTGTGGTGCGGTTCGGACGGGGAGTCCGGCCTCGGGCGGGCGAGCCTGGTCGCGTTGGCCTCGCTGCCCGGCGTCACCCTGCCCAGCGAGATGCCCGGAGCGGGCGGACGGTTCAGCCGGGAGACCGCGCAACCGCCGGTCCGCGCGCAGGACGGTGTCGTTCCCGTTCCGCTGACTCGGCCGGGGGCGGGGCACGACGTGGACCGGAAGGCACTGGACGCACTCACGGAGCGTTCCGCCACGGTGGGCAGTCCCGCCGGTTGACGGCGCCGGGGTCCACCGGTGCCCGGGTCGGCGGTGCCGGTCCCTCCGGGCCCATGGCGCGGAGGGAGCCGGAACGGCGCCGCCGCGCGTTCGTGCCGCACCTCCCGCGCGCGGGAGTGGGCGCGGACCCTTACCCGTACGGGCCGGGAGCGGGTAGCCTAGCCCCGACCACAAACCGGTTGGTCGGTTTGTCGCCAGCTACCCGTAAGGAACCGACGAGTATGCGGACGTTCGCTGACGTATCAGAGCTCGTGGCCGCCCAGGGCGAACACCTGGGCCACAGCGACTGGTTGACCGTGACCCAGGAGCGCATCGACCAGTTCGCGGAGGCCACCGGCGACCACCAGTGGATCCATGTGGACCGGGAACGGGCCGCAAGCGGACCCTTCGGCACGACGATCGCGCACGGCTACCTCTCCCTCTCCCTGCTCCCCCTCCTCGCCTCCCAGGTCTACACCCTGCGTAGGCAACCGAGCATGGGCATCAACTACGGCCTGAACAAGGTCCGTTTCCTGCAGCCGGTGGTGTGCGGGGCCAGTGTCCGGGACGGCATAGAGCTCACGGGGGTGGAGGAGACCTCCCAGGGGCAGCTGTTGACGATGAAGCACCACCTCGAGATCTCCGGTGAGGAACGCCCCGCTCTGGTAGCCGAGTCCCTCTCCCTCGTCGTCCCCTGAGACCGGCCCTCCCGCGCGGTTTCCCCGGTACCGGCACGCCCACACACGGCGCGGATCCCGTCCGGCGGACGCTGATCGTGACGAGCGGCGCGCACGCGTCCGTTCGGACGGGAGCTAACACGCCTCTGGCTCAGGAATGCCGGAGCACGGCAGGACAACGGTCTATGCTCGCCTGGTCACCGTACGTAGTGTGATGACCAGGAGGCGACATGGTCCGCGATCGGCGTGACTCCGGCTCCAGTGACCGGGAACTCGGGATGGACGCCCGGATCGACCGGCGTGACTTCTTCGACGGGGTCGCGGCCCTCGCCGTCGGAGGCGCCGCGACGGCCGCCTTCTCCGGTTGCGCCCCCGAGAAGCGGGACTTCTCGATCAGCCCCAGCCGCCCCGACCCCTACCCGACCAGTGACTATCCGCCCGGTATGACCGGACTGCGCGGCAACACCGACGCCGCCCTGAGTATCCCGCACACCCTCCGGGACGGGAGGCTCGGCAACGTCACCAACACCGAGTCGGTCACCGACACGGGGGAGCACTACGACCTCGTGGTCGTGGGCGCGGGGATCAGCGGCCTCGCGGCGGCGTACTTCTACCGCAAGCGCAATCCCGGCGCCACCGTCCTCATCCTGGACAACCACAACGAGTTCGGCGGACACGCCCGGCGAAACGAGTTCCACCCGCAGGGAAGGGACCAGGTCCTCATCGGGTACGGCGGCACGCAGGCCATCGACACCCCGTCCATCTACAGCGACGTGGCCATGGGACTGCTACGGGAGCTGGGGATCGACGTCTCCCGGTTCAACGAGTACTTCGACCGGGAGTTCTACGGTTCGTTCGGGCTCGCCGAGGAGGGCGACGCGGTGTTCTTCACCGCCGAGGACTTCGACCGCGACCACCTGGCCGTACGGGCCCCGCACATGTCCACCCGGGAGTGGCTCGCCGACGCGCCGATCAGCCAGGCGGGGCTGGAGGACCTGGCCGCGCTGCTGGAGGAGCCCCGGGACTGGATGCCCGGCCTGAGCGACAGCGAGAAGAAGGAACGGCTCGCCGGGATGACCTACACCGAGTACCTCAGCGACGTCGCCGGGCTGGGTCCCGAAGCGGTCGCGTTCTGCGGGACGCTCACCAGCGACGAGTGGGCCGTTCCCGCCTCGGACTGGAGCGCGCTGGACGCGTGGGGCGACGACCTCCCCGGATTCGAGGGCCTGGGGCTCGACGCGTCCGAGGCCTACCCCCTCAACTCGTACTCGATCCGGCGGTTCTGGCACTACGAGGACCCCTACATCCACCACTTCCCGGACGGGAACGCGAGCATCGCCCGGTTGCTGGTGCACCGGCTCGTCCCCAACGCCGTACCCGACGCGGACACCCTGGACATGGACAGTGTCGTCCTCGCCGAGTTCGACTACTCCGAACTGGACAGGCAGGACAACGAGGTACGGATCCGTCTGGAGGCGCCCTGTACCGAGCTGCGGCACGACGGCATGCCGGACAGCGCCGAGCGGGTGAACGTCACCTACTACCAGGACGGGGAGCTGCGCCGGGCGAGCGGCTCGCATGTCGTCATGGCGGCCTGGCACGTGATGGGACAGTACATCCTGCCGGAGGCTCCCAGCCCGCAGCGGGAGGCGATGAAGGACGCGTCCAAGCAGCCGCTGCTCTACGGCAACGTCGTGGTGCGGAACTGGCGCCCCTGGGTCGAGCTGGGTATACGCCACATCCGGTTCACCAGCGGCGACTGGGCGGTGGCCCAGTTGGACTTCCCGGTGAGCATGGGCGGCTACGAGCACTCGCAGTCCCCGGACGAACCGATCGTCATCCAGATGATCAGCGCGCCCTCACCACCGGACAGCGCACCGGCCAAGGCCGCCATCTCCGCCCGGCACGACCTCCTCAACCGCCCGTTCGACAGTTACGAGCGCAGTATCCGCGAGACGCTGAACCGGGCGCTGGGCGACGGCGGGTTCGACGCCAAGCGCGACATCGAGGCGATCACGGTCAACCGGTGGGCGCACGGCTACGCACGCGAGTACGCTCGCCCCTACGACCGGTTCTGGCCCTATGAGCGGACCCCGGCGGAGGTCGCGCGGCGCCCGTTCGGCAGGATCAGCATCGCGAACTCCGACGCCGCCCCCAATGCCTACACCGACATCGCCATCGACGAGGCGCACCGTGCCGTCACCGAGCTGCTGGACGGGCAGCGGTAGGCGGGGAGCCCCGCCGCGAGGGAGCGGGAGAGCCTGGCACAGGGGCAGTTCGCTGGGAGTGGGAACAGATTTTATTCCACAACGGAACTGTCGGATAGGTGACACCGGGATATCCCGGCGGCTGCTGATAGTTTTCTACCAGAGAGCAAGATCGCTCGATCCATCGCACAACCGCGTCAGAGGAAGGTGCGTACATGCCCGCGCCATATTCGCTTCCGGAACTGCCGTACGACTACTCGGCGCTCGAGCCGCACATCTCCGGCAAGATCATGGAGCTGCACCACGACAAGCACCACCTCGCCTACGTCAACGGGGCCAACACCGCCCTGGAGAAGCTGGCCGAGGCGCGCGAGAGCGGCGAGTTGAGCACGGTGAACATGCTGGAGAAGAATCTGGCGTTCAACCTGGCCGGCCACGTCAACCACAGCGTGTTCTGGCCCAACATGTCGCCCGACGGCGGCGACAAGCCCGAGGGTGAGCTGGCCGCCGCCATCGACGACCAGTTCGGGTCCTTCGACGCCTTCCGCGCGCACTTCAGCGCCGTCGCCACCGGCGTGCAGGGCTCCGGCTGGGCCATCCTCGCCTGGGACATCCTCGGGCAGCGCCTGATCATCGAGCAGCTCTACGACCACCAGGGCAACCTGGCGGCCGGCTCCTACCCGCTGCTCATGCTGGACATGTGGGAGCACGCCTTCTACCTGGACTACCACAACGTCAAGGCGGACTACGTCAAAGCGTTCTGGAACGTCGTCAACTGGGCGGACGTGCAGCGCCGCTTCGACGACGCCCGCAAGGTCCAGTTGGCCTGACCCGCGTGTCGGGCGGGTCGGGCGGTGCCGCACGGCGCCGCCCGTCACCGTCCCGCCTCCGTTGCCGTTTCCGCGCCGGTTCGGCGCCCCTCGGCACCGCCCCGACGCTCAGCGCCAGTGCTCGGCCTCCGTCGGGGGAGGGGGCGCCTCCCCGGCGCTGTCCCGCCCGTACTCCGCACGGGCACGTCTGCGGCGCAGCAGGTCCCAGCACTGGTCGAGGGACTCCTCGAGCTCCCGCATCCGTTGCCGTTCCTCCGGTGTCAGACGGTGTTCGCTCTGCTGGCGGAGGTCGTGCTCCTCGGTGACGAGTTCGTTGATCCTACGCAGAATGTCGCCCTCGTAGCTGCCCGTCTCGCTCATGCGGCCATACTGCGTCCCCCGTCCCGGTGAAACAAGCGCCCGGTGTGCGCGTCGCCGCAGCGCACAGCAAATACCGCCCCTCCCGCGGCAGACGCGTTGCCCCGTGGAGGCCCGCCCGACCGCTCCGGCCCTCGCCGCGGGGGCAGCGACACCACTCCGGGAAACACCGATACTCGGGAGAGCGTTGTTCCGGGAACAGACACCCTAATACCGTAAGGGGTATATTTATGGCGGAGCGGAACGAGGGCCAGACGAGCGAGACAATGGCGACCTACGGGTATCACGACAACAAACAGAGCCACCTCAACCGGCTGCGCCGGATCGAGGGACAGATCCGCGGACTGCAGCGCATGGTTGAGGAGGACGAGTACTGCATCGACGTCCTGACCCAGTCCGCGGCGGTGAACAAGGCGCTTAGGTCCTTCGCCCTGTCCATGCTGGACGAACACCTCAAGAGCTGTGTCGGACAGGCCGTGGCTGACGGCGGGGACGAGGCGGACGAGAAGGTGCGGGAAGCCTCCGAGGCCATCGCGCGCCTCGTGCGTTCCTGACACAGGCGCGCTCCCGCACCGGCGGCGACCACCGCGACGCCCCCGGTCACGTCTGCGGCATGTCCCGCAACCGGGCGCTCTCCTCACGCGCCTGGGCGGGATCCAGGTAGCGGTGCGCCTCGGAGTCGACGAACGTGGAGGGTTTCCCCTGGGTGAATCCCAGGCGGGAGACCTCTCCCCCGGTCAACGCTCGGATCGTCCAGTTCGCCAGCACCCGGGCGCGTGCGGGTACCGAGGGCACGTCCCAGAGGTGGTAGGCGCGGGTCACCACGAAGGCCGGGAGCCCGGACAGGTCGTAGCCAAGGGGGCGGGCCACCGCGTCGCGGCCGCCGAGGTCCACCACCAGCCCCATGTCCTCGTGCAGGAACGTGTATCCCGGTTGGCCCAGCAGGGAAGCGATGACGTTGTCCGCGACCGTCCTCCCCTGGCGCTCGGCGTACTGGGCGGTGGGTGGGCAGAGCGCGCCCTCCTCGTCGGTGGAGAGATCGGGTACGGCAGCGGCGTCGCCGACCGCGAATACCCGGTCCAGCTCCGGGACCGCGAGGTCGGAACCGACCTCCAGCTTTCCGCGGTTGGTGGATGCCCCCAGGGACTCCATCAGCGGGCTCGGTGACGTGCCGGCGGTCCAGATCAGCGTGCGGCACGGCAGGGTGCGGCCGTCGGTCAGGGCCACCTTGTTCTCGGTCACCTCGCGGATGGAGACCTCGAGCTTCACCTCGATCCCCAGCCCGCGCAGCAGGTCCAGCGCCTTCTCCCCCAGCCTGGTACCCAACTCGGGCAACAGGCGGGGAGCTATGTCGACCAGGTGCCAGCTGATCGCCGAGCGCAGCTCCGGGTAGCGCTGCGCGGCCTCCTCGGTGAGCCGCCGCAGCGAGGCTGCCGTCTCCACCCCGGTGTAACCGCCCCCGACAACGATGAACCGGCAGCGTTCCTCCCGTTCCACGGGATCGCGGCTCGCGTTGGCGAGCTCGAGCTGGGCCAGCACGTGGTCCCGCAGGACCACCGCTTCGGCGAGGTTCTTGTTCCCGAACCCGTGCTCGGTGAGACCGGGTATGTCGAACACGCGGGTGAGACTCCCCGGGGCGAGGATCAGCCGGTCGTAGCGTTCGTAGGTGACCTCGTCGGAGATCTTGCGCACGATCACGCACTGGCTCTCGGTGTCCACACCGATGGCCGAGCCGGGCACCAGGCGGGTGTTGTTCAGCATCCGGTGCAGTGACACCGCCAGGGACTGCGGGGTGAGCAGCCCGGACGACACCTGTGGCAGCAGCGGGCTGTAGAGCATGTAGTCGTTCGGCGTGACGAGCACGAGCTCCGCGTAACCCTTCGGAATCCTGCTCTCGAGTCGACGAAGCGCGTGCACTCCGGCGAATCCGGCGCCGATCACGACGATACGCGGCCGTGACATCGTGGACCACTCCCCCTTACGCTAGCGCGTGCCGAGTCGGCAGGTCCGGCCGAGCGCAGCCGCCCTTGGCGGACAGACGGTTTCGCTGGCGCACTGCCCCCACCACCCGCTATCAAACGTACGCCCGCCGGGACCAAGAGTCACCGGGCAACGCCCGGTCACGGCCATCGGTGCCGTGGCGGGCGGTCGGACCGGACGCTCCGGGGCGTCGTGGCCCGGCCGGTGTCACCGTTCGGCGCCGGCCGATCCCCCGCACGGGGTGCGCAGCGCCGCTTCCCCCATCCGCAGCAGCATCGTCGACATCCGTTCCGCGGAAAGGGTCCCCGCGCTGTGGGGGGTGGAGTTGAGCAGGCCGAAGGTCGCGTGCACGGCGGCCCGCAGCACCGGAGTCGGCTCCGCCGGACGCAGCTGCGCCAGCACCCCCACCCACACTTCGACGTAGCCGCGTTGCAGCTGCCGGATCCGCCGCCGCTCGGGGTCGGGAACGTTGTCCAGCTCGCGGTCGTGCACGGTGATCAGCGCTGGTTCCTCCAGTGCGAAGGCGATGTGGCCCCGCAACAGGTTCTCCAGCGCCCGCTCGGGGCTGCTGGCAGCGGCGACGCGTTCCGTTCCTCCGGTGGCCAGGCGCTCGCTGATGTCCAGCAGCATGGCGGCGAGCAGGGCCTCCTTGCCCGGGAAGTGCCGGTAGAGAGCGGGACCGCTCGTGCCCATCGCGCGGCCGAGATCCTCGATGGAGACGCCGTGGAACCCGCGCGCGGCGAACAGTTCCGCCGCGGTTCGCAGGATCTCCGTTCGGCGCGTCTCCCCGGTCACGCGCGCCATTGTTCCTCCCGGGGTCGTATCCTCTGGACACCGATGTTAATGGTCATTAACATCGGGTGCCAGCCGTTAGCGATCATTAACATCACTGGCCGGAGGGACAGCATGAGCAGCGCCCCGGTACTCACCTCGGCGGTCGACACCAGCAGCGCCGCCTTCGCGACCAACGCCGAGGAGAACCGCGCTCTCGCCGCCGAGTTGCGGGAACGCGTCACCGCCGCGGCACGGGGCGGACCGGAGAAGGCCCGCAACCGACACGTGGAACGCGGCAAGCTACTCGCCCGGGACCGGGTGGACGCCCTGCTGGACGCGGGCTCGCCCTTCCTGGAGCTCTCCCCCCTCGCCGGTCACGGTCTCTACGGCGAGGACGGACAGGACGCCCCCGCGGCCGGGCTGATCACCGGAGTGGGGCGAGTGTGCGGCAGGGAGGCGGTCGTCGTCGCCAACGATCCCACGGTCAAGGGCGGCAGCTACTACCCGATGACCGTCAAGAAGCACCTGCGCGCCCAGGAAGTCGCCCTGCACAACCGGTTGCCGTGCATCTACCTGGCTGACTCCGGCGGCGCGTTCCTGCCGATGCAGGACGACGTCTTCCCCGACCGGGAGCACTTCGGCCGGATCTTCTACAACCAGGCCACCATGTCACGGTTGGGAATCCCCCAGCTCTCGGCGGTACTGGGCTCGTGCACCGCCGGCGGCGCCTACGTTCCGGCCATGAGCGACGAGGCGGTGATCGTGCGCGACCAGGGGACGATCTTCCTCGGAGGGCCTCCCCTGGTCAAAGCCGCCACCGGGGAGGACGTCACCGCGGAGGAGCTGGGCGGCGGGGACGTGCACACCCGCGTTTCCGGGGTCGCCGACCACCTCGCGGACGACGACGCCCACGCCCTGTCCATCCTCCGCAACGCCGCGGGGACACTGGGACAGCCGCCGGAGGCGGCCTGGCAGCTGCGGGAGCCGCGCCCGCCCGCCCTGGACCCCGGGGAACTGTACGGCGTCATTCCCACCGACACCCGCACCCCCTACGACGTGCGGGAGGTCATCGGCCGCGTCGTCGACGCGAGCGAGTTCACCGAGTTCAAGGCCGAGTACGGCACGACGCTGGTCACCGGGTTCGCGCACCTGCACGGCCATCCGGTCGGCATCGTCGCCAACAACGGCATCCTGTTCGGCGAGTCGGCCCTGAAGGGAGCGCACTTCGTCGAACTGTGCGACCGACGCGGCATCCCCCTCGTGTTCCTGCAGAACATCTCCGGGTTCATGGTCGGCCGCGACTACGAGGCGGGCGGCATCGCAAAGCACGGCGCCAAGATGGTCACGGCTGTGGCCTGCGCACGGGTGCCGAAGTTCACCGTCGTCATCGGCGGCTCCTTCGGGGCGGGGAACTACAGCATGTGCGGGCGCGCCTACTCCCCCCGCTTCCTGTGGATGTGGCCCAACGCCCGGATATCGGTGATGGGAGGGGAGCAGGCCGCCTCGGTGCTGGCCACGGTCCGCCGGGACCAGTTGGCCGCGCAGGGGCAGGAGTGGTCCTCCCAGGCCGAGGAGGAGTTCAAGGACCCCATCCGGGAGCAGTACGAGCGCCAGGGTAGCCCGTACTACTCGACCGCGCGGTTGTGGGACGACGGAGTGATCGACCCCACCGACACGCGCACCGTGCTCGCCCTGGCGCTGGCAGCCGCCCGTCACTCGCCCCTCGAACCCGTGGGCTACGGCGTCTTTCGGATGTGAGGTTGGTAATGGCACAGTCACACACCCGCGGCACTCCCCTCGAGGGCCGCACGCTCCTGGTGGCCAACCGGGGCGAGATCGCCGTTCGGATCGCACGCACCGCGCGCCGCCTCGGGATGCGCACGGTCGCGGTCTACAGCGACGGCGACCCCGACGCGCGCCACACCCGCGCCGCCGACGCCGCGGTACGCCTGGGGGGAGCCGACCTCGCCGAGAGCTACCTCAGCAGCGCGGCCGTCGTCGATGCCGCCCAGCGGAGCGGTGCCACCATGGTGCATCCCGGCTACGGCTTCCTGGCGGAAAGCGCCGAACTCGCCCGTGCCTGCTCCCGGGCGGGCCTCGTGTTCGTCGGCCCCCCTGCCTCGGCCATCGAGACGATGGGGGACAAGATCCGGGCCAAGACCGCCATCGCCGACGCCGGTGTCCCCCTCCTCCCGGGGTTCGCCGAAGAGGCGCGGCAACCGTTGGACGACTCCGAACTCCACCGTGCGGCCGAGGAGGTCGGTTATCCGCTGCTGATCAAGCCCGCCGCCGGAGGCGGCGGCAAGGGGATGAAGAGGGTCGCCGAACCGGCGGAACTCACCGCCGCGGCCGCGGCGGCCCGGCGCGAGGCCCGCTCCTCGTTCGGGGACGACACGCTGCTCGTGGAGCGGCTCGTACAGCACCCGCGGCACATCGAGATCCAGGTGCTGGCCGACCGGGAAGGCAACACCGTCCATCTGGGCGAACGCGAGTGCAGCCTGCAGCGCCGGCACCAGAAGATCGTCGAGGAGGCGCCCTCCCCGCTGCTGACCGGCGAGCAACGCGCCGCGATGGGCGAGGCCGCCGTGGCCGCCGCCAGAGCCTGCGGTTACTCGGGGGCGGGAACGGTCGAGTTCGTCGCCTCCGTCCCGGAACACGACGGCCCCACCACCGCGAGCGAGGCGCCACCGGAGGTGGAGTACTTCTTCCTGGAGATGAACACCCGGCTGCAGGTCGAGCACCCGGTCACCGAGGAGGTCGTCACGGTGGCCGGGCGAAAGCTCGACCTCGTCGAGTGGCAGCTGCTCATCGCCGCCGGCGGGGAACTGCCGTTCTCACAGGACGACGTCGGCCTGACCGGACACGCGGTCGAGTCCCGCGTCTACGCCGAGGCCCCCGACCGCGACTTCCTCCCCACCGGCGGGCGGGTGCTGCTGCTCAGCGAACCCGCCGGCGACGGGGTCCGCGTCGATTCCGGGATCGGTTCCGGAACCGACATCACCTCCGCCTACGACCCGATGCTGGCGAAGGTCATCACCCGCGGGCCGGACCGCGACGGGGCGCTCGCCCTGATGGACAGCGCGCTGGCGGACTACACCCTGCTCGGCTGCGGCACCAACGTCGCTTTCCTCCGCCGCTTGCTGCGCCACCCCGAGGTGGTGGCGGGAGAGCTCAGCACCGAGCTCACCGAGCGGGTACGGGCGGAGCTCACCGCGCAAGACGCCGACGTTCCACCGGGGATCCACGCGGCCGTCGCCATGGACCGCCAACTCGACCTGGAACCGGCGGGGCCCGTACCCGACCGGTTCGACGTACCCGACGGGTGGCGTCCCGGCGGAACCGCCTGGACCACATGGCGGCTGAGCGCCTCCCGGGGCGCCCCGGTGCCCGTGGCGCTGCGGCGCCTCGCCGCCCCGGAGGCACCGCCCGCCACCGCCACCGGCACCGGGCCGGTGGACTACGAGGTGAGTGTCGGCAGCGCCGAGCCCGTGACCGCCCGCGCCTGGCGCTCCGCCGACGGCCGCACGCTCGCCGTGCACTACGACGGCTGGTCCGTGCGCTACACCCGCGCCGCGGACGGGGGCACGCTGTGGCTGGGTTACCGGGGGCGGACGTGGTCCCTGCGCGAGGAGCCCGCGCTCGCCCCGATCCGCACCGTCCGGACCACGCGGGACGGGGCGGTGCGCAGCCCCATGCCGGGCACGGTGCTCTCGGTCCCCGTGTCCCAGGGGGAGAACGTCGCGGCGGGCTCCCCCGTGGTGATCGTCGAGGCGATGAAGATGGAGCACACGGTCACCGCGCCCATCGCGGGGGTGGTCTCCCGTGTGGACGTCGTACCGGGCCGCTCCGTGTCCATGGATGCGGAGATGGCCACGATCACTCCGCCGGAAACGAGCGGGACCGGCGAAACGCAGGACGGCCCCGAAACATCCACCACGACCCGCGAGGAGTGAGCGCGTTGACGCACGGACTCTCGGCAGAGCACGAGGAGCTGCGCCGCACAGTGGAGACGTTCGCCCGGGAGGAGGTGGCGCCGGTCATCGGTGACTTCTACGAGCGTGGCGCCTTCCCCTACGGGATCGTCGCGGCCATGGGACGCATGGGCCTGTTCGGCCTGCCGTTCGACGAGGAGCACGGTGGAATGGGCGGGGATTACTTCGCTCTCTGCCTGGCGCTGGAGGAACTCGCCCGCGTCGACTCGTCGGTGGCGATCACCCTGGAGGCGGGTGTCTCCCTGGGGGCCATGCCGATCCACCGGTTCGGCACGGAGGAGCAGAGGAACCGGTGGCTGCCACGGCTGTGCTCCGGGGAGATCCTCGGGGCCTTCGGGCTCACCGAGCCAGGGGGCGGTTCCGATGCCGGCGCCATCCGCACGACCGCCGAGCTGGTCGGCGGTTCGTGGGTGATCAACGGGACGAAGTCGTTCATCACCAACTCCGGGACGGACATCACCGGACTGGTGACGGTGACCGCCGTGACGGGTGAACGCCCGGACGGGCGTCCGGAGATATCGGCGATCCTCGTTCCGGCGGGAACGCCGGGGTTCTCCGTCGGCCAGAAGTACTCCAAGGTCGGCTGGAACGCCTCGGACACCAGCGAGTTGGTGTTCGACGACTGCCGCGTCCCGGAGGCCAACCTGCTCGGGAAGCGCGGCCGCGGCTACGCCCAGTTCCTGGGGATCCTGGACGAGGGCCGCATCGCCATCGCGGCGCTGGCGACGGGCCTGGCGCAGGGGTGCGTGGACGAGAGCCTGCGCTACGCGGGCCAGCGGGAGGCGTTCGGCAGCCCCATCGGGGACTACCAGGCCATCCAGTTCAAGATCGCCGACATGGAAGCACGGGCACACACCGCCCGTCTCGCCTACCACGACGCCGCTTCCCGCATGCTGGCCGGCGAACCGTTCAAACGCCAGGCCGCCATCGCCAAACTCACCTCGTCCAACGCCGCCATGGACAACGCCCGGGACGCCACCCAGATCTTCGGCGGGTACGGGTTCATGAACGAGTACCCGGTGGGGCGGTTCTACCGGGACGCCAAGATCCTCGAGGTCGGGGAGGGCACCTCGGAGGTACAGCGCATGCTGATCGCCCGCGACCTGGGGCTTCCCGCCTGAACCCGGCGGTGCCCGGCTCGGGCGCCGTCCGCGCGCAACCGGCGGAGGAGCCCGTTACCCGCGCCTTGTCGGGGCCGGGACGTTCAACCGGCTGGTGATCTCACCGAGCAGGCGGACCTGTTCGTCCGACAGCCGGTCGAAGACGCGCTCCCGGACCTTGGTGGCGTGGCCGGGTGCCGCCGTGCGCAACGCGTCCAGCCCGTGCTCGGTGAGGACGGCCCAGTTGCCGCGCCGGTCGCCCTCGCAGTGCTCGCGGCGGACGTATCCCGCGTTCTCCAGCCGGGCGATCTGGTGGGACAGCCGGCTCTTGGACACGATCACGGCGTCGGCGAGCTCCCGCATCCGCATCCGCTGGTCGTCCGCCTCGGAGAGGCTGACCAGGATCCCGTACTCGACCAGTGTGAGACCGCTGCGCTCCTGCAGGTCGCGGTCCAGCTCCTGTTCGATCTGGGACTGGGCGCGGAGGAAATCGCGCCAGATCCGCTGTTCGTCACCGTCGAGCCACCTGACCGCGTCCATGTGTGCCATCGTATTCCGTTCCAGGTGGGCGGGTTGACAACGGCCCCGCCCGTCCGGAACGGGACGCCGTCGCCGGGTCATACCTTCCGGAGCCAGCTCCGGGCCTCGTCGACCACGTTCGGCGGTAGGGCGTGTCCGCCGGGGTGTTGGGTGACGGTGACGTCGGCCCCGCGTTCGGTGAGCTGCTCCGCCAGCAGGTGCGCCTGGTCGATCGGGGTGATGGGGTCGGCCGTGCCCGCACCCAGGAACACCGATGTTCCGGAGAGGTCGACCATGTCCGGCTGCCGGTCCTGGAGCGGGGCGGCTGCCGCCAGCAGCACGGCGCCGCGCAACAGTCCCGGGTGCAACAGCAGCGCGGCCGCGGCGATGTTCGCGCCGTTGGAGAAACCGACGGCGAGGATCCGCCGCGTGTCCAGCTCGTGCTTCGCCGCCACCGCGTTCACGAAGTCCGCGAGGTCGTCGGTGCGCGCGACCACGTCGTCCACGTCGAAGACGCCCTCGCGCAGCCTCCGGAACCACCGGTTGGCGCCGTTCTCGTTGACCTGACCGCGGGGGGACAGCAGGGCGGCCCCCGGATACAGGGTCCGTCCCAGCCCGAGCAGGTCGTGCTCGTCGGCGCCGGTGCCGTGCAGCAGCAACAGCGTCGGCGCTCCCGGTTCGGTGGCCGGGTGGAACACGTAGGGCACGTCCGTGCTGGTCATGATCATTCCTCTGCTTTCAGCTCGGGAAGGGCGTTCTCGATCTGGGCGCGGTTGGGCTCCAGCCAGGGCGGGAGTTTGAGTTTCCGGCCCAGTTGGAGCAGCGGTTCGTCGTAGTCGAACCCGGGGCCGTCGGTCGCGATCTCCAGCAGTACACCTCCCGGCTCGCGGAAGTAGATCGAGGTGAAGTAGGACCGGTCGCGCACCTCGGTCACCCCCACCCCGTCGTTGGCCAACTGCTGTTGCCAGGCGACCTGCGCCTGTTGGTCCGGGGCGCGGTAGGCGACGTGGTGCACGGTTCCGGCGGCCACCAGGCCGCGTTGGACGGCCGAGTCGGCGAGCACGTCGACCACGGTTCCCACACCCTGGGCCGCCTCCCTGGTGTGGAACCGGTAGCGGTTGCCCTCCTCAGCGGCGAGCTGGAAGCCCAGTTTCCCGTTGAGCATGCCCGCGGTGCGGTCGAGGTCGTGCTCGGTCAGGGTGACGCCGCGAATACCGCGGATGGCGTGCTCGGTGGGGACCTCGCCGCCGTCCCACGGGTCGGTGTCGTGGTGGTCGGCGCTGGCCACCAGCTCGATCGCCAGACCGTCGGGATCCTTGAGGCTGAGTACGTCCTCGTCGAGCCGCTCGGTGGGGCGGGTGGTGGCCACACCGAGCGAGTCCAGGTGGTGCTCCCACCAGCCGATGGATCCCTCCGGCACCGAGAAGGACGTCGTCGTCGCCTGGCCCGCGCCGACACGGCCCCGGGGGGCCTCCGGCCACGGGAAGAAGGTGAGCACCGTGCCGGGGTTGCCCGCCCGGTCCCCGTAGTACAGGTGGTAAGTGTCCGGGGCGTCGAAGTTCACCGTCCTCTTGACCAACCGCATCCCCAGAGCGTTGCGGTAGAAGTCCGCGTTGGCCTGCGGGTCGCTCGCGATCGCCGTGACGTGGTGGATTCCCGCGGGACGCTGTGTCATGGCCACTGCCCTCCTCATCTCTAAGCCAGTTTCATCCTAGGAAACAGTTGAAATTTGAACAACATTCCCGCCGGCCCTCCCCTCGGAGGTTACGCTCATATAGTTGAAGATTGAATAAAATGGGAACCGTTTCCCAGTCACACGGCGCCGCCGAGACGAAAGAGCACCACATGGCCAGCTGGAACCCGGAGTTCACCCACGAGGGGTTGCCGATGCGGGTCCGCATGCGCCCGGGCGCGCTCGCCGACCTGCCCGGTGAGACACGGTCGCTGGGCCTCGACCGCCCGCTCGTCCTCTCCACCCCCGGCCAGGAGAGGACCGCCCGCGCGGCCGCCGACGCGCTGGGCGAACGCACGGCCGGTGTCCACCCGCACGCCGCCGCCCA